>WTAL01000009.1 GCA_013139635.1 Paracoccaceae bacterium
GCGCGGGCAAGATCGGGGCGGAGGCTGGGAGGGTTTTGGCTCATGGGGCTGCTATAATCTAATCAGAGCGAGGGGGGAACTAAAATTATTCACGCATCTTCGTCACGGTTTATTCACGTATCTTCGTCACGATTTATTTACGCATCTTCGTCACGATAAAGCTCTGGGTCCGAACCAAAGTAATAGCGAAACACCCCACGCACCCGGGCAAAAAACCGACGGCCCGCACTGTAGTATTTTAACCCGAGCTCTTTATCATACAGCATAAAGACAAGGCCAAGCGTAATATTAATAATGCCAAGCACAAGCCCGCGATAAACCGTTTGAAAGCTCCAAAAAAGCGCTTTGGGTTTGGAATCATGCTTATATCGAATAACGGCGCTGGTGTATTCGGTTGTTTCTGCCCGGAATAGGCGCTCAGCCATGGTTGAGCGGTCCAACGAGTTGTATTCTTCGGCAAGGGCTTCATGTACAGAGCGAATAATGCCACCGGCTTTTCGATAAGAGCGGGTGAAATCAGTGTCTTCGCCGCCGATATACCGAAACCTGTGATCAAATCTCAGCGCCATGCCCTCTTGCGAAAATACATCTGCCCGCACCGCGATATTGTTAAAGGACGACATTTTGATCTGCCGCCCGGTGGCGTTTTTATTATAATGATGCGCGCGCGGGTGCCATTTTGGCTCATCCGGATGATTGTGCCGCACCCAGTTTCCATAGAAAACCTGCGTGTCCGAATAGGTGCCGATGGCCGCAACCATATGCACCAGCCAATCTTTGGGAATCACAACATCATCATCAATACCACCGATCCAGTCAAAGCCAAGGCTTTCGGCGGTCGACAGTGCGCGGTTGCGCACATAAGTAAGGCCGGGCTTTGGCTCGGTCTCATAATGGATGCTAAGTTTGCCTTCAAATTTGGCAAGCAATTCAGCATATTGCGGCGAAGAATCGTTTTCAACAACGAGCACGGAAAACCGAATGCCTTCAGGAATTTCAAGATCTGCGATAGACGTTAAGGCTTGAGAAATGAGCGCAGGCCGGCGGCGCGAGCAGATTATCATACAAAAAGAAAGGGGGGCTTTTTTCATGGCTTTGCGGGTCCTGACAACACTTTTGCAACATGTTGAAAGCTTTTAAACAGAAATGCAAATAATGACTAGCAAATATACATTTTTCTATATAGAAGGGAGCCAGCCCCAATGGGCACCCTTAATTGCGCAATATCTAAGGAATAAAAAAATGAAAGCACTAAAACTAGCCGCCCTCGGTCTCGTAGCAGCACAATCCGCATTTGCGGGCGCTGTAACCTTTGTAGCTCCTGAAGTTGTGGCTATTGAAGAGCCTACACGCATGGGCAGCTCTGGCGCGTGGATCATCCCACTCATCATTGCAGCCGTAATTCTGCTTGCTGTGACTCAGAGCGATAGCGGTACAAACAACGCTTAATTTGCACTCGCAAATTTGAAGCTAAAAATTTAAGCGGGCGCTATCGGCAACGGAGCGTCCGCTTTTATTTTGTCCATCACAATCTGGCTATGCACCCGCGCTACGGCCTTATGCGGCAGCAAGCTTTGATGGACCAGGGCATTCAGTGCTTTTAGATCCATACAAAACACGCGCAGCAAATAATCGGCCTCGCCGGTGAGGGTCCATACATTTGTCACCTCGGGCAGGGTTTGTAGGTGCGCCATAAAGCTGGCGGAAATTTCGGGCGCGTGGGTGGCGGTGGTGACCTGTACAAATGCCTCCACGTGCAGGCCAAGCTTGCTGGGGGAAAGTTGGGCGCGATAGCCGGTTATATAGCCAGCGACCTCAAGCCGCTGGCGGCGGCGGCTAGCTTGAGAGGCCGAAAGATGCAAGATTTCGCCCAGCTCATGGGCGGTAAGCTGGGCATTTTCCTGAAGGGCTTTCAGGAGTTTGGCGTCGGTGGTATCAAGCATAGAGTTTCCAATATGTGACGAATCTGCGCGATGAATTTAAACTATCTGTAATACTGTTGCAATCTTATGCCCGAAAGTCAAATAAACGCGCCCCCTCCGCATGTGCGCCGTCTTATGATAAGAAAAAACCATAAGGAGTGCACCATGGGCCCGTTCCCTCACGATACCCCCGCCAGCGAAATTTCGGAAGATAACCCCGCCGGCACCAACGGATTCGAGTTTGTCGAATTTGCCGATACCGAAGATGGCCGCTTAAAAGACACCTTCGAAAAGATGGGTTTTGCGCCGGTTGCCAAGCATAAAAGCCTGAATATTACCCTGTGGCAGCAGGGCGATATCACCTATGTGCTTAACGCCGAGCCTAACAGCTTTGGCGGGCGTTTTGTGGAGCAACACGGCCCGTCTGCGCCCTCGATGGCGTGGCGCGTGGCCGATGCGGCGCACGCTTTTAGCCACGCGATCTCCAGGGGCGCCGAGGCCTATGAAGGGCCGGGTAAAGTGCTGGATGTACCAGCCATTTACGGCATCGGCGGCAGCCTCATCTATTTCGTAGACCAATACGGCGAGGGTAAATCTGCCTATGGCGACTATAACTGGTTTGGCGAGCAAGCCCCTGAAGGCATGGGATTTTACTACCTCGACCACCTTACAAATAACGTGTTTCGCGGCAATATGGACAAGTGGTTCAGCTTCTACGCCGATATTTTTAACTTCAAGCAAATCCGGTTTTTTGATATATCGGGCAAGCATTCCGGCCTGCTTTCGCGGGCGCTTACCAGCCCTTGTGAGCGCATCCGAATCCCGATCAACGAAAGTCGCGATGCTGTGAGCCAGATCGAGGAATATCTTGAGCGCTATAATGGCGAAGGCATCCAGCATATCGCCATCGGCACCGAGGATATTTACGCGGCAACTGACAACATTGCGGCCAACGGCATGCGCTTTATGCCCAAGCCGCCGCAAAGTTATTACGAAATGTCAGACAAGCGCCTTCCGGGCCATGGAGAGCCGCTGAGTGAGCTGGAAAACCATGGCATTTTGATTGATGGCGAAGGCGTGGTGGACGGCGGTGAAACCAAAATCCTGCTGCAAATTTTCTCGAAAACCGTGATCGGCCCGATCTTCTTTGAGTTCATCCAAAGGAAAGGTGATGACGGCTTCGGCGAAGGAAATTTCCGCGCGTTGTTTGAAAGCATCGAGGCCGATCAGGTGGCCCGCGGTGTTATTTAACACCGCGTTGCCGCTTGGCTAGTCCCACAGGCTCGGGTCTTTGCCCTCTTCTTCAAAGCGCAGAAAGCGCGCGCGGGTGAAGCGCTGGAAGCCAGTGTCGCGGTAGGCGCCGCTCATCAGGTATTCCAGCGCCGAGCCATAATGGAACGGCTTAAAATACCCCGGCATGCGAAAGGATTCCGCCACGTCTTCCGAGGCCGCCCCCACGCTTTCAGGCGCAAAAAAGATCACGGTTGGGGTGAAATTCACCAACCACTTTTGCGCGAGGTCTTTCTCTGAAAGCTCTTCCCCGTCAAAGTCGGTCACTATTCGGTCGCCCCACAGGTTTAGCTGCACGGTATAAAAGTTTTCGGCCTGATACTCCGCGATTTCCGGAATTGCAAAATTCACCTCATGCAGCTCACGGCAGTAAGGGCAGCCGCGTTGCTCGAAAATCACAATCAGCCCTTTGCCCTCAGAGGCGGCATCTTCCAGATCCGCCCCCATTTCCAGAAAGCCATCATAAAACCAAGGCTGTATGTGCAGCCCGTCATCACTAATTTCTTGGGCCTGCGCGGGTAAAACCAGCGCGGCTAGAAAGGCGGTGGCCATTAGAATGCGACGTGAAATCATGAATTAAATCCTCCTGCGCAACCCTAGCACAGATTCGCGCAATGCCGAAGTCAGGTTTTCGAGAGCGGCTCAAAAATATGGCCGGCCTCAATCATCAGGCGGTTGGAGTTGCTCTCCACCACCTCTTCCAGCTCCGCCAGAAAGGGTTTTAACTTCATGCCGGATTTAATGACCGGCAGGAATTCCATCACCGCCACGCCGGGCTTGCGATAGGGGCTGCGGCGCGCCCAAAGCACGCCAGTATTGGTGGCCGCTGGCACACAATCCAGACCGAAGCGCTCATAAAGCACGCCCGCGCCAACTTTGTATGGCATGGCTTGCCCCGGCAAAATCCGCCGACCTTGAGGATAAATCACCGTCTGGCCAGCGTCCTTTTTGCGGCCTTTATCAAGGTCAGACACCATCTTTTTAACCGCGCTACCTTTTTTGCCACGCGCCACGGCCGCAGAGCCGATGCGCAGGGCATAAAGGCCAATGACCGGCGCAAAAATCAGCTCGCGCTTCATGATGAATTTGGCGCGGGGCAGGGCGTGCATCAACATCATAACATCAAGAAATGACATGTGTTTTGCACATACGACCACCTCGCCCGAAGGCACAGGCCCACGGAACTCAACCCGCATATTGCACACCACTTTGAGATACCAAAATATAGTGCGGCAATAGGTTTTCATTGCCCAATAGGTGCCATTAACTGACCAGATCGCCAGCGGGGCAAACAGGATGCCTTGCACCAAAAGCGTGCTATACATCAAGAAATCAAAAACCAGTGACCGAACCCGAAGCATGATGTTTATGTCACCGCGTGGAGATGGTAGCGTGCCGCCAACCGCGAGGCGGCAAAGGCCGAAATGCCAACCAAAATGGGCACAAATATAGGGTAAATCCAGTCAGCGCCGCTAAGGGTCATGCCCGAGAGCAGCCCTTTGGTTTCTGGTTGCCCCGGAAAAATGACCACGGCGACCATGGCCAGCACCATCCCCAACACCGCGCCAAGGGTGGCGCGCATGGTGATGCGGCGCACAAAGGCGCGGGCGATATAGGAGTCGCGCGCGCCAAGCAGGCGCAGGGTGCGGATAATATTCTGATTCGAGGCCAAGGCGCTATGGGCGGAAAGCACCACGATGATCACGGTGATGATCGCGGTCAGCGCCAGCGAAAGCGCCACCATTAGCCGCAGCCTTTGTGAGGCTTCCAACACCGGCGCCCGCCATGTGCTGTGGTCATCAATACTAGCTCCGGGGGCCTCGGCTTCCAACCGCAAACGCAGGCTCTCAAAGTCTGTGCTCTCGTTACCCAAGCGCACATCTATCATGAGCGGAATGGGGAGAGTATCAACCGGCAAGTTGCTGCCAAGCCACGGCTCCAACAAAGCCATCTGCTCTGATTTATCAATGATTACAGCGCTTTCCACACCTGGTGTGGTTTGCAATACCCGTAAGGCTGCCAAGGATTGTGCTGTCAGGTCATCCCCTTCGGCCACAATTTGCACCGTGGCGGTGCGGGCCAAATCAAGTGACCAATAATCGGCCAGGCGGCCAACGGCGAGCGAAAGCGTAAGGGCGAAAACCGCGATAAAAGCCATGGCGGCCGAGGCAAATGCCGTGAGCCACGCGGCATTCCCTTTGGGCGGCACCACTTGATCAGAGGTTGCATCTCCAAGCAGAAATGACAGGGGGTTGAAGCTCATAGTCTAGCCCCCGCGAGGCTGAGTTGCCCGGCTTTTAGTCGCAGCACGGAAGCTGGCACGCGGCCTTTGATCGAGCGAATGAGGTTAAGATCATGTGTGGCCAGCAAAATGGTTTTACCCATTTTATTGAGCTCTACCAAAAGCGTAAGCACACGTTGGCCCATTTCCCAGTCTACATTGCCGGTTGGCTCATCCGCCACAATCATATCTGGGTCCATAATAACCGCGCGGGCAAGGGCCAGCCGCTGCCGCTCGCCGCCCGAAATTTCTTCGGGGAACGCATCGGCGCGGTGGGAAAGATCGACCCACGATAAAAGATCCTCAAGGTTTTCCATATTGTCCTCAATATTCTTCCCCGCCACCAAAAGCGGCAAGGCTATATTTTGACGGATGGTTAAATGGTTAAGGAACTGACAATCCTGATGCACAACGCCAATGCGGCGGCGCATCTGGGTGATTTGCTCGCGCGAGAGCGATGAAACATCTTGCCCAAGCACTTCTAGCGAGCCAGAATCGGGCATAAGGGAAAGGTAGCACATTTTCAGCAGCGTTGTCTTCCCTGCGCCGGAGGGGCCGGTTAGAAAATGAAAGGAGCCCGCTGCGAGCTCTTGATTCACGTCTTTTAATATGGCGCGGTCGCCATAGCTAAATCCGGCATTTTTTAGCGAGATCACGAATAATTTCCTCCAAATTTTGCAGACATTCACATGTTAACGCGCTAAGCTCAAGCCCTAAGCCTTTGATCCACTTGATAAGCATGCGAAGGTATAGTGTAATATTAACAATTGATTCGGGTGGCCAGAACAAAAAGAATGATTACAGGATAAAACTATGCGGATAACATGCCCTAAATGCAAGGCCACTTATGAAGTGGGTGAGGCAGATATTCCCGAAGAGGGGATCGAGGTTGAATGTAGTGCCTGCCTAAACCGGTGGATGCAAATGCCCGGCGCTGAAGAAGCTGAAGAGGTGCTCGCAACTCCCGAAGAAGCCACGCCAGAAGAGCAGCCTCCGGTTGCCTCTGAGGACGTGCCGGAAATTGAGTGGACACCCGAGCCAGTGGCGGCGCCAGAAAGTGTGCCAGAGCCTGAACCGGCAGCTGAAGTTATTGCGCCTGAACCAGAGCCAGAAATCGCGCCGTTCCCTGAGCCGCAAGATGCGGCGGTTGCAGACACTCCAGCCAGTGATCACGGACCAATCCCTGCTTGGGACGCCCCGAATATTGCCCCAAATGAAGACCCGTCTTTGAGCCTGCGCGGCATATTGGGCGATGGAGAGCTTTCAGAAATCGAAAGCCCGACAGACCTGACGGATGATGATTTTGCGGATGAGGTATTTGCGGACGCAGATGAAGATGAAGAAGAAGCCGGGCCAATAGCGGGCTGGCGGGTGCCGAAACCACCCCAAAGCGCATTTTTAGAGCAAGATCCGCTGGACGAGATATTGGCTGAGGTCAGCGCAGAGGCAGATGCTTCAGCGGCCTCTAAACCCGAAGAACCTTCGGCGCCATCTGCGCCTGAGGACCCAGCCGAAATTCCTGCACCGCCGGCGGCATCAGTACCTGAGGCCTCCATGCCTTCAGCGCCGGAAACGCCCGAACAAGAAGCTGATGAAATTCCTGAATCTGTGCTTGACGTGGCTGCGGAGTTGACTCAAATTCCTGAGCCTGAGCCTGAGCCTGAGCCTGAGCCTGAGCCTGAGCCTGAGTCTGTTCCCGAGCCTCCGAAGCCGGTGGTGAAATCTGTTTTCCCTTATAGTTGCGGCGGTAAAACGCTGGAGGTTGATGACGAGCAAAAGGCCGCAGAGCTTCAGGCAGAGTGTGAGGAAGAAGAACGCAAGAAAAAGGAAGCGGCTGAAAAAGCGCGCCAGGAAAAGTTGCTAGCTGAGAAGAAAAGGAAACAAGCCGAACTGAAGAAAGCTGAAGATAAGCTCTTAGCTGAGAAGAAAAAGAAAGAGGCCGAGGCTAAAAAGAAGGCAGACGCTAAGAAGAAGGCTGAAGCCAAAAAGAAGGCCGATGCGAAGAAAAAGGCTGAAGCCAAAAAGAAAGCGGATGCCAAGAAAAAAGCAGATGCTAAAAGGAAAGCTGATGCTAAGAAAAAGGCGGATACGAAAAGAAGGGCAGATGCAAAAAGAAAAGCAGATGCTAAAGCAAGAGCCGCCGCACAAGCTGTGCGTACCGAAGGTGAAGCGGGCACTGCAATGGGCATGGCAACAGGTGCAATAGCCGCAGCAGTAACTTCAAGTTGGATTCAGCCACCAACCTCTACAATTGGCTTGCAGGTATTGATAAGAGTGAATGTTCGTCCGGGCGGCGTTGTAACCAGTGCGCGTGTGGTGAGAGGTTCGGGCAATGCCTTGTTTGATCGTTCGGCAGAAATTGCCATTTTAAAAGCGAGTCCACTACCGATTCCGAGTGATCCACGTTATTATCAGTACATCAAAGAATTTGACTTTAACTTTCGTCCTCAATGATTAATCAATTATTCCGTCGCGTCGGGTCACAAGCCCTCATTCTCATCGTGCTTTTGTTTAGTGCTCAGGCTCAGGCCGTGCTGACAATCGATATTACCCGGGGGGTGAAGGCGGCAATTCCGATTGCCATCGTACCGTTTCGAGTCACACCAAATCAGGTATTGTCCGAATCAATCTGGGATGTGGTGGCTGCGGATCTGGCGCGAAGCGGACGGTTTGAGCCGTTGGCAGAAGCGGATTTTCTCAGCAAGCCATCCACTGTTCGTGAAGTCCGCTATAAGGACTGGCGGTTGCTGAAAATGAACGCCATCGTTATCGGTGAAGTCAAGCAATTAGATGCTGAGCGCTATGAAGTGTCATTTCGTTTGCTGGATGTATTTAATGAAACCCAGTTGGCGGGGAATAAATATACGGTTAAGGCATCCTTATTCCGTAAGGTGGCGCATAAAATCAGCGATATCGTCTATCAGAAATTAACCGGTATTCCCGGTGCTTTTGATACTAAAATTGCCTATGTCATGCAGCAGGGGCAGAAAAAAGACAAACGCTATATGCTGCAGGTATCCGATGCGGATGGCTATCGTCCGGTGACCATCCTGGAATCAAAGCAGCCTATTATGTCGCCCGCGTGGTCGCCGAAGGCGGATAAGCTGGCCTATGTCTCGTT
>WTAL01000152.1 GCA_013139635.1 Paracoccaceae bacterium
AACCACTGGTCAGCGCAACCCGCACCGCCTCTTGCCTAAATTCAGCCGTATGATTCTTTCCCATAGTCGTCCTCCTTTTGCGCATAATACGCGGTTAAAGGAGCGGCACAATTCCGCGACAGGTCCAGCGCTGGACACGGCCACTGCAATATGATCCGGAATGGGTTGAAAGCACCAATCTTGATGGATACGGCCCGTCAATGCATGTAATTCCAAGGCATCGGTAATGGTCATATTATTCACAGCTAATATCCAATATCGGCATCAGTCTGGCGGCATGTCACGCAGCTTCGCACAGTTACTAACATATCCGACATAGTTACCAGAACATGTGGTGTTGGAATGTAGGGCACAACATCCCATCTGTAACGACCAAACAAGACCACCAATAATATATGCGGCCACGCCCTCAGCTATTACTAGACGCACTTCGCGCCAGAGCGTGCTTATAGCTATCGCATTCCGGATATACAATCCCTCATAACTCAAGGGTCGACCAAGAGCAATTTTGACCAACTAACATTCATTTATGGGTTGATAGCCTATTAGTCAAGTGAACGCCCCAATGATTCTGTACAAACCAATACCATCCAAACGACATACCCCCAAATCTGCATACGTCTGTGGTTACCGTTCGGAACCAGGGCACCAGCGGTACAGCGTCGGCAGACTAATCGACAACATAGTGGCTACATCCTTTGCGGGCTCCCCTGATGCCAAGAGTTTCTTTGCGGCGGTAATCTTCTCGGCTGTCATGACCCGAGGACGGCCACCAACACGACCACGCTTTCGCGCCGCCACCAATCCGGCCCGTGTCCGTTGACGAATGATGTCCCGTTCAAATTCGGATAATGCCGCAAAGATGTGGAAGATCAGTTTACCACTGGCGGTGGTAGTATCAATCTGTTCGGTCAGACTGCGGAGCCCAATCCCACGTTGCTTCAGGTCATCCATCAGGGATATCAGGTGCGGCAATGACCGCGCTACCCGATCTAGCCTCCATGCCACCAGCACATCACCTTCACGCAGGTATTCGATGGTTTCAGCCAATACAGGGCGATCCGTCTTCGCGCCCGAGGCGGTTTCCTCAAATACCCGCTCACACCCAGCCGCCGTTAGGGCATCAATCTGTGAAGCAGTGGTTTGATCCTCTGTGCTTACCCGTGCGTAGCCAATCTGCATATAAATCCTCCATATTATTAAAACCCGTGGTCACTATAACAGGGTTAGTGATTCGTTACGATAGGGGTTATTGATAATTTTTGGATTAGTAATGCTTGAGTCTAATCGCGCCGCAACCGGCGTGGTATTGAGAATCAAAAACGACCGCTTTCAATAAAGGCAACTCCTACAGCCCGAGCGGTCAATACGAATCATTTTATCACGGCTACCAACTTGACCTTGAAGGTCGCACGACTTGGACCCACAGGCGCTAACACCAGGCCATTTTCGACTACCGGCCACTGCCCAACGATCAAGAGTGGATCAAGAAACGAAGGTCCTATCTGTTGTTGGTAGCCGTCACTCACACACAACATGCGGCCAAAAGTCGGCCTTTAACACATGGCGTTAGTTGTTTGATCAAGAGTGGATCAAGAAACTACGCCCACCATGGATAATACCCCGCCCTAGGATGGCCCTCATCTGCGTATTTGATTAACCCTGCATCCATGGTTTTGCCTATGACACTAGACGCTTGGGCTGCATTCTTTTTGTCAATACCAAGACGCTTACATAACGATGTATTCTTCATACGTTCACCTGCCATGGCTTGCAAAACAGCATGGAAATAGCATGCCCGGACCCTTTCCTCAGCAGTCATTTCAGCGAAGGTTCTCGGAGCATAAATTGTCACTTACATTGAAGTGTCATTTGATTTCAGCAAAGGTGCGGGAAGTTGGAACATCTCAACCTCTTTGAAAACCTTATCCAAGCCACTTCCTTGTTCCTCACACATCCCCATACGGCGCATAAGTGCGGCTAAGGCTTCATTGCGTGATCTGGGTGGCAGATCAATCATCCGATTAGTTTCTACTAAGGGGCACCCCGGGTTCGTAATTTCAAGTCGGTCATCAAAGAGTTCGATTAAAGGTCCTGCACCCGTAATTGTCATATCTTGGTGAATCAATGCATTGGCGATTAATTCCCTCACGGAAGCTGCGGAAATAAAGGGTGCGTTTCTCGCAAAGCCTGGCCGATGAGTTCATTTTGTGGGAGTAATCCATTTATGTATGCCAGTAAGCCCTCGAACCCTGATGCATAACCCTTTTTCCCATCACGCCGGTGGCTAACATTCGCGGTGCGATCAGTCCCATTATACTTCACAAAACGAACAGCCTTGCGCTCTAAGCTACCCTCGAAGTCACTCATATCAACGGCGAAGAGAATTGCGCCCAGGTTAAGAATATTCCAGCGTTCACCCACATCTCTTTGAATCAACCGATCTGATTCAAGTTTTTCCAGGATGTGCCGCCTGTTATCGGGTAACGGTTGCTTGGTAAGTGAAAAATAAGCGGTATAGTCAATGTATTGTAAAACTGTATCGGCCGTAACATAACTTGAGGCGATCCCATGCTCCCAAGTGTAGGGGCGCATTTTTTCAATCAACGCCTGATATCTATTAGAATCATCCGTAAGCTTTGGAGTAGCACTTCCCACTCTGATATAAGGTACCCCATCGAATGATGTCGGTGCCATTGTTGGGGCAGGTATCTCAAGGATCACCACGCTACCGTCAGGGTGATCTACCTAACGAAACTGAAGGACAGGTGCAGGGCTAAGCTTTTGCTTGAGCCAAAATTCAAACACCTGATTGCCAACCACTTTGCTGAATGGATCAAACGTTGTCCCAACAACATCATGTGACGCATCATCGATTCCCCATAAAAGGAACGCACTCTCCTTCCCTTCCAGCCGTGCAGAGTTCGAAAGAGCAGAAATCAAACAGCCAATCTTTTTAGGATCACCGAAACTGGTTTTAAATTCCAACCAAGGCATCTCAGCTGGTTGCCCTCGAAGCTCGTTAACTAAATCAATGTCGCGTTCAGGTGTCACTCGGGTTCCTTTCGTTATGCGATTACTATCGAGTTCTTGCGCGGTTATCACCAAGTCACAACGATAGGCTAACTAAACATGAAAACCCTCCTAAATATGGCACCGCTTGTCAGCTAAGGGGTAATGCGCGTCCAATGACGTCAAGTAGGAAGCAATGCTCCCCACAAGGACCAAAACATTATGGCAGACGGGTAAATCGTTGAGATTACACTGCATATCTGCTGCAGTAGATTGCTACAGCTAAAATTATTATAACGTACTTTACTTTTAATATCATGAGCTTATCAGTCATTGCGGAAACTCCCTCCCTCTCGACTTTAAACACAAAAAATAAACATGAATGGCCACATAACTGAAAAACATATCATTTTTTGCATGAGAAGCCGCTTTCAGGGAAACGTTTAAAACAGCCAACCCTATTGCGGCCCGGCGTGTAAGCTTAGGTGGCACCCGGCCCCTCGCAAATGGTTATGATGCTATCGCCATAGCGGCGCTGGTCCAGCAAGGTAAACCCGTCCGGAAGGGTAACGGCTGTATTTTCTTCCCAAACCACCAACGCCCCATCGGCCAGCCAGCCACCCTTTTCGCAGCTTGCCAGCGCCTTCTCCCCGAGGCCTTTGCCATAAGGCGGGTCCAAAAATACAAGGCCATAAGCGTCCCCACGGCTTTCCCCCATCCGCGTGGCATCCCGCCGATAAATCTTGCTCTGCCCGATCATCCGCAGCTTGTCAGTGTTTTCCCTGAGCAGCGCCCGAGACTTGGCGCCATCATCCACAAACAACGCCCGCGCCGCGCCACGGCTCAGCGCCTCAAAGCCCAGCGCCCCCGTACCGGCAAACAGGTCCAGCACCCGCGCGCCATCAATCGGCGGGTAATCCCCATGCGCCAGCAGGTTAAACAGGCTCTCGCGCACGCGGTCGGTGGTGGGCCGCAAATGCGCCGCCTTGTCGCCCTTACCCACACTCGCCAGCGCCGTGCCTCGCAGGCTGCCACCGATAATTCTCATCCGCTTGCCATAATGGCTTTAAGGTCGACGCTCGTATCCGCCACCATTTCAGCCGCAGGTGATTTCCCCGCCTCGATCAGCCGCTTGCCCACCATATAGGCGCGCGGGTCATTCATCGCATCCACCGCCAACAGCGTATTCCCTTTGTAGTACCAATGCGAAACCGAAGCCCCCTCCCCGCGCACCACCACGCTGTCATACCCCGTGTTCAACCCCGCGATTTGCAGCTTCACGTCAAACTGGTCAGACCAAAACCAAGGTTTCGGCGTATAAGCCTCTGCCTCACCCATCATATTTGCGGCGGCAATCTGAGCTTGGTCAATCGCATTCCCCACGCTCTCAATCCGCACCTGCGCACCGCTCACCGGCGTGCTGGCACAATCGCCAGCCGCATAAATATGCGAGTCAGACGTCCGCGCCATCGCATCCGTTTTGATGCCGTTTTCAATCTCCAGCCCCGCCGCCTCAGCCAAAGCTGTGCGCGGCGCAACCCCCACACCGACAATCGCAAAATCGACCGCAAGCTCGCGCCCGTCGGTCAGCCGCGCGCCCGTAATTTGGCCCTCGCCCAGCAGCGCATCCACCCCGACGCCCTCAACCAGCTCAACACCGTGGCCGCCGTGCAGCTGCCGGAAATAGTCAGACGTTTCCCGCGCAGCCACCCGCTGCAAAATCCTATCCGCCATTTCCACCAGCGTGGCTTTCAGCCCGAGCTTGGCCGCCACCGCAGCCGCTTCCAGCCCGATATAGCCGCCGCCAATAACCAGCACCCGCCGCCCAGGCGTAAATTCGCTTTTCATCGCATCCACATCCGCCAAACTGCGGACGCTATAAACACCTGCCAGTTCGCCACCGATGCGCGCAGGCAAGCGGTGCGGCTCTGCCCCCGTTGCAAGCGCCAGCTTATCATAGCGCAGGGTCTTCCCGTTGTTAAGCATTACCATTTGCGCTTTTGGGTCAATTTTTGAGGCCCTAACGCTGGTGTGCAGGGTTACATTATGGTCTGCATACCAAGCCGCAGGCCGCAAAAACAGCCGCTCCAAATCCATGTCTCCCAGCAAATACCCCTTGGAAAGCGGTGGCCGCTGATAAGGCGGCACAGGCTCCTCGCCGATCATGGTTATTTCGCCGTCAAACCCGCGCTTGCGCAGGGTTTCAACCAGCGTTGCCCCGGCTTGCCCAGCCCCGATGATAACAAATCTAGCCATGTGCGGCGTCCATCCGCGTGGCAAGTTTAATATCAAGCATAGTAAGGCCCCCTGCGCTATGGGTCTGAAGTATAACAGAAACTTCGTTATAAGTGTTGGCCCATTCAGGATGATGGTCCAGCTTTTCAGCCCAAAGCGCAGATTCGGTCATCCAGGCAAAGGCCTGCCGAAAAGTTTTGAAACGATAGGTTTTTTCTATGGCGTCGCGGCCATTTACCATTGCCCAACCGCCTTCAAAAAGGGGGCTAAGAAGAGGTGCGCGTTCTGTTTTATTCAAGGTTTTCATAAAGAATATATACGTGAAAACCAGCCGCCTTGGCCAGCGCTTAATATAACGCCCACGGTGGCGGCGCGATAAAAACTGTATGACTTGGTGAGGTCCTCCCCGCGCCGCACTGTGAACAAGGCATGTTGCGTATCGCGCGGCAGCAGCGCGCGCTTCGGTTACGCCATATTTATACATTTTTAGTAAAACTGTTGATGCTGGACAAAATGGGAAAATCGCGTCGGGCATAGTAGTCAGGCCTCCAGACGAGGCCATAACGCCCCTAGCGCTCCGCCAAAAAAGGGAGTGGCCTCGGGATTGTTAGTAACGAGTAAACCGTTTGGCACGCGCCAACCGACGCGAAAACCCGACCCGCGCCAAGGCTTCCCGCTTGGCCAAACCACTGGCATCATACGTAAAAACGGCGCAGCCATAGGCTCCGCCGCAATTCTCATGCCCATTTCTTTTCTGTCTAAATACTCAAAAGCCACAAGCGCCATTGCCTCAGCGCGGCGCGAACACACACTCGCGAAGCAATGCAGAGGTGGCGCGCCGCAATGGTCGGCGGCATTTTCAGTGCTCGCGCTTAAACGGGCCAATTTCAGCCAGGGCTTCAATATCCTCCTGCACGGCCTCCCCTTCAGCATCCAAAAACCGCTGCACCGCACCGGCAAAGCCTTTATCCCTGATCCAGTGCAGCGAATAAACCGGTGTCGGCATATAGCCGCGCGCCAGTTTGTGCTCTCCCTGCGCGCCCGCCTCGACGCACTTCAGTCCAAGCGCTATGGCCGCATCAATCGCCTGATAATAGCACAACTCAAAGTGCAAATTTGGATGGTGCTCCACGGCCCCCCAATAGCGGCCAAACATCGTTTCGGCCCCGATAAAATTCAGCGCGCCCGCAATATATCGGCCATCCCGCCTCGCGAGCACAAGTAAAATATCGTCGCGCAGCACCGCCTGCGCTTCATCAAAAAATGCGCGCGTCAAATAGGGGCTACCCCATTTGCGCGCGCCGGTATCTTGATAAAACTGCCAAAAGGCATCCCAATGCTCGGGCCGAATTTCCGCACCGGACAAAGCTAGTATTCCCCCCCCAAAGCCCTGCGCCGACGCGCGCTCTTTGCGGATATTTTTACGTTTACGTGAAGAAAGTGCGCCCAGAAAATCGTCAAAGCTTTGATACCCGTCATTCTCCCAATGAAACTGCGTGCTCAGCCGCTGCATCAGCCCCATTTCGCCCCCCAGCCGAAATTCATCTTCGGTGCAAAATGTCATGTGAAACGACGACAGCCCGTTTTGCTCGGCAATCTGCGTGGCCCCCTGCAATAAAGCCCGCCGCGTGGCGTCATCCTGCGCCAGCAGCCGTGGCCCTGTTGCAGGCGTAAACGGCACGGCAGCCTGCAGTTTGGGGTAATAATCCCCGCCCGCGCGCATATAGGCATCTGCCCAGTTGAAATCGAAAATATACTCGCCCTGCGAGTGGGATTTCAGATAAAGCGGCATCGCCCCTACAAGTTTACCGCCAAGATGCGCCAGCATATGGCGCGGCTCCCAGCCGGAGCCTTGCCCAACCGAGCCACTATCCTCCAGCGCTTTCAAAAATCGATGCGTGGTAAAAGGGTCACCCTGCGTCAGCGCATCCCAATCTGCGGCCTGCACCTCATGCATACCGCCAATCAGGGTGATTTCATAAGCGGCATCGCTCAGGGCAGGTATCCCTCAAAGGTAATATTATCAGCCAAGCGGCGCGCCTCATGCTCATCCGCTTCCGACTTTATCGTCCAGCTTAACACCGGGTCGCCCCCTTGGCGAATCCGCTCCACGGCGGGCAATTCAAGGCTCACGAAATGGTGCGAGATAAAGCATGACTCCGTAGGCTCAAAGTCCGGAATCTCCACCAGTTCATCAGCGCGTTTACGCGGTAACAACGGCCAGTGCTCTGCTGAAAATCGGCAGGTGGTTATCCCCCGTGGTACATCCGGCGCCAGCCGCTGCATGTGGTAAACCGCATGTGGATTCAATGACATAACCGCCACCGGCCCGCGATATTCATTCAAAACTTCCGCCACCCGCGCTTCCAGCGGGCCAATATTCGCCCCCATCGCGCCGTCTTGGTCCTTGATCTCGATCAGCACGCCCACCTGCCCTGAAACCTGCTTCAGCACCGCCTCAAGCGTCGGGATATGTGAGCCATCCGCAAGCGTCATCGCCCCCAGTTCAGCCGCACTGCGCTGCCGCGTTGGCCCCTTTTCAGAGGTCAGCCGCGATAGCTCATAATCATGAAAAACCATCGCCTCACCATCAGCCGACATCTGAATGTCCAGCTCAATGGCATAGCCCTTTTCAATGGCAGCATCAAACGCCGCCACCGAGTTCTCAGAACGCCCCGCGCCGTGCAGCCCCCTATGGGCGATCGGCGGTAGTAAAAAGGCCGGATGTAGCTCAGGCAATCTCGAAAATCCCTTCGATCTCAACCGCCACGCCCAGCGGCAAAGCTGGCACACCCACAGCAGCGCGCGCATGGCGGCCCTTGTCACCAAACACTTCAACCATCAGGTCAGAGCAGCCATTAATCACCTTAGGCTGGTCAGTAAAATCACCCGTCGAGTTCACAAACCCGCCCAGCTTAACCACCCGCACCAGCCGCTCAAGGTCGCCCCCGCACGCCGCCTGCAACTGCGCAATAAGCGAAAGCCCACAGCGCCGCGCGGCACCGTAACCTGCCTCGGCGTCCATACCCGCACCCAAACGGCCCTTAATCAGCCCGTCCGGCCCATTGCTAATTTGCCCAGATATAAAAACAAGGTTCCCCGATTGCACAAATGGCAAATAATTTGCAGCAGGGGCCGAGGCCTCTGGCAGGGTGATCCCCAGCGCCTCTAGGCGCGATTGAATGGATTCAGACATGGAAGCCTCCGTTGAAAATTTCACGACACGTTAGCGCGGAAACTCAGTGGGGAAAATAGGGAAAATGCTCTGCGCGCAATTTCGTGATTAACCACAAGCGCAAACGGTGCAGCGCGGCGCGGGTGCGCCCTCGCCAAACCATGCAATGCCAGACGCGCCGCATCAGAACTTTTGGTAAAAAACGACCGCGCAAAAAAAAGGCCGAGCTAAGCTCGGCCCAAGTCCAACAGGGAGGTATGAAACGTGCGAGCGAACTCGCTTGCTTCGATAAGTGATATAGGTGCGCCATATGAAGCTTTCAAGAATAAACCGCCACATGCGACGCATAACCGCTATCACCTACATGCATAGCTAAAGTAAAAACCTTTATAATAAGTAAAACTATTCGTTTTCCCGCATTATTTTTCGGTAGGCAATAATTTCATTTAAAACAAAATCTTTAAATACTGCCACCCGCTTGCTCTGCCGCAGCTCGCCCGGATAGGCCAAGTAAACCGGCACTGGCACAGAAACCGACTCAGGCAGCACATTCACCAGCTCAGGAAAATCCACCGTTAGGTAATCAGGCAGCGCCCCAATCCCGAGCGAATTTCGCACCGCTTGCAAAATACCAAAGTAATTATTTACGGTCAAAAGCGAGGTTTCGTTTTCTTCAATAAACGGCCCAACCCATGCCGCCCCCGCGCTCACCTGCGGCGCGGTCGGGCTTTGCGAAATCAGCCGATGCTTGCGCATTTCCGCCGCATTTTTTGGCGTGCCATGCTTTGCTAAATAATCACGCGAAGCATAAAACTTCATGTTCACATCCATCAAACGGCGGCGAATAAGGTCGGCCTGCGATGGCTCTTTCATCCGAATAGCCACATCGGCCTCGCGCATCGGCAGGTCCAAAACCCGCTCTTCCAGCATCAAGTTTATTCGCAAATTCGGGTATTTCTCATACAAATGCGCCAGCCGTGGTGCCAGCCAA
Source organism: Paracoccaceae bacterium (assembly GCA_013139635.1). GTDB lineage: Bacteria > Pseudomonadota > Alphaproteobacteria > Rhodobacterales > Rhodobacteraceae > UBA3077. The sequence goes on from WTAL01000152.1 coordinate 9,414, forward strand.
AGAGAGCCAAATCCGGTCGTGGTCGTCACCCGCAGCTCGCCAAAAACCTCGTCTTCCGAGTCCTTTATCTGCGCCGACGCCGCCTCCAGCTGCTTCGTCATCGCCTTTGCCGCTTCAAACAAAAGCTCACCTTGTTCCGTCAAAATCAGCCCGCGCGCATGGCGGTGAAACAGCGTCACGTTCAGGCTTTCCTCCAGCCCGCGTATTTGCCGGCTCACGGCTGACTGGCTCAGGTGCAGCACTTCGCCCGCATGCGTAAGGCTGCCCGCATCGGCAACCGCATGAAAAATCCTGACCTTATCCCAATCCATCTGCCGCTCCCGTTTTCCGTGCAGCTTACAGGCGAAGCCCCCGCTTAAGCAACGGTTATCAACCCCTCCAAAAATCGCATTGCGTTTCTGCGCAAAAAATGGCCCATTATCAAAGCAAAGGAGCCCGCCATGACCCACCCCCTCATTACCCAAGACCACATTAACGCCTACCAAAAAGACGGTGTGGTGCTGATAAAAGGCCTGTTCAAAGACCATGTTGAGGCCCTGCGTGCAGGCATCGCCAAAAACATGGCCGCCCCCAGCGATTTTGGCAAACAAGCCAACCTCAAAGAGGGCGCTACTGGCACCTTCTTTGATGACTATTGCAACTGGACCCGCATTCCCGAATTTGAAGACGTCATCCGTAATTCTCCCGCTGCCGAAGTTGCTGCTGACCTGATGCAATCAAACACCGTGCAGGTGTTTCATGACCACGTGCTGGTCAAAGAACCCGGCACCGCCGCCGCCACCCCGTGGCACCAAGACGGCCCCTATTACTTCGTGGAAGGCCAGCAAAATGTGTCGTTCTGGACGCCGCTAGACCCCGTTGAAAACGCCACCCTGCGCATGGTCCCCGGCTCTCACCTGTGGCCAAAACCCGTGCTACCCACCCGCTGGTTATCTGAAGAAGATTTCTACGCCGGCGAAGACATTTACATGCCCGTGCCAGACCCAGACGCCGAAGGCATGCCCATCGTTGAATGGCCCATGGAGCCGGGCGACGCCGTGGCTTTTCATTACGGCGTGCTGCACGGCACGCGAGGCGAAGAGTTGCACGCCCGCCGCCGCGCGTTTTCCCTCCGGCTTTTGGGAGATGATGCGCGCTACGTCGAGCGCGCTGGCCCCACCTCGCCACCTTATGCTGGCCACGGGATGGCCGCAGGCGAGCGCCTCCGCGAAGACTGGTTCCCGACGATTTTTAAGCGCTAGGAAGCTTCCCACCAAAATTCGCCATCGCCAAAATAACCTGCTCCAGCTCACGCCCGAGCGGCGTCAGCCTATATTCAGTTTTGGGCGGGATCACCGGAAATATCTCCTTTGAAACCAGCCCCGCACCCTCCAGCATTTTTAGCCGCGCCGTTAACATTTTGGGAGAAATCCCCCCGACCCCGCGCTGCAATTCTGAAAACCGTTTTACGCCGGAAAGCAGCTCACGCACAATTAGCGTGGTCCACTTCCCGTCTAAAATATCAGCCGTTTTGCGCACAGGGCAGCCCGCATCGCAAATTATTTTTGCCGGAATTTCGTTCATAAGCATAAGGCTAACCACCCAGTTCTATAGTTACCAAAAGGTGCATACTTCCCTTTGTATAGAGCCTACTCTAAATCTTCCTCCACAGTCAACTTATGGAGTAACCCTATGAAAATCCTCAAATTTGCGCCCTACCTAATCGGCGTTTCCCAGCTCATCCTCGGCGCGTTTTATCTGTTTATGCCGCTAGGCTTCCTCGCCATGCAAGGCCACACCCCCGTCGAGGCTGATATCGGCTATCCCCTCTCCATGCTCGCCGCCCGCTTCTTTGTTTACGGTGTTGGCATGTTCTACATCGCCCGCGCGCCGCTACAAAATATGTTCTGGCTTTACGGCATGGTCGCCATTCAAGCGATCGACCTCGCAGGCGGGCTTTATTACACCGGCACCGGCATTGTTAGCATCGCCCATTCCGGCGTGGCCATGTTTAACGCCACCTTCTTTATCGTCATCATGATGGCCTATAGCGTCGGCGTTAAAAACCAATCTGGCAAAAATGTTGCGCAGGCAGCGGCTTAACCTTTGCAAAACGGTGCGCGGCCTCGCATGGCCGCGCAACATCTGAACAAATGTTCACTTCACAAAGTTTTTCCTTGATAGGTCAAAGTTTCTGACCAATAATGGCGGCGGAGGACTTCATCATGGATCTGCAACCCGTTTCACTGGCTGACAAGCTCGACCTGTCTAAAAAGACCGTGCTGCTCAACGGCACCCAAGCGCTGGTGCGCCTGATGATGATGCAAAAACAACGGGATAAGGATGCGGGCCATAACACCGCTGGCTATGTTTCCGGCTATCGCGGCTCGCCCGTGGGCGCTGTTGATATGCAAATGCAGCGCGCCGAAAGCCAGCTTACCGCCTCCGATATCAAGTTTGAAGCGGGCCTGAACGAGGACATTGCCGCCACCGCCCACTGGGGCGCGCAATCAGCCGGCTTACGCGGCGACGGCAAGTTTGAGGGTGTTTTCGGCCTTTGGTACGGCAAAGGCCCGGGGGTAGACCGCTCGGGTGATGTGTTCCGCCACGCCAATATGGCGGGCACCGCCGCGCTTGGTGGCGTGGTGGCGGTGATGGGCGATGACCACACGGCGGAATCCTCCACCACCCTGCACCAATCCGAATTCGCTTTTGTTGATGCCCTGATGCCCATCCTCTCGCCCGCTGGCGTGCAGGAAATGCTGGATTACGGCATTTATGGCTATGCGCTTAGCCGCTATTGTGGTGCGTGGGTTGGCCTAAAGGCGCTTAAAGACACCATCGAGGTGACCCAAGTTGTGGACGGCAACGCGGACCGTATTCAGGTGCGCCTGCCAGATGATTTTGACATGCCGAAGGGCGGGCTAAACATTCGCCTAGCCGATGACCGCGCCGAGCAAGAAGCTCGGATACATGACCACAAACGCTTCGCCGCTGAGGCTTTTGCCCGCGCCAATAAGCTCGATAAACGCATGCATGGCAAGGCGGGCGCGCGCATCGGGATTGTGTCTTCCGGCAAAAGCTGGCTCGATACGGCGCATGCGTTAGAGACCCTCGGGATTGACGAAGCACAGGCCGAGGCGCTGGGGATTACGACCTATAAAGTGGCCATGGTTTGGCCGCTGGATACGCAAAGCTTCCGCGAGTGGGCCGAAGACCTAGAGCTGATTATTGTGGTCGAAGAAAAACGTAAACTACTGGAAGTGCAGATAAAAGAAGCGATCTTTAATGACCGCAAAGGCCGCCGCGTGATCGGCTGGAAAAAGGAAAACGGCGATTTGCTGTTTACCGTTAAAGGCGCGCTTAATCCTATTTTGGTGGCCAAAAAACTTGCCGAAACCCTCACCGAGGAAGGCGCGAGCAATGACAAGCTGACAGCCGCCGCCGCCGCGCTTGAGGCCGCTTCCCTGCCCGATAACTCCGCCCCCCTCGCCCAGCGCATTCCCTATTTCTGCTCCGGCTGCCCGCATAATTCCTCCACCAAAGTCCCCGAAGGCTCCCGCGCTTATGCCGGCATTGGCTGCCATTATATGGTGCAGTGGATGGACCGTGACACGCTCGGCTTTACCCAGATGGGCGGCGAGGGCGCCAACTGGATTGGCGAAGCACCGTTTAGCAAAACGGGGCATATGTTTCAGAATCTCGGCGATGGCACCTATAACCACTCCGGCAGCCTCGCCATTCGCGGCGCTTTGGCGGCGGGCACCAATATCACCTATAAAGTGCTTTATAATGATGCCGTTGCGATGACCGGCGGCCAAGCCAATGAGGGCGGCTTAGACGCCCCGCGCATTGCGGCTGAGCTGGTGGCCATGGGCATCAAAAAGCTGGTGGTTGTTTACGACGAAAAGGAAGACATCGACAAAGCGGCGTTCCCCAAGGGCATTGAAATGGCCGAGCGGGCCGAACTGGACCGCGTACAGCGGGAATTGCGCGAGATCGAGGGCGTAACCGCAATATTGTATGTGCAAACCTGCGCCGCTGAAAAGCGCCGCCGCCGCAAGCGCGGCACCTTCCCCGACATCGACAAACGGGTGTTTATCAACCCCGCTGTGTGCGAGGGCTGCGGCGATTGCGGGGTGCAATCCAACTGTGTTTCTATCCTGCCGCTAGAAACCGAATTTGGCCGTAAACGGATGATTGACCAAAGCTCATGCAACAAGGATTTCAGCTGTATTAACGGTTTTTGCCCCAGCTTTGTGACGCTGGAAGGCGCAACCCCGAAAAAGCCAGCCTTGGCCGAGCTGGACCTTCCAGACCTGCCAATGCCAGAAATTCCCGCCATTAACGGCACGTTTAATATTGTCGCCACGGGTGTGGGCGGCACGGGCATTGTGACCGTCGGCGCGCTGTTGGCGATGGCGGCGCACCTAGAGGGCAAGGGCGCTGGCATGATGGAAATGGCGGGGCTGGCGCAAAAAGGCGGCGCGGTGCTGGTGCATTGCCGGATCTCGGAAAAACCGGAGGATATCAAGGCTGTACGGGTGGCGCAGGGTGAGGCAGACGCGGTGATTGGCGGCGATATTGTGGCCACTGCGGGGCCAAGCACGCTGAGCCTGATGCAGCGCGGAAAAACCGGCGTGGTGTGTAACGCACACCAGATTATCACCGGCGAATTTACTAAAAATACCGAGTTTAAGCTGCCTGTTGATGAGCTTGAAGTCGCCATCGAAGGCCGCATTGGCGCTGAGGCACTGGCGATGATGGATGCCACGGCTTTGGCCGAAAAATACCTCGGCGATGCGATATTTGCCAACGTGCTGATGATGGGCGCGGCGTGGCAAGCGGGGCTTTTGCCACTGTCACTGGAGGCCTTGGAAAAGGCGATTGAGCTGAATAAAGCCGGGGTTGAGGGCAACCTGAAAGCCCTGCAAATTGGCCGCTGGGCTGTGGCCTTTCCTGAGCAGGTGCAGCCCGCCGAGGCGGCGGCTGAAACGCCAAGCCTAGAGCAGATCATCGAGACCCGCGCCACGCATCTTGGCAAATACCAAGGCGGCGGCTTGGCCCGCAAATATCGCAAACGGATCGCCAAAGTGAGCGACCCGGAACTGGCAGAAGCCATGGCGCTCGGCTACCATAAGCTGCTGTCGTATAAAGACGAATACGAGGTGGCGCGCCTGCATGTAGAAACCCTTGAGGCCGCCGTGGAGGCCAGTTTTGACAATGTCAAAGCCATGCGTTTCCACCTCGCCCCGCCGCTGTTTAGCAAAAAAGACACCAATGGCCACTTGATCAAAAAGGAATACGGCCCCGCCATGCTGGGCCGCTTCAAAATGCTCGCCAAGCTCAAGCGCTTGCGTGGCACCCCGCTGGACCCGTTTGGGCGCACCGCCGAGCGTAAAATGGAGCGGGCCTTGATTAAGCAATACCAAAAAGACATGAAAGAGGTCGAACTCCTTTTCAGCGATGAAAACCCCGACATTGCCATAGCGCTGGCCAAGCTCCCGCTTTCCATAAAGGGCTTTGGCCACGTAAAAATGCGCAACGCCGAGGCCGCCGCCAAAGAGCGGGAGGCTTTGCTGGCTGCCCTGCGCCAGCCCTCTCCGCCCTTGCAGCAAGCCGCCGAATAGAGCGCCATTACTCAAGGTGTGCCGTATGTGCACCCGCCGCCTGCTGCTCTGGCAGCATTGCCAGCACAACCGCGCCGGTTTTTCGGCCGGTATCCACATGCGCATGGGCACGCGCAACCTGCTCAAAAGCATAACCGCGATCAATAAGCGGGAAAAACGCTCCCTCTTTCACAAGCTGCATAAGCCTCTCAAGCCCCTCGGTGCTGCCCATCGACACGCCGCCAATAATACGACGGTTAAAGAGCATCCGCACCATGCTTCCTAGGCCACCAGACACCACAAGCAACCGCCCGCGGCGGGTTAAAAGGTGGCGCACACGCGACCAGGGCGCGGTCTCTGTTGTATCCAGAATTATGTCAAAACGCGCGGCGAGATCAGCGAGATCGTGGGCTTTGTAATCGACCACATGCGCGGCCCCAAGGTCTTTAACCAGCGCGGCATTGGCCCCTGAGCACACCGCCGTAACTTCGGCACCAAGGTGGCGTGCAAGCTGCACCGCCGCGCTACCCACAGCGCCTGAAGCCCCGACAATCAGCACCTTTTCTCCCGCTTTCAGCCGCCCTTTGTCACACAAAAACTCCAGCGCGGTTAGCCCGCCAAACGGGATGGCCGCTGCCTCGGCAAAGCTCAAGCGCTCTGGCTTTAGCGCCAGTATGCCCTTAGCGGGCATAAGCAAATATTCAGCATGGCCACCCATTTTTGCGCTCGGGTAAGCCACAACCGCATCGCCAATGCCCCACCCCTGTACGCCCGCGCCTTTTTCTACAATAACCCCGGCCGCATCACCGCCCAGCACTGGTTGGCGGGGGCGTGACCACCCCGCAAACGCGCGAACCGCCAGCCCAAACCCGCGCGGCACTTCAAGGCTACGCAAACGCCAATCGCCCGCACTCACGGTGCTGGCATGTACCTTAATTAACACTTCGTTTTCGCCCGGCGTTGGCCGTGGCATTTCAGTAATAGAGACCACCTCGGGGCCGCCATAACGGTGATAAGTTGCTGCTTTCATTGTTTTGCTTCCTTTTGTTGGTTTCAACACATGTAACCACCCATTGCCCACCATGCATATTGACTAATTTTTCAGTTCTGATATGCGTTTCTGTATGGATTGGTCTTCTGTTACCTTTGATTGGAATCGCGCGCGCGCCTTTTTGGTGACCGCTGAAGAAGGCTCGCTTTCTGCGGCGGCGCGGGCGCTCAGCATGACCCAGCCAACACTAGGCCGGCAGGTGGATGCGCTTGAAGCGGAGCTTGGCGTGGCGCTGTTTGAGCGCGCAGGGCGTGGGCTTATTTTGACCCCCAGCGGGCTGGAATTGCTGGATCATGCGCGCGCCATGGGGGACGCCGCCACCAAGCTCTCGATTGCCGCTGCGGGGCAAAGCCAAAAGCTGGAGGGGAAGGTCACGGTTACCACGTCTGAAGTCTATGCCGCGCTTTATTTTCCGGCTATTCTGGCAGAGCTCAGGCGCGCTGAACCGGGCATTGAGATCGACATAATTGCAACCTCATCCACCCGTGATTTACGCCGGCATGAAGCCGACATAGCCGTGCGCAATTTTCGCCCAACCGAGCCAGACCTGATAGCCCGAAAACTGCGCGACACCGACGCACGCCTTTATGCAACGCCGCAATATTTAGCGCGCATTGGCAACCCCGCTACGCCGCATGATCTTGCGCGCGCTGAGTTCATCTCGATTGACCGCTCCGGCGCGCTGCTCAACGGGTTAAACGCCATGGGTTTAAGCCTAACAGAGAAAAATTTCCCTATCTTTACAGATAATTACCTAGTGATGTGGGAATATGTCAAGCAAGGGCTGGGCATTGGCATTTTGGACGGACATCTGGGAGATGCCGAACCGCTGGTGCGCCGCGTTTTGCCAAACCTGGAGCCTTTATCCTTCCCGATCTGGCTGGTTTCGCACCGCGATCTTGCCACCAGCCGCCGCATTCGCCGCGTGTTTGACCTGCTGGCAGCCGCCCTAAGCAAACTGCCCTAAATCGCGCGTAAGTGGCCTTGGAATTCGGGAGTTTCCATAAGGTTTTTGCAACGCGCAAACCTGTTAAGCGCATAGGCCCAGAAATCTTCGGCCCCGTTGCCATTGGCGTGCTGAATGAGGCCCCATAACGTCCAGAGTAGATCACACATGGCCTTGTAAATAACCATGCGGCCGAACTGGGCAGCGTTCGGCGGTTTGCCCAGATAAGCGGTTAGCATATCGGTGTCTTGCTGGGCGGCAAACGCACCCTCAACCGATAAATCCCCCAAATCCCAAAACGGGTCATTCATGCCGGAATACTCCCAATCCACAATCCACATTTTGCGGCCATCATCGAGGAAGTTTTCGCAAAGGGGGTCACAATGGCAGGGGGCGAGCGGGTGCGGGCTGGCCTCTATCGCGGCTTTTACCGGCGCGGCGGCTTTCACTACATCGTGGTAACCCTCCGGAAGATCAGCATTTTTTTCGGAGAGCACGGCGAGATACTCATCGATCATCGCAAAAAGCTCAAACCGAAATTCAAACGGCTCGCTGCTATTGTGCAGCGCGGCCAAAGCCGTGCCTGCGCGGGCCGCCGCGCCTTTGCGAGAGGCAAAAAGCGCGGGCGTCATGGTTTTTATATTCTCGATACAGCGGCTAATCATGACGCCAGAGCCACTATCCGCCCAGATAATTTCTGCCGAAATGCCGGCCTTTGCCGCTGCCGTCGCGTTATGCAGTTCCACCGCGCGGTCAATATAATCGTTGGTGCCTTTGCCCGGAATGCGGACAATGACCGTATCAAGCGGCGCTTCGACGCGGTAAACAAGGTTTGTCAGGCCGCCCAAGCGGGTGGTTTTGAGGCTGCCCTTGTCCAATTCAGCAAATTTAGCAATGTTTTTCAGCGCAGAGTGGATGGCTTTTTGGTTTTCAGGCATGGGGTCTCCTCAGGATTTCAAGCGGGCGTTGCTTGGGTCATAAAGTGGGGCTTGCACCTGCTTGATGGGGTAGCGCACGCCAAAAGCTTCAAGCATAAAATCGGATTTGGTGGTAGTTTCACTGGCGAGGTAGCCAAACAAAATCGTTTTTCCAACGGTGTGCCCATAGGCGGTGCTCGTGACGAGGGAAACAGCGTTTTCCCCCAGCAAAATGGTTTCGCCACCAAACAAAGGCAGGGCGTCCTCGGACACAAAACAGCAAAGCTTTTGCGCCGTGCCGCCTGATTTTTGCGCGTGCAAAACAGCGCGGCCTGTAAAATTCCTTTTGGCTTTCAGGTGCACCCGAAAGCCAAGCCCCGCCTCTATGGGCGTGTAATCTGGCGTGATATCAGCGCTCCAATAAAGGTATCCCTTTTCCATGCGCAGGCTATCAATCGCGCGGTAGCCGATATCGCGAATACCGTAGGCGGCACCCGATTCAACCAATAAATCATAGACATGCAGCGCAAATTCGGTGGGGATATGCAGCTCCCAGCCCAACTCTCCGACATAGCCAATGCGCACGGCGCGCACCGTCGCCGCGCCGATGGTGATGTCTTGCGCGGTCGCAAAGGGGAAGGCGGTGTTGGAAATATCTTCCTCGCAAGCCGCCGCGAGGACATCGCGCGCCTTGGGGCCAGCGAGGTTAATGACGGCACGGGCCGAGGTGACTTCAACCAAATGCGTGCTGCCGTCTTTTGGCAGGTTAGTGCGAATCCAGTCGCTATCATGCACGCCAAATCCGGCACCTGTGACGATGTAGAAATGCTCGGCAGCCAGCCGCGTAATGGTTATGTCTGCCTCAATGCCGCCAAGCGCGTTGCAAAGCTGGGTGTAAATAACCGCGCCATCAGGCTTGTCCATATTGGACACGCACATTTGTTGCAAAGCGGCCAGTGCGCCCGTGCCAAACAACTCAAACTTCGAGAAGCTTGATTGATCAGTCAGCGTGACGCCCTCACGCACGGCCTTGTGCTCCTCAGCCGCAAATTTCTGCCAACCCGGATTTATGAAATCAAGCTGGTCAACCGCTGGCACGCCCTTTGGTGCAAACCAAAGTGGCCGCTCCCAGCCGTTTTTAGAGCCCATCACCGCGCCCTTTTCGATAAGCCGCGCATGCAGTGGGCTTAGGCGCAAATCGCGCGCCACTTCGCTCTCGGTGCCCGGATATCGCAGCTTATAATGGTGGGCATAATGCTCAATGGCGCGCGGATACATGAAGGCCTTGCTGCCATGATGCGGGCCAAAGCGGCGGTTATCCAGCGGCCACAGGTCAAGGCTAGGGCGACCATTTATTAGCCACTCAGCTATCATTTCACCAGCCCCACCGCCTGCGGCAATGCCGTATAAAAACCCCGTGGCCAGCATTAGGTTGCTGAGGCCCGGCGCTGGCCCCATCACAAAATCACCATCAGCTGAATAGGGAATGGGGCCGTTAATGACTTGCCGAATGCCAACCTGATTTACCACGGGCGTTACCTCCGCCGTATGCATCGCCAAAGGCTCAAACCTATCGAGGTTTTCCGGCAGTAATTGCCGCACAAATTCGCCCGGAATACCGTTATTGCCAAAGGGCAGCGTGTTATTTTCATAGCCGCCTATTACCAGCCGCCCGCCCGCGTCGGGCTTATAGTAAACCAAGCGATCAGGGTCGCGCAGGGTGGGCAGGCCTTCGGGGCAATCGGGGATTGGTTCCGTCACAATATACTGGTGCTCCACCGCGCAGGCGGGGATTTTCAGGCCGAGCTTAGCACCAAGTTCGCGGCTCCACATACCCGTGGCGAGCGTAATCGTTTCGGCCTCATAGCTGCCTTTATCGGTCAAAACCTCCGTGATCCGGCCGTTTTTCACGGTGAAATCCAGCACCTTAACGCCTTGTTGTAAATTGGCGCCATGCAGACGCGCACCTGCGGCAATTGATTGGCAAAGGCTGGCAGGGTCCACATGGCCATCTGTCGGAATAAACGCCGCGCCCTCTAGGCCTTTAGTCTCGATATATGGAAACAGCTTTTGCGCCTCATCCGGCGTCAGAATGTTCATTTCCAAGCCAAAACTGCGGGCCATTGTGGCCAAACGGCGGGTTTCCATCATCCGGTCAGGCGAGGCTGCCAAGCGCAGGCTGCCGACCTTTTTCCAATCACAGGCCATGCCGGTTTCGGCCTCCAGCCTGTCATACATTGCCACCGATTTTTGCAGCATCCGCGTGGTGTTGCGTGAAGAGCGCAACTGCCCCACAAGCCCCGCCGCGTGCCATGTGGCCCCTTCTGTCAGCGCGGCTTTCTCCAGCAAAACCACATCTTTTTCGCCCGCTTTGGCCAAGTGGTAAGCAATAGAGCATCCAATAATGCCGCCGCCAAGAATAAGGTGTTTTGCGGAGTGGTCTACCATTTTCGGTTACCTTTCGGGAAGCATGACGCTGATCTCGTTTTCTGCCAACATCGCCGATATGGCGGCATCTGGCTTTTTGTCAGTTACCAAAATATCAAAACTTGATGTTTTAGGCATAGCGATCGGCGCCCGCCGCCCCATTTTTTCGCTGTCAGCCACGATAATGCGCGTTTGCGCACGCTTTGCCGCCTCACATGAAAGATCGGCCTCGGGTACATCATGCAGCATAAAGCCGATATCGGCATGCACGGCGGTGACTGACAAAATGGCATATTGAAAGGTGAACCTCTGGACAAAGTGAATGGCGTCCAGCCCGAAAGACCCGCCGTCATGGGCCCGAATTTCACCACCGGCAAAAAACACCCGATTGTTGTTTTTACCCGCAAGGCAATTTACCACCGCCAGGGAGTTGGTC
>WTAL01000254.1 GCA_013139635.1 Paracoccaceae bacterium
ACTACATTGAAATGTTCTATAATCCAAAACGTAAACACGCTAGAAACAGGATGCTGTCGCCCGTCGAGTTCGAAAGGCAGCAGAAACGGAAGCAGCAAGGCGTCTAGGAAACTAGGGGCTATTCAAACTGGTCGAAGTTTCATTGTTGAAATCACCACCAAAACTCATCCCAAATGTTTGCGCGCCACTTGTGTAACTAAAGGTGCTGCTTTCGAGATTGGAAAGTGCGGCCTCAAGTTCTAAGGTTACATTTGCGACACTATCATATTCCCGGCCGCCGTTTTCGCCTCTGATCGTTGAATCGGTGTTGGCCTCCCAAAGTCCCGCGATGAGCTTGGCTGCAAACGCATCGCCCAAATCCGCTGTCCAGCGATGGGTGAGCGTGCCGGATAGGCCGCGCAGTGAGCGCGTGGTATGATCGGAGGACTCGCGATAATCATTTAAAATATTGCTGGAAAAACTATTGAGTGTAAAAGCATATAGCACATCATTAGGCCTGCCGCTGGCCCGAACAGATAAGCCCTGCAAACGCGCCGTGCCTTTGGATTTGAAATCCAGAATGCCGCCAAAAAGCGGCGCTTCCCACGCCAAGTTTTTAACTGTTGAAATCTCGACCTCGCCGCCCGCACTTGCCGTGAGTTTAACCCACGGCAATGCCGCTGGAACACCCTCAAGCGTTACATTATAACGCGTTATTTCCTCCCCCTCGCTCTCTTGCCGTTCAAACGCAAAGCCCGCTTCATTCCGGCTGGAAAACTGTTGCCAGCTTTCCAGCACATCGGCAGGGGTAATTTGGGCCAGCGCAGGGCTGGCAAAAAGGCACAGGGCGGCGGCGAGGTGTTTCATGGGTTACTGCAATTGCAATCCGTTCACAAACACCTGCCCCTCAGGCCCAAATTCGATGTCTGAAACCCGCGCGCCGCTATCGTTCTCTTTCGTGAAAATCCCAAGCACGCCGTTAGCTTGCGCAATGATCGACGGGTCCACCAAGGGCAGGCCACCGAGCTTTTCAAGCAAGGCCGGAATGCCGGTAAGGGAGAAGGAAAGCGCGCCGCCACTGGGCATTGGCACCTCGGTTTCATTGCTGAAATCAACGGCGCCTGCGCCCTCTAGCTTGGCGTTTTCAAAGGCAACGAGAAAAGTCTCCAGCGTGATTTTGTGCAGAAGCGCAGGCGCGCCTTCCCATGCTTTAACGGCCTCGATATTGGTCCAATCCAGCAGCAGGGTTGAGCTGAAATCAGCTGCAATCGCAAAGTCAGCCGGGGCGCGGCTGAGGGTGTTTTCGGGGTCTGCCAAGGCCCAGATGTTATCACTCACGGTTACCCTGCCAAGGCGCAGCGCTAAGCTGGACATCTGCGGGGCATCGCTGACACGATAGGGAACGGAAAAGGCAAAGGCGGTATTTTCGAAATCGGTGCGATAAGGCTGCGGGCCGAGCTGCGGCATGGCCACGGTGACAGATGTTTCTTGGCCGCTAGTGGCAAGCCCGATATTTTGCCCGTCTACCGTGAGCGAAATACCCATATCTTGCTGGTCCATTTCCATGTCCATATTAAAATAGGGCGAAGCGGTCTTTTGGCTGATATTCATATGCTCGATGCCAAGCTGAACATCCATGGTGAAGCCCTCGGGAATGAGGCTGCCGCTGGCCGCTTCAGGGTTGGGCGTGGGCATAAAGAGCGTGATTTCGCCGCTATACCCCTCGGCCAGCGTGCGCTGGGATTGCTTGAAACCGCCCGCCTCGCCGCCAACGGTATTTACAGAGTCCTGCGTATTATTAACCCCGTCTAGGGTGAAGCTATAGCTCAAATTCATACCGACATTAGAGGTGCTATAATGTATTCGCCCGTTGAAGCCGGTCGTGATCGCGTTGGAGGTGGTTGTGCTTTGAAAGCTGTCCTCCGTGCCCATTGTAATCGTGGTGCCCATCTGGATTTGGCCGATCGCAAGTTCGTAAACGAAATCATTGGCGCTGCCGGTCACTATCCCTGAGGTGCCTTCAATATGGCCGGTCATGGTAGCGCTTTGCGAGGGGGCATCTTCAAGCGTAAAAGTGAGGGTGCCGGTGAGGTTTGAATCAAAAGTAACCGAAACGGTGCCATCCCCTAGCGCTTCAAGCTGCATTTCTGAAATGACTTGCTCGATCTCGAAAATGCCAAGATTAATGGTGGTGGAAACATCCTGCAAAACCAGCACTGCGCCCTCGCGCGATTGCGAGCCAGCGGAAAGGCCCGTGCCGAAATGGCTGTAGGTGTCCTGCCAGCTTTGCCACAGTTCTTCGGGGGTAATATCGGCCAGCGTGGGGCTGGCGATGAGGGTGAGTGCGGTGGTGAGATATAGTTTTTTCATGTTATTTTACCTGTTGTCCGTTAATTGAAATATGCCCGCCATTGGTGAATTCAATGCGGGAGGTGAAGCTGTCAGCCTCGGAGGTGGGCGCGGCAAACATGCCAAGCGCGCCTTTGGCCCCGAGGGCCATCATGGGGTCCATATTGGGCAAGCGGCCCACGCGGTCCAGCAAGGCCAGCGCGCCGGTGATGGCAAAGTTAATGCTGCCCGTGGCTTCGGGCATTCCGGTGGCTTCATCTATGATGGTGTTGTCTAGCACGACGCCGCCTTGGCCTGACAGGGCGGCATTTTCTAGCCGCATATCGAGGCGGCCTAGCGAGAGGGCGTGGACATGAAAGGGCGGGCCGGTGAGGGTGTTTGTTTGCTCCGGATCAAACAGATCTACAAGCAGGGTGGCTTCGCCAGTGATTTGCAGATCAAGCGAGGCGGGCGTGCGGGCCATGACTGAAGCTGGGTCGACCATATCCCAAACCGTTGGGGAGATTTCCACGTTTTCTAGGTGGGTGGCCAAGGCAAACGGGGCGGCAGAACCGGTTTTGCGGAAGGGCATCGAGAGGTCGAGCAAGAGTTTTTCAATGCCGAGGGTAAGGGGCTGGTCAGAGAGGGCGGGGTTATTGGAGGCCACGGCGATTTGTGAAAAATCGAACAGGTAGCGCAGGGTGGTTTCCCCGATATCTAGCGCGATATTGCTGTCTGACGTGCCCACATCCACCGTGAAACCGGGGTCAGCATTGCCCCCGTTTATATGCAGCACAGCTTGTTTTCCGAGGAGCTGCATGTTCATTTTCAGGCCTTCGGGAAAGCCTTGAAGCGGGCCATCGAGGTTGGTGAAATATGCGGGTGGGGCGGTCATTTCAAATGGCATAGACGGTTCCGTGAGGTTGATTTCGCCTCTTTGAATTACAAGCCTATCATTTGGGTCACTGATTGGATCTTGGGACTTTTGCCACTCAATAGCCACAGTTTCGGCAGCGAAATGACCTTCGGCGCGAAAGTTGCCGTTGGCGCCTTCCCATTGGCTATATCGCAAGGATAGGTTGGAGACCGCCACCATCATATCGCTGACAAAAGGCCCCATGCTGGATTGCTGATCAAACGAAAGCCGATCTGCGGTCAAGTTATATGTGACTTTTTCGGGTGATCCCGTGGCAATAATTTCTAGGCCCTCATAGCGGGAGCGGGTGGTGATTTTGGTGTCGGGGTCCGTCGGGTGGGCCATGGTGGCTCCCGCATTCTCTACGCTGGAAAGCGCAATGCTGACCGTGCCGTCTGACAGCGGGGAAAGCCGGACCCAGTCCATTAAGGGCGGGGAGGGGCTTTGGGGGTTGCGCTTTGTGAGTTGCACATCATGCAAAACCAACACCTCTCCGTCGAGCGCTTGGGAGCCGATTGTGAGGTCAATCTGCACGCGGTTAAAGGCTGTGTGCCAGCTTTCGAGAAGTTGCGCGGGGGTGATGTCAGCCAGTGTGGGGCTGGCGATAAGGGTGAGCGCGGTGGCGAGATACTTCATTTACTTTACCTGCTGGCCATTAACTGAAATATGCCCGCCCTCGGTGAACTCGATGCGGGAGGTGAAGCTGTCGGGGCCGCTGGCGGCTGTGGCAAACATGCCAAGCGCGCCTTTGGCCCCGATGATCATCATTGGTTCGATCAGGCCAAGGCGGCCGATTTTATCGAGCATGCCAAGCGCGCCGGTAACCGAGAAATCAAGCACGCCAGCGGGCTCGGGCAGGCCGGACATTGGGTCTATGCGGTCATTGTTGAAGGTCACATCGCCGTCACCCGTTAGGCCCATGCCTTCAACATCAAGGCTGAGGGAGGATAGCGACAGGGCGCGCAACTCAAAGGGCGCGCCGCGCCGCGCGGTGAGGGCGGTTTGGTCAAACAGATCGACAAACAGCTTGGCGGTGCCGTTGAGGGAAAAGGCAAAGCTGGCGGGGGTTTGTTCGAGGGTGGTTTCGGGGTCAAATTTGGCCCAGATTTCCGGGCCTACAGTGAGGCCTTCGAGCGCGAGGGAGAGCGCGAAAGGGGCAGGGGTGTCTGACTTGCGGATGGGCAAGGTGATGCCCCAGTGGAAGCGCGAAAAGCCGGCGGTGAAGTCCACGGGCTGGGCGGGGGTGTTGGCGAGGGCAAGCGTGGCCTCGGTGGCGGTAAGGCCATAGCTGAGTGCGTTATTAGCAAAAGCGGCGGTGAAGGCACCAGCGGTCTGGGCAAAGGTGAAGCGGCCTGAGCCTGTTTGGGTTTTCTGGTCAACCGTGGTGGTGGCGGCCCCGGTGGTGATATCCATTACAAATTCTGCGCCTTCGGGAAAGAGCATGGATTGCAGGGAGCTGGACGTGAGTGTTTCCGGCAGGATCATATCATAAAAAAGGCTTACGTTTTCGCTTTGGAAATTCGTGAGTATCTCCGGTTTCCCCTGCGGACTGGCCGTAATTTTGGCCGATAGCGAGGCTATGTCAAACTGCCCAATTTGGGAAATTTGGCGATCGTTGGTGGTGTCTGAATTTAGAGTGCCCTCAAGGCCCTGCAAGGCGATGCTTGTGGATATCTCCATATCTGGTTGCGACTGGGTTTGCTGGAGCGTAATAACGGGCGCGCTAAACGTATAGAGGATATCCTCAGGCGTGCCATTGGCATTGAGCTTTAAGGAGCTGAAGTCAAAGCTGGCTTGGGCTTCTATTGTTTCCCAATTCGCAGTGAAGGAGTTGGTGAATGAGCTGTTGGGGGAAAAGCTGATATCTAGCGAGCCGTCTGCGTTGCTATGCATGGCAATATATTCGATGAAATACTGTGAAGTGCTGCCGACGATGTTCATTTCGGTAGTGATATCGTTGTAGCGGGTGACGGTGCCATTTACTTCGGTTTCACCGATGTTAAAGCTGCCACCAAAGCGTTGGTAGTAGTCTTGCCAGCTCTCAAGAATATCTTGCGGAGCGAGTTCGGCCATGGCGGCAGTGCTTGTAAGCATTAGGGCGGCAACAGAAATAAGGCGCTTCATGGGGTATCCTTTAGGCGAAAGTGAGCGCCAAGTTTAGCGGCTTGAGCGTGTTGGCGCAACCATGGCGGCGCGCCGAGGTTGTGGTTGCCTCGATGTTTTTCTCGCGCCGCGCTGCGACGGTGGCTCTTGACGCGATGGTGCAGTGCGGCGCGGGTGGAGTGTGGCCCCAAGCGCTATGGTTGACGCGCCGCGACCGTGGAAAAGGTGCATCGGTTAATTGATTCGGAAATCTGCTCCGAATCCCTTGACCTTCGGCTGGAAGCGCCGTAAATAGCGGGTCTGAAATTCAGGCGCTCGCGCGCCCTTTGTAAACCCTAACTCAAGGAGACTGCTATGTCTCGTCGCTGCGAACTTACTGGTAAAGCCGTTATGACTGGCAACAATGTCAGCCACGCCAAAAACCGCACCCGCCGTGTTTTTCGGCCAAACCTGAATGATGTAACCCTGTCGTCTGACACGCTGGGCCGCTCGTTCAAGTTCCGCATTTCTGCGGCTGCGCTGCGCACTGTTGACCACCGCGGTGGTTTGGATGCGTTCTTTGCGAAATCCAAAGACGCCGAGCTTTCACCCGCTGCGTTGAAAGTGAAAAAAGACATCGTTAAGGCACAGGCAACCGCCTAAGCTTTTTTGAAGTAATTTGAACAGCCTCGTAGAGAAATCTGCGGGGCTGTTTCGTTTTGTCGCTTTAAAGTTTTTGCTGGCTCACATATATGTGAGCCATGGATCGCTTCCGCCAATATATCACACTAGGCCTTGCGCTGGTTTTCATGCTTTCGGGCATGGCAAACGGCTATGCGCGGGCGATGACGGCGGGATCTCACAGCATCGAAATTTGCTCTGAGCTTGGCAATGATAACGTGACGTTGGGCGTTAACGGCGAGAAGCTGCCAGTGCTGCATGATTGCACCAGTTGCTGCATCGCCGTTGGCCTGCTGCAAGACGCCGCCCCCCATGCGGCCCGCGTGAGCCTCGCTGATTTGGCAGCTTGGCGCGGGCTTGATTTGGCGCTAAACGACGGTGATGCGAATTTCTCCACATGGCCAAGGGGGCCGCCGGTAAGGGCTTGAAACCACAACCCTTTTATCTTTTGGAGACTACTATGACACTGAAATCAATCCTTCTGGGCGCTGCGCTCAGCCTTTCCACCTTGCCTGCTTTTGCTGAAATTAATGTTGAAGACCCGTACGCACGGGCCTCTTCCCCTGCGGCTCAAGTTGGGGCGGCCTTTATGGTGATCACCAATTCCGGTGATGCAGATGACCGGCTGATCTCGGCCACGACCGAAGCCGCCAAACGCGTTGAGTTACACACCCATGTGATCACTGATGGCATCGCCAAAATGATGGAAGTCGAAGAAGGCTTTGTGGTGCCGGCCAATGGCGAAGTGCTTTTGCAGCGGGGCGGATACCATGTAATGATGATGGGCCTAACGGCACCGTTTGTTCAGGGCGAAACCATTACCTTGAACCTTGTGTTTGAAGTGGCTGGCGAAGTGACGCTTGTGGTTGCCGTAGACAACGAGCGGCAGGATGCGATGAACCATGAGGGCATGAACATGGACGGCATGAACCACGAGGGCATGGAAGGTATGTCTGATGGGACTGCCATGGAAGGCATGTCTGACAATTAATGTGAGGCTGGTTCATAGGTGAACCGCAACAAATAAATTGTAAGGGCTGGGCGGCATGATATAGTGCCGCCCATGACCCAATCTATCCTCTTTGTTTGCCTTGGTAATATCTGCCGCTCTCCCACTGCCGAAGCGATCTTTCGTGTGCAGGCCGAGGGGCGGGGGCTGGAGATTGACAGTGCGGGCACTTCAGGCTGGCATGACGGCAACCCGAGCGACCCACGCGCCAGTGCCGAGGCCGCACGGCGGGGGATTGATATGTCCTATATTCGCTCCCGTAAAGTGATGGCCGCGGATTTTGAGCGCTTTGAGTTGATTGTGGCAATGGATGCGCAGAACATGCGTGACTTGCAGGTGGTGCAGCCCGCTGGGAGCCCTGCAAAGCTGGTAATGCTGCTGGATTATGCACCGAAGCTTGGCATTTCAGATGTGCCGGACCCCTATTATGAAGACAACTTCCCCGAGGTGCTGGACATGGTCGAGCTGGCCTGTGGAAAGCTTTTGGACTCCCTATAGCGGCGCGTCTGGCGTTGCTCTGCTTGGCAATGCCGTGTCCGCGCCGCGCTGCAACATAAGCGCCAAGGCCCCCGCGCGGCGCGAGCGCAAACCTTGCCAAACAGCACAGCATTTGACGCGCCGCCACGGCGTCGCACACGCATTTTTTCCGTAGGGAAAAAGCCGCCCGCAGGGCGAATGCGGTGGTGCGGCCACGCGAAATTTGGCCGCTGACGCGCACCTTGGTTTTTGTCGGCTGAGGGGCCTGTCCCTCTGGCTTTCGGCAGGAGCTGCGCCGAGGTTTTGGTGCGGAGTGTGTCGGTTCTTTGCACCTAAGTCCTTACCATGCCTGCTGATCAAAGAGCCTGCAATGTGCGACAATGCAGGGCTTTTACACCTCTGGAGTAAGCGCTGGCGTCTCTCGCACGGCAAGCCCTTTTTCAACTAGGCCGCTATGCGCATAGAAATTAGAATGCCCGACACAATCCGCTCCCGGACCTTACGGCCCGCTTAGGCATGTGAAGCAATTTAGACAAATTTTATGAAAATGAAGTGAAGAGGGCGCGCGGTCGGCCTGGTGGAACGCAACACAAAGGTGTTTCGGTGAGGTTTGTATTGTTTGGAGCCTTATTTTCGTGATATTATGGCCACAATAGGCAAAGAATCGCCATCTTTTCGCCAGATATTGGACCCGCGGCCCAAATCTGATATAAAGAATTAAACTTGATCCGAGGCGGCCATGTCAAATTATGAAGTTGCACTATTGTGGGGTACGGGCCTGCTTATTTTAAGCCTGATTGTCGGCTTTACCGCCCTGACCAATCGACGGCCCATTGGTGCGGGGCTGGTAATTTTTGTTTTAGGTGGATTCGCGCTATACTACGCGAGTACATTTAACAATGATGGCAACATGGCTCAAGATATCCCGAGCGCTTTTTATAAGCTTTATGCCAAGGTTATGAACTAACGAATCCCCTTGCAAAGCCTGCAAATTGCGCCTATTAGGTGCGCTCCACCGGTGCGGCCGGCCTGTTAGGGCTGCCGAGTCGCGCCATATACCAACTCTTTTTGAGGAGACGGAAATGCCCAAGATGAAGACAAAATCAAGCGCGAAAAAACGCTTTAAAGTGACGGCTTCAGGCCGCGTAAAGGCCACTCAGGCCGGTAAACAGCATGGTATGATCAAGCGCTCAAACAAGTTTTTGCGCAATGCCCGTGGCACCACACTTTTGTGTGCTGCGGATTCGAAAATCGTCAAAAAATACATGCCATACGCACGTTAGGAGCCTGAGATATGTCTAGAGTAAAAGGGGGCGTTGCCTCCCACGCCCGCCACCGCAAAGTCATCAAAGCCGCTAAAGGCTACTATGGCGCGCGGTCACGCAACTTTCGTACAGCTACGCAAGCTGTTGATAAGGCAATGCAATACGCCACGAGAGACCGGAAAGCGCGCAAGCGTAACTTTCGCGCTTTGTGGATCCAGCGGATCAACGCTGCTGTGCGCCTGAATGACGAGAACCTGAACTATTCCAAGTTCATCAACGGCCTCACATTGGCTGGCATCGAAGTTGACCGTAAAGTGCTGGCTGACCTAGCCGTGCATGAGCCAGAGGCTTTTACAGCCGTGGTTGATCAGGCAAAAGCCGCACTGGCTTAAGCTGCACACCAGATTTCAGAAAGGCCCGTCAGGAAACTGGCGGGCCTTTTTTATGCGTGGGTGAAACGGAGCACCCCACAGGGGGGAGCGCGCGTGCGCGAGGGGGCGTGTCGCCCCCCACTAATTAAGCAAACTCAAAATCATTTGCCGTTAGGTCAGCCGAGGTGATCAAATGTGAACGGTCATTAATCACGATATGCTCGACCCCAAATTCAATGGTTTCCAGCCGGATCACAATCCGGCCGGGCTGCACATCGGTAAAGGTCAGATTTTCATAAGCAGTGCCAAAGCCGGACAGATCAATTTTATCTTTATGAAGCTCAAAGCGGCGGATTGAATCTCGCATGCCATCGGGATTAAACACAAAAACATCGGGCCGACCGGTGCCGATGAGCTTATCCTCCCCCGCGGTATCTGATTGCACCACAACAGTGGGCGGCGCCGCGCCCGGCGCAAATTCAAAATCAGCGGCGGTAAAAGAATAAGGTGTGATCGGCGGGTCACCAAGATTGGGCACCGGCACGTCGATCTGATTGCGCTCGCCACGAATTTCGATCACAAAACTATAGGCACTGAGCTGAAAGATAAACAGCTCTTCAAACGTCACGTTAAAATCCGTGAAATCAATCACGTCAATCCCGTCTTGAAAGTCGGTTATCGTATCGCGCCGCCCGTCATGGCTGAGCACAAAGGTATCTGCCCCCAAGCCGCCGGTTAAAACATCACGATTGCCGATATCATACAGCGTATCGTCGCCAGAGGTGCCGTTAATAATCATCAAATACCCTTAAATATTAGCTAAACTTAAGGGTATCCAATATCTGTTAACGCGAGGTTAACTTTTCTTAACGGCGTAGCGATCTGGCTCCTCAAAAATATCCATCACAATGGTGCCCGCCCGCACAAAGGCGCTGTGCTCCGCCCCTGAGGGAATGTCATAAGACATGCCGGGGGTATAGGTTTTGGTATCGCCTGCAATGGTCAGGATAACCTCACCCGCCAAAACCGTGCCCCATTGGGCCTTGTGGCTATGGGGTGGCAGTTCAAAATCTTGCAGGATTTCGAAAATCACCATCAGGCCGTCATCTGAGCGAATGGCACTGGTGCGCACCACGTCTTCGGGGAAAGGGAGGTCAATGGCGGGGAGGTTGGTAAGGAAAGGGGGTAGGTTCATAGAATCGCTCCTTTTGGGGGTTTGGCTGTGAGTATAGGCCTGAAACTTGGCGCGGGAAAGCCGCGAGGCTTGCAATTTGCGCCGCGTATGATACCCCGAGCCAAACGAATTGCGGGGCCTGTTATGGACGATATTTCTGATCTTAAAGCCAAAATCCTGAGCCAAGTGGCGGAGGCGGCTGATCTTGACGCGCTGGAAGCCACCCGCGTGGCGGCTGTGGGCAAAAAGGGCGAGGTCAGCCTGATGATGCGCGGCCTTGGCAAAATGACGCCGGACGAGAAAAAGGTGGCTGGGCCTGCGCTGAATGCGCTGAAAAACGAGATTAATTCCGCACTGGCGGCCCGCAAGGTTGGCCTTGAGGATGACGCGCTGAATGAGCGCCTGCGCACTGAGTGGCTGGATGTGACCGCGCCGGGGCGGCCTGAGGGTGAGGGCAGCGTGCATCCGATTTCGCAGGTGACGGAAGAGATTATCGCGATCTTTGCTGACCTTGGTTACGGGGTTGCCGAGGGGCCGCAGATTGAAAATGATTATTATAATTTTGATGCGCTGAACATTCCGCCCGAGCACCCCGCGCGCCAAGAATTTGATACGTTTTACATGCACCGCGATGAAGGCGACAACCGCCCGCCGCATGTGCTGCGCACGCATACTAGCCCTGTGCAAATCCGCCATATGGAAAAGCACGGCGTGCCGTGCCGCGTTATTGCGCCGGGGCGGGTTTATCGCTCGGATTATGATAATACGCACACGCCGATGTTTCACCAAGTGGAGGGGCTGGCGATTGATAAAGATATTTCTATGGCCAACCTGAAATGGACGCTGGAAGAATTTTGCCGCGCGTTTTTTGAGGTCGATAACGTGGAGCTGAAATTCCGCGCGTCGCACTTTCCGTTTACGGAACCAAGTGCCGAGGTCGACATTCGCTGCTCATGGGCTGGTGGCCAGCTGAAAATTGGCGAGGGCGATGACTGGATGGAAATTCTGGGCAGCGGCATGGTGCACCCCAAGGTGCTGAGCGCGGCGGGCGTGGACCCCAGTGAATACCAAGGCTTTGCTTTTGGCATGGGGATAGACCGGCTGGCGATGCTGAAATACGGGATTCCTGACCTCAGGGCGTTTTTTGATAGTGACCTGCGCTGGCTGCGGAACTATGGCTTTTCAAGCCTGAATGTGCCGAATATGCGGGGGGGGATTTAGGTGAGTGAATCTCCAAAAGAATGGCATTATTTGGATGTTTGTAGAGGGCGCATCCTGTGTTTAGAACACGGCGCATTTTGCGATAGCTCTGACGACTACCAAGCTAAGTGCCCCCTTTGTTCCGAACCTAGTCCGGAGGATTGGATAAATAACCCTGTGGACAGAGGATTGCAGATAATGCGGAATCTGCAAAATAGGTCTAGCCGCAATGCCTCGATAGTCGCAGGTCTTTTTGCAGCTATATCGGCACTGCTAATTTTTGGCCCTGGTGAAACTACGTTTTTAGAAGTGGCGTTCGGAAATTCAATATTTGCATTTGTTGGAATCGTTGCGATGATTATGGGTATGATCGCAATTGGTTTTTTCCTATTCTCTATGTCTCATATGAAGACAACATGTAAAGATGACATATCTAGATGCCACAAGTTCTCGGTTAAAACGATCAAAATGTGGGAAAGCCATATTGCAAAAAAGCTATCACTTTATGAACTACTACATAAACTAGGGATATTGGCGTTTGGATTTGCAATCCTGATTGTGATATTGGGAGCTGCGTATTCAAAATTTGTAGGCGTCCAAGTAAATTTAATGTGACACAGGGCAGCGCGCGAGCTTAGGCGGGCGCTTGCTACCCCTCGGCCAAACGCTTCGTATTAGCTGGCACACCTTCACCTCTAGATGCACCCTCAAAAAGCGCCCTCCTGGGGGGCGAGTTAATCCGGCCTTGGAGATTCCGCCTTTGTGCATTACACATTCCCTCAACCAAGATATTCCGAGAGATACCATGAAATTTACCCTGAACCGGCTGAAAACCCATCTTGATACCGAGGCTTCCTTGGACGAGGCCACCACCTATGCGCTGGCCGACCTCGGGCTTGAGGGGGGTTAGGCTATGGGTATCTTGGACTGGATTGAGGAAAAGGCGCGCAAGAAGATGCGGTTTTCGCAGATTAAAATATTGTATCAGAATATTTTTGCGGTTGAGTTTTTGCTTCAGACGCTGGCTGATGCGGACAGCCTCAAGCACTGCGCTGACATTCAGGAACGCACCCATGAGCTGGCGCTGAGGATGGCTGATGTGGACATGCTGGAAGATGCTTTGAGCGGAGGGCTGTTTGACGATAACAGGACGCTCAAAAAGCTTTATGCGGATAGCGCGGGCGAGGCCGTTGATTTTGTTGAGCGTTTTGCGCCTGTGGCGGGATGGAAAGCCTTTTCAGAGGATGATTGGGACGCGGTGGTGCGTGGTATTTCGGTGGGGTAGAGCCCCACCCTACGGGTGCTCGGCCAGTAACAATTCCTCGTATTGTGCCAAAATGGCGGGCCATGTGAAGGCTTTGAATTGGGCCTCGGACCCCGCGCGCAGGCTGGCGACCAGAGCATCATCGGCAAAGAGCTTTGTTATGCTTTGGGCGCAGTCCTCAACTGTGTTGAAATAGGTGGCGCCTTTGCCAGCCACCCACGAATTAAAGTCATTATTCATGGCCAGAATGGCGTTGCCGGCGCCCAAGGCCTCTACCAATGAGGGGTTGGTGCCGCCGACACGATGGCCGTGGATATAAAAGCGAGCGTGTTTACGCAGGGCTTGCACTTTGGGGTGCTCATAAATCGCGCCGGGGAAGATGACCTCGTCTGACGCCGCCGCTTTAAGCTCGGCGTGGTAGGGCACTTGATCGGGCTTAAGGTTGCCCAGCACCACCAATTTGCGGCCCCGCTTTTCGCTTGAAAAGGCGGTGATGATCTCAAGGAAGGCGTTATCGCGCTCTGGCCTTGCGATGACAACGGCGTATTTATCAGACTCGATATCAAGGAAGGAGAGCAGGGAGAAATCGGCGGTTTCGACCTTATCAGCCCCGTAGGCGATGGTGGTGATTTTGGATTTGGGCGCGCGGGTTTCTAGATGCTCAGCGATTTTGGGATGGTCGGCGACCAAGCGATTGCCCAGCAGGGCGGCAATGCGCTCGTTGATATAAAGCCACGCTTTGCCACCCTTGCCAAACTGCGAGCGCTTCCACTCGACGCCGTCCATATTGATAACATGCCGCCGCCGCTTGAGGCGGGGCAAGAGGGCAAAAAGCGCGGTGGGGTAGCCGAACGAGAGCAAGAGGCCGGGGCGCTTGAGGGCGTCTCGCATGCAGACCCAGTCAAACTTGATGGTGCTCAGGGTGCCGCTGCCGGACACCGGCACATGGATGCGGCGGACGCCGTGCCAGTCGTCTTCCCAAATGGCCTCGGGGCCTTCCTCTTGGCAATAAACGCTGACATCCCAGCCTTGCTGCACAAGGTAAGGGGCGAGGCGCTCGACAAAGGTTTCAAAGCCGCCATGGCTGGCGGGGATGCCGCGGGTGCCAAGCAAAAGGATGGAGTTTTTGGGCATTTAGGTCTCCTTCGCGAAGCTGTCAAGCGCGGCTTGCGTGGCGTGAAAAGGGGCTTCCAAGTAATCAGGCAAAGGAAACGGTGGGCAGGTGGGCCGAGGCGAAAGCACGATTTCGGCATAGTCGATGAAGGTTTTATCATCCCGCAGGCCCGCGAATTTGGCGAGCTGCCGCGCGGTGGCCGCTGGCGACTGGCAGAGGGACTCGTAGGGCACATGAAGCGCGCGCTCCGGCTCGCGCTCAGTGAGTTGAAGACCTTCGCGCATGGTCGTAATCCACTCAACTGCCGCCATGGAGCGGTGGTCTTGCAAGGCCAAAAGGGCGTCTTTGTGCGGGGCAAGATCGGGGTGTTCGGGGATAATTTGCTCAATGAGCAGGTGCCATTTTCGCCTGTCTGCCCCCCACCAATCATGGACCTCACCGTCTACTGTTTGGCCATGAATTTGCGACCAGCGCTCAATCGAGCTACAGGTATCCCAGCCGTTTCGGGAGAGAAAAATGAAGCGGGCATCGGGGAAAATTGACTTTATAAAAGGAATGCGGAAGGTGAGAGCTTGATATTTATCAATCACTTGACGGTTAAACGTCACGCGTAGATATGCGCCAAAAAGCCGATGCGCGTTGCGACGGGTTTTTGCATCTGCTTCTGGCAGCCGGTATTGCGCGGCATCGCGTGTATAGCTGCCGACAAGGTCTTCGCCACCATGCACCGCGTGCCAAAGCGCTTTTGGCTCGTTAAGAAAACCAACATCACGGTGCATTGAAAGCAAAACTCCAAGGATTGTCGTGCCGCTGCGACCCGTGCCAAGAATGAAAACCGGCGCTTTTACGGCTTTCATCTGCGGCAAGCGTTTTTCTATGGCAAAATGGGCAAAGACCAATGGGTTGATCCAGCGGCCACGGGTGGTGAGAGGACGGCCCTCAAATAGGACGTAGCTCAGGAGGCGCGACCAAAGCCGCGTAGGGCGCATACGAATATATGTACTGTCAATTTGAGCAACCATTTAGTGTGACCTTATCATTTTGTTTGATGAACACATCTGGGTTTGTTCATCTTTAAGGGACGTTAAATTTTTGACAATCCCTCGGCAAGAAGACGCGGGCGGCGCCAGAAAAAGCGTATGACGCATTTTACATTCCGGCCTGCTTTTGTGGAGAAAAGGATGGTTTTTCGAGGCTTCGAGAAGGATCATTTTCGGACTTTCTAGGGCTGGAAAACTGTGATTGATGTCGCAAAATAGAAAACCCGATAGCCCAGACAAACGGGTGGGCGTATCGGATAAAGGCGCCAAATGTGGGGGAAATAATTAAAAACAGGAAGTGACCAAATATCACTATCACCGCAAGTGAATGATGCTCGGGCACGCGCGATTTTAGCAGCTTATATACAAGGTATATATAGGGCAGCTGAAACGCGTAATAGGGAATGGCTGATATTGAAAGCGTATCACTATGAATAGGGAACCCCAAAAACACCGGAACCCAGCATTTTGAAAACTCAAGAAGCGATGATTTTTCGGCCACGCACAGGTTTACAAAAAAGCTCCGGCCAACATGCTGGACATATTGCCGGCCCTCCATTCGATCAGAAACAAGCTGAAGAATGGCGGGGGAACTCCAAACTTCTAGGGCGAGAAGTAAGAGTAAAAAGAGGGGGATAAGGATTTTGGGTGAGAACTTGCCAAGCAATAAAACCAGATAGGTTGGGCGTGGTAGGGCCAGAGCAATGCCGACCGAAATCCTTATGGCGCGCTTAGTATATGCGCGGTTTCGCACGCTATAAAACAACAGATACATCGATAGAAAAATGATCGATTCTTTTGTCAAATTGGTGAGAAGGAGCAGATTGTAGGGAAATAGCAGAAAAAGAACAAAAACATTGATCCCGTGGCGTATGAATATTCTGAAAATAAGTGTGAGATTGATTATGCCGATAATCATGGTGCCGACGGGAAAAAACCGCACGACCGTGTCCAATACCGGCGCGCCAGTTATGCCGTTTATATAGGTATTAGAATCAATAAAGAACAGGAACCCAAAGCTTGCGCTCGCGAGCCAAACCAAAGCCAAATAAAAAATTATGAGTAGCCCGAGCTGTGTGTATTTGAGTTTGGTTGGAATTTTCATTGGTTCGGCGTCTTCCATGCCGTGAAGGGAAGCAGTTGAATGTTTAATCGTTTTCCAACCATGAACGCGGACCAAAGGGTCAGAATTGAATAAGCGGCGGACGCGGATATTGCGGCGCCAATCAGGCCATATAAAGGGACAAGGGTAACCAGAAGCAGCGCCAAAACGGCAACGGCGATCAGGGACGAGGTGCGAATATCTTTTTCATACCCGCTCATCATCAACAGAAAGACGGAGGAGCCAAACATGGAATTTACCAATTGCCCAACCGCAAGAATGGCCAGGGTGGAGCCCCCGCGGGTGAAATCGGGGCCAAAAAGGCTCATTACCCAATCGCCTGCGAAGAACAGCACCAGAAAAAGTGGGCTGGTGGCGAGGGTTATACCGACGGCAAAGCGGCGGGTGACGCGGGCGAGGGTTGCCATATCTCCCTTGGTATATAGCTCGGCAAACTTGGGCGCGATGGCGCTGTTTACGGCAGCCAGAAAGAAGCTCGCGAGCAGGGCAAGGCGCGCAGCGGCGCCGTAAATGCCCGCGTCTTCAGCGCTGCTCCAGACCCCAACCAAAAACAGAGGGGCCAAGGGAATGATGCCGCGTAGGATGAGGTTCATCACCAAAAGCGGGCGGGCGGATTGCCAAAGCTCAGGGGCGGGGATGGGCTGCGCGGGGCCGTGATTGCGGGTTTCTGCTTGCCACCAGTAAGCGCCTATAAGGGCGGCCACGCCGGTGCCAATAACATAGGCCAAGCTGGCCCCCGCTGGGCCAGCAAGCGTGGCCAGTGGCCAGATAAGCACAAGCGCAACCACGGGGTAAATTACGCCCGTCACCAGCATAGAGCGGCCGATTTGCTTAAGGCCTTTTAGGCTTTCGGCCAAGAGGGTCATCATGGAAAAGGTGATAACGGCGAGGCTCATATAGCGCAGGGGGGTGGTGAGGGCCGGCTTGCCGAAAATATACTCAGCACTCCACGGTGCGGTGGCGGCGATGATGATCGCAATGCCGAGGCTGGCGGCGGCTGAAAGCTTAACCCCTTGAAAAAACACACCTTTTATCTGGCCCCAGTCATTTTTGGCGGCCCCGGCAGCAATGAAGCGGAGCAAGGTGCTGGCCAGCCCTAACTGGGCCAAAATGGACCCGATGAGCGCAACAGACAGCGCCAAAAAGTAAAGCCCCGCGCCCTCAGCACCGAGCAACCGCCCGATGATAACATTGAGCGCGAAGGCAGCCGCCGCCCCAAGAATGCGCAACACAAAGGCAACGGAGGCACCCGTGAGCACCTCGCGAAAATGGCCATCCATTTCACTAAACCGCTTGGTGATATTTTTTATGGCAGACATTCTGTCCTTTCAGGATCACTAGAGGTTGCGCAAGTAGGCACCATATTCGTTTTTGCTAAATATCTCGGCGCGGGCTTGCAGCTGGGCATGGGTTATCCAGCCCGCCGCATAAGCGATTTCCTCCAGCGAGCCGACTTGCAGCCCTTGGCGGGTTTGCAGGGTGCGCACAAAATTGGCGGCGTCGAGCAGGCTGGCATGGGTGCCGGTATCGAGCCAGGCATAGCCACGGCCCATGCGCTCAACGGTGAGGCTGCCTTCCTCAAGGTAGCTGCTCAAAAGCGTGGTGATTTCAAGCTCGCCCCGCGCCGAGGGCTTTACCTGCTTGGCCCGCGCAGGGGCGGTGCCATCAAGGAAGTAAAGCCCGGTTACGGCGTAGTTAGAGGCAGGTTTTTCGGGCTTTTCGATGATCGAGGTGGCGCGATCCTGCGCATCAAAACCCACCACGCCGTAGCGCTCTGGGTCGGCCACGTGGTAGCCAAACACCGTGCCGCCTGCGGGCTTGGCATCGGCGTGGGCGAGTATTTCGGGCAGGCCGTGGCCAAAGAAAATGTTATCACCAAGCACCAGCACCGAGGGCGCGCCATCAAGAAAATCTTCGGCAAGAATATAAGCTTGCGCCAAGCCATCCGGCGCGGGCTGGATTATATACTCAAAGCTGAGGCCCCACTGGCTGCCATCGCCGAGCAGGCGCTGGAATTGGGCTTGGTCGTGGGGCGTGGTGATGATGGCGATCTCGCGGATACCGGCCAGCATCAGGGTCGAGATCGGGTAATAGATCATCGGTTTATCGTAGATCGGCAGCAGCTGCTTTGAAATGCCCATGGTGATGGGGTAAAGCCGCGTGCCGGAGCCGCCTGCGAGGATGATGCCTTTTCGGTTGGTCATGGGGCTGCCTTTAGGTCTGAAAGGATGTGAGCGAGGCCCGCGCGCCAATCGGGGCGTGCTATGCCAAAATCCTGCTGGAGGCTTTGGCAATCCAACCGCGAATTGAGCGGGCGCGTGGCGGGGGTTGGGTAGGCTGAGGATGGGATTTCGTTGATATGAACGGGTTTGCCAGCCTGCTTGAAAATTTCACGGGCAAAACCGGCCCAGCTTACATCGGGCGCGCCGGAAAGGTGGTAAGTGCCGCTGGGGCCTTGCTTGGCAACCAGTGCTTTGGCGATTTTCAGCACGGCCTCGGCAATGCTGGCCGCAGGGGTTGGCCCGCCGATTTGATCGGCTACAATCCCAAGCTCGGGCCGCGTTTCGGCCAGCCGCAACATGGTTTTTACAAAGTTCTGCCCGTGGGCTGAAACCACCCATGAGGTGCGCAAAATCACATGCACGCCGCCAGCGGCTTGCACGCCTTTTTCTCCGGTGAATTTACTATGGCCATAGGCCCCTTGCGGGGCGGTAGGGTGGTTCGGCTGCCACGGCTGCATGCCTTCGCCGGAAAACACATAATCGGTGGAAATATGCACAAGGGGGATGCCCTTGGCGGCGGCGGCTTTCGCCATCGCAGTGGGGGCGCGGCCATTGATAAGCATGGCGAGGTCCGGGGTTTCCTCCGCCTGATCCACGGCCGTAAAAGCGGCGGCGTTGATCACGACATCGGCGTTTGAGGCGGTGATGAGGGCGGCGCAGGCTTCAGGATTGGCCAAATCAGCCTCGGCACGGGACAAAAACTGCGCTTCGGGGGCGATTTTAGCCAGCTCTGTGGCCACTTGTCCGGTTTTGCCAAATACGAGAATTTTCATGCCACGCCCAAGCGCTTGCCGACGCCATCGCGCGCCAAGAGCGGCTGCCACCAGCTTTCATTGGCCAGATACCACGCCACCGTGCGGGCGATACCTTCCTCTACGCTAAGCGAGGGCCGCCAGCCCAACTCCGCACGCACGCGCGTTGGGTCTATGGCGTAGCGTTTATCATGGCCAGGGCGATCGGACACAAAGGTGATTTGCTCGGCATAGGGCGTGCTGTTGGGGCGCTGGGCATCAAGCGCAGCGCAAATCATCTGCACCAGATCAAGGTTGCTGACCTCGTTTTCCCCGCCGATATTATAGCTGCGGCCAAGCGCGCCTTTGGTGAGGGCCAGCAGCAGCGCATCAGCGTGGTCCTCAACATAAAGCCAATCGCGCACGTGGCTGCCGTCGCCATAAACCGGAATCGGCTGGCCGGAAATCGCCTTGAGAATCACTACCGGCACCAGCTTTTCCGGGAAGTGGTAGGGGCCGTAATTGTTGGAGCAATTGGTGAGGATAATGGGCAGGCCGTAAGTCTCGCCCCATGCGCGGACCAGATGGTCGCTCGCGGCTTTGGAGGCGGAATAGGGCGAGCGGGGGTCGTAAGGTGTGCTTTCGGTAAACTGGCCGGTTGGGCCGAGGCTGCCAAACACTTCATCGGTTGAGATGTGATGAAAGCGGAAAGTATCGGGCTTGCCCGCCGCTTCCCAAAAATGCCGCGCGGCCTCAAGCAGGTTATAAGTGCCGGTGATATTGGTTTCAATAAACGCCCCCGGCCCGTCGATCGAGCGGTCCACATGGCTTTCAGCGGCGAGGTGCATGACGGCATCGGGCTTATGCGTGGCAAATGCTTGATCAAGGCTGGGGCGGTCTCGGATATCGGCTTTTACAAAGGCATAAAGCGGGCTGTGGGCCACAGGGGCCACATTTTCAAGGCAGGCGGCATAGGTGAGGGCGTCTAGGTTAACCACCTCATGCCCGCGCTGAACGGCCAGCCGCACCACAGCTGAGCCAATAAAGCCAGCACCACCAGTGACAAGGATTTTCATGCGAGGCCCTCCCAGCTAAACGGGGTTTTGAAATCAGCCAGCGCGGGGGCGGCGGTGTCTTTTTCTGACAAAAGCGGGGTTTTATGGCCCCAGTCAATGCCGCAGCTATCCCAGCGCACCGCGCCGTCGGATTCAGCATTGTAAAAGGCGGTGCATTTATAAAGCACCTCGGTATTATCAGCCTTTGTGATAAACCCGTGCAAAAACCCCGGCGGCACCCAAAGCTGCTTGCCGTTTTCCTCGGAAAGCTCGGTGCCAAACCACGCGCCATAGCTGGGGCTGCCTGCGCGGATATCGACCGCGACATCAAAAAGCGCCCCACGGCCACAACGCACCAGCTTGCCCTGCGCAAAAGGCGGGGCCTGAAAATGCAACCCGCGCAGGGTGCCGGCCTTGCGGGAAATCGAGTGGTTATCTTGCACAAACGCGGGCAAATCCAGCCCAGCATTTTGCAAGGCATCACGGTTCCAGCTCTCGGAAAAATACCCGCGCTCATCGGCAAAGCGGCGCGGCGTGATCACAAAAACGCCGTCAAGTGTGGTTTTGGAAATGTCCAAGAAAGGGCCTCATTCGAATGTCGTTAAAATTGTATATACAGTGCTGGTTAATAAAATGGAAATATAGCAATGCTTGGAAGCCCAAAATAAGCAATTTTCCGGTTTCTATACGGCGTTTTCAAGTCATAGCGCTTCAGGTAAGCAAAATAGCAAGATGCGCGCGAAAGCAGGATTTGAAATTGTTGTTTTACGCACAACTTTTAGCTTGATCTCCCAGCGGAGGCCGCTTAAAACGCAGCGTGATTGGGGCCATAGCTCAGATGGGAGAGCGCTTGCATGGCATGCAAGAGGTCGGGGGTTCGATTCCCCCTGGCTCCACCACTTCTGAATTTGACATTGAAACACCCTCTAACACCTTGAATGGTAAGGTGGTTTTGGCGGCTCGATAACCCTTATCCTTAATGTATGGCAGGTGATCAGAAAACGTGAGTTTTAGCATCAG
>WTAL01000245.1 GCA_013139635.1 Paracoccaceae bacterium
CCGCCAGCGCGCATAAAATCCGGCACCGTATAGCGCCCCGGCCCCATGATAAGCGCGTTCACCTGATGGGTGGGGAGTAGGAATGAATTTGATGTGGCAATGGCGACCGTAAGGGCAAACACCGCCGGATTGGCCCCTGCATGCAGCGCAATACTAATGGCCAGCGGCACCAGCAGCACCGTGGCCCCGACATTGGACATCACCAAAGTAAAAGCCGTGGCTAAAATAGCGATCACCAGTTGCAGCACCCAGATTTCCACATCTCCAACCACATAAAGCACGCGGTCGGCGATCCATTCGGCCGTGCCGCTGGTCTCCACCGCTTTACCAAACGGAATAAGGCTGGCCAGCAAAAATACGGTTTTCCAGCTGACCGAGGCATAGGCCTCTTCGGGGTCGAGCACGCCGCTGATGATGATCCCGAGCGCGCCCACCATCAGTGCCACCGATAGCCGCAAATCTGTGAGCAGCACCAAAGCCATAGCGATGCCAAAAAAGGTAAGCGCGTGCAAAACTTTATGGGTGCGAACTTCTTCTTGTGGATAGTCGCTGGTAATGACCACGTTTTGGCCGGTGTGGAAGTCTTGCAAGCTTTGCCAGTCAGCAAATATCACCACGGTATCTCCAGCAAGAAACTCCATGCTACGCACGTCTTCGCCTTCACGAATGGTTTTGCCGTTCCGAATAATACTCAGCGTGGAAACCCCGTGTAGCTCGCGCAGGCGAATGGTGCGGGCGGATTCACCAACCATTTTAGAGGTTGGGGAGATAACAGCTTCGGCCAAACCAGCTGAGGAGGCGGACATAACCTCGGAAAACAGATCTAGCTCTGGCTTTAGGGTCAGCTTATAGGCTTTGCAAAAAACCTCGATGCATTCACGCTCGCCAATCACGGCCAAATGATCGCCGCCCGCGACCTCAAGGCTTGCCGGCACACCGCGCGTAGTAAGCCGCACCTTTTTGCCCGAGGTGATGCCAACCGTGCGCACATGAAATAGGGTTTCGTAGCTATCCAGTATATTGCCCACCAAGCGGTTTCCGGTGGGCACGTAAACCTCGGCAATGATGTAATCGATGCCGTAATCATCCAGTAAATGGGTCTCTAACCCGCCTCTTTGTTCGGGCTGGTCAGTGCCTTTGGGCAGCACCAGTGGGCCAAAAACCACAAAGTAAAGAATGCCAGAAAGCACCAGCGCAATGCCAATCGGGGTCACGTCAAATAGCCCATAGGTGCTCACCTGCTGCTCGGGAGGCAGGCTTTCATTGGCGAGGATAATCAGATCATTCAGCAGAATAAGCGGGCTGGAGCCCACCATGGTGACGGTGCCGCCTAAAATAGCGCAAAATCCCATCGGCATTAACAGTCGCGAAACGGAAATATTTGAACGCAGTGAAATGCGCTTGATGACCGGTAGGAATAAAGCCGCTGCGCCCACATTTTGCATAAAGCCCGAGATACCGCCGACCGTGCCGGATACCAAAGGAATGATCCGCTTTTCATTGGTTCCGCCGATTTTAACCAAAAACCGCGCGACCGAATTCATGGCCCCGGTTTTGTCTAACCCCGCCCCAAGGATCATCACGGCAATAATTGAAATTACGGCGTTGGAGGAAAAACCGTCAAAAAGTTCGTTGATCTCGACTAGCCCTTCATCTAGCCCCATAATCGGTGCTGCCAGTGTGGTGAGGCCCAGCATCACCAAAATGGTGAGCGCAGCGACATCAATGGGGATGATCTCAAAGGAAAATAGAAAGACAGCCAGCAGCAAAAGCGAAAGCACCCAAGCAACCTCGATGCTTGGAGCAATGCTGGTGAGCGCCCAGCCGAGCAAGAGAAAACAAAGCGCCGCACCACCAACTATCAACCCGCGATATCGCTTCATATTCTTCCCCAATTCTTACATGTTTCACCAATTGTCATGAAGCTTTGTATGAAAATGGTTTTTTTACAAGAAGTTTACGTGGATTTTGGTTTTCAAAATGGGCCGGTGTTGGCAAAATATCTCAATTTACCCCATCAATACAGCGCAGAAACCCCGCAAGGGGCTGCTTTAGGAACGGATAAGGGCGGCAGATCAAGGAAGGGCTATTTACGCGTGTAGAATTTTTGACCAATGGATTCAGTTTTTATGGCGCGCTGTTCTCATCGGGTTGCGTTATTATATCGGGGTAGTTCAAAGCTGCGGAATCATAGGGCCAATAGGCAGTGCTATTTGATTCCGTGGGGCAGTGAATGTCAGATTGCCACGCGGATTTTGGCACGGCCAGTTCCGTTAAACACCGATGAATGCGGTCTTTGTTGCGTAACGTGCCCCGTTCGCGGGTCTGTTGGGTTGAGCGCTTATAAACCTTGCTGACGATTTTTGTTTTCCCAAGGAAATCCGCGATTTTTTGGCCCGGGTCGGCCTCGCGGATATAGTTCAAGACCAACAGGTCATCGGGGCGGTCCCGAAAATAGTCCAGCACCTGCTGATGGTAGTGATTACGTTCCTCAATCCAGTGCTTAACAGCGAAATCTGTCCGGTCCCATTTCGAATGAATCTGTGTTGACTTTTTTTCTTTTGATAGTCGGATGTGCTCTAGTCGGCTATCAATCCACTCATCCAGATCCCGAATATTTAGGATAAATTTCGAGTTTTTAAAACGCCTGTCCAGAGCGGTAAAGTCATCAGGCGGGCCGTCGGTAAAGCATTGATATTTTAAGAATACAAAGGTGCGTTTTGTGTCCCGCCAATGGGTATTATGGGCAGAAAGCATGCCTAGCTTTTGGAACACCTCATGAATCGAAGAGGTGGCGGTTTTGTTAAACCCTATGGCAAACACTTTGCGGTGACCCGTTGAAATACCAAGCAGCATCAGCGCTGATTTCGCTATAACTAGTAGCCTGCGCAAGCGATCGTACGCTGTGCGCCAGCTCAGGTTGAATCCTCTGTTTTTATCGCCCAAATTCGTGGCTCCGTCTGCAAGCTTGGCGTTAATCAGAAGTGCAAAACCCTATATTTTAGATATCAGGTTTCCGGTCATCGCAGGCACGCGTTTAAGGATATCAGCACTGCCATAAGGCGCGTTCACCAGCAGCAAGCCGCTGCCTGTCATGCCCTCGCCGTCTTTCAGGTTAAAGCCTACTTCATGGCGGGTGAAATTCAGTTTTAGCCCCGAAATCAGCTCTGCATGGCGGCCCTCGGCCAGAATTGGATACCAGATCATCACCGTGGCTTCGGGCCATTTGGCCATCAGCTTATGGGTAAATTCGGCCACCTGTTCATATTCGGTTTTCACCTCGTATGAGGGGTCTACCAGCACCAACCCTTTGCGGGGTTTAGGCGGAGAAAGCGAGAGTATGCCCTCGTAGCCATCTCGATGGTGAACACTGGTGTGCTCGGTGCGCAGCGCCCGGCGCAGCGCGCCAAATTCGGCGGGGTGCAGCTCCATCAGGTGCAGGCGGTCTTGCTCACGTAGCAAGGTTTGCGCGATCAGCGGAGAGCCGGGGTAAGCGGCCTCGCCAAACCGCGCGCGGGTGGTTTGCAGGGCGGTGGCCAGCGGGCTATCGGGCAAGGTGATCGCCTCAATGCCTTCAGCGGCCTCACCGGTTTTTAGCGATTCCGGCGCGCTTAGGTCATAGCGGCCCCGGCCCGCGTGGGTTTCCATATAGGAAATGCCGCGGGCTTTTCGGGTGAGCAGGGCCAAGAGCTCGGCCAGCACAAGATGCTTGTGTAGGTCGGCTGGGTTTCCGGCGTGATAGGCGTGTTGATAAGATAACATGTGGCTGTGATAGCGGTTGATCAGTGCTCAGTTCAAGCGATATTCTGGTTTTTGTGTCATGGTGGCGCGGCAATTGGAAGTGGTTGGGGTCATTTGTGCGATTTACGCATAAAGATGAATGGAAATGCAACCTATTGGCACATGGAAACTACTAACCTAGGTAAATAAATTCCCTCCCCCGTGAAAAGACACGCAATCGCAACGCATTACACGAGTTTTGGTGGCTCAAACCGACGCTCAAGTTGGCCGTGATATCAGCGGTTGCATCGCGTTTTTGGCCCGCGCCCATGCTGCCATCAACGCCCATTTTGCGCCTCGCCCGGAAAATGTGCCGCAGGGGGTTTTCGACTCCCTTCAAAGCCCTTATGTAATGCCTGACTGAAACACTCATAAAAGGGGTATATCCATGCATGTAGGCTTTAAACTTCCTTCCGTAACTTTCCACACGCGGGTGCGCGACGAAAGCATCGGCGGTGACAATCCGTTTAAGTGGGAAGACAAAACCACAAATGATTTCTTTAAAGGCAAGCGGGTTATTCTGTTTTCCCTTCCAGGCGCGTTCACCCCAACTTGCTCCACCTACCAGCTTCCGGGCTATGAAAATGGCGCGGCTGATTTCGCCGCCGAGGGCATTGACGATATCTACGTGATGTCTGTGAATGATACCTTTGTGATGAACAAATGGTCGTGGGATCAAGAGCTGAAAAACGTTAAAGTTATCCCTGACGGCGCCGGCGTATTTACCCGCCAAATGGGCATGCTGGTTGATAAATCAAACATCGGCTTTGGCATGCGCAGCTGGCGCTATGCGGCCATCATCAACGATGGCGTGGTCGAAGCTTGGTTCCAAGAGCCGGGCCTTGCTGACAACCACGGTGATGACCCTTACGGCGAAAGCTCGCCAGAGACCGTGATGACATGGCTCAAAGCCAATAAGTAAAATAATCGCGCGGGGCCAAGGCTCCGCGCTTTTTATATGGAGGGCGCCATGGTTGGCCTCATTCTAGGCGTGCTGCTGCTTTACGGAATTCAAACCTACCTGCCTGCGATGATCATGTCCCGCTCGCTCGGGGGTAAGGTGTTGCGCCATGGGGGTGGCCCGCGTGACGAGGCCCTGCCGCTCACGGTTAATGCAAGCCGTGCCAAGCGCGCCGTGGCCAATATGAACGAGGCCATGATGGTTTTCCTGCCGCTGGCGCTGCTGGCCGTGCATTTTGGCCTGAATAGCGGGCTGGCATGGTGGGGCGCGCTGGTGTTTTTGCTGGCGCGCGCCGCCTACGTTCCCGCTT
This sequence comes from Paracoccaceae bacterium, assembly GCA_013139635.1. Taxonomy (GTDB): domain Bacteria; phylum Pseudomonadota; class Alphaproteobacteria; order Rhodobacterales; family Rhodobacteraceae; genus UBA3077. The sequence continues at coordinate 5,052 of WTAL01000245.1, forward strand.
ATATTACTGCTATCGGCCTTACCCGCTCAATCGTCTGGACGCTTGGGCATGTGGGGCTGGCTATGATGGCGGTGGCTGTTATTCAAAACACCTAAGGAGAGGCGATGTTGGAAGGTGAAATAAACCCGGATTGCACGAGCACAGAAGCCGATATGCTGGCGCTGGGGCTAACGCCTTTGTCTGCCGAGGCATTGGCGGCAAAGATTGTTGGCAAAACGGTGTATGGCGACTTTGGCTATATGTTCAAATACGTGATGACAGTTGACAGTGACGGCCGCTTAGAGGGTAAAAATAACGCGAGCGCACATACCTTTGGCCATTGGGTTATTAACCCTGAAACAGGCGAGATGTCCGTTGCGTGGCAAGCCGGCTGGGTGGCCTCCACAACGCGGGTTTATGAAGTGGGTGGCAGCTTGAAGCTATATGAAACCAGCACGGGCCGTTGGGCAACCTCGCTACATAGGCTTGAAGACGGCACAAAACGCCCGCTCTCAGTTTAGTGTTTATCTTTCATGCCGCGCACTTTGCTTAAATCATCAAAGGTGGTTTTTTCGCCATTGGCGCGCGCCATAACTGCTTTTTGAATATCCGCTGGATTCCAAATTAGAGCTTGGGTCATGCGTGCATGCGTAAGGGCATCGGCCGTAGAATGATCACGCGCATAGGTGATGGCGGCTTTTGAGCCAGCTATCGCGAGCGGGGCTTTGGTGGCAATGCGCTCGGCGGCCTGCATAGCGGCGTCCAGTACGGCCTCTGCATCTGCCTCAACAGCGTTGATAAACCCAACAGCATGGCCGCGCTCGGCGTTCAGCGTGCTGCCAAAATAAGCCAATTCGCGCACCACACCTTCGGGCATAAGCTTGGGCAAGCGTTGCAGGCTGCCAAGGTCTGCCATCATGCCGATATTGGTTTCCTCAACTCTGAAATATGCATCCTTGGCCGCGATGCGCAAATCACAAGCAGATACAAGATCAAGCCCGCCACCAATACAGGCCCCGTGGATGGCAGCGATCACCGGAAAGCGGGCGGCTTCAAGGCAGCTTAAGGTATCTTGCAGGTGCTGAATGAAGGCGGGAAAGGCTTCGCGGGAAATTGGTGTGTCGGTGGTTGGAATCCCGCTGGCAAACATCGAAATATCCATGCCCGAGCAAAAGTTCTTGCCCGCTCCCGAAATCACCAAAGCCCGCGTTTTTCCGCTTTGGGAAAGCTCAAGGATTGCGAGCCTGAAATCAGCCCAAAACTCCGCGCCCATAGCATTAGATTTTTCCGGCGTACAAAACCGTAAATGGGCAATGCCACCAGATTGGGTGAGGTTAAAAGCTGCCATAAGTTACAATCCTTTTGTCTAAATATGGTTTGGTGCTATTGTATTTTTGGCTGTTTGCAAACCCGTTGCGGAAAGCAAGCTAACCGCGCTTGACTCTCCCTTTTAAACCACTATAACCCGCCCATCCGGTGCTGCAAGGCTCCGGTGATTTTGGTGTTTGTGGACCCCGCAAGGGGAAACCTGTCACTCGGCTAATAATGGTCGGGTAAGGAAAGCACCTTTCAAACCTGAAAGGATCCAGCCGTGACTAAACGTACAGCTGCCAAGTATAAAATTGACCGCCGCATGGGCGAAAACATTTGGGGCCGCCCCAAATCTCCCGTAAATCGCCGTGAATATGGCCCGGGCCAGCACGGCCAAGGCCGTAAGCAAAAGCTTTCTGACTTCGGCACGCAGCTGCGCGCCAAGCAAAAGCTTAAGGGCTATTATGGCGACGTAACGGAAAAGCAATTCCGCCGCATTTATGCCGATGCCGAGCGCATCAAGGGCGATACAGGTGCAAACCTGATCGGCTTGCTAGAGCGCCGTTTGGACGCGGTTATTTACCGTGCCAAGTTTGTGCCAACCGTATTTGCCGCGCGCCAGTTCGTAAACCACGGCCACGTGACTGTGAACGGCAAAAAGGTGAACATCGCCTCCTACCGCGTAAACGAGGGTGACGTGATCGCCGTGCGTGAAAAATCCCGCCAGATGGGCCTTGTGATTGAAGCTATCGCTTCTGCCGAGCGCGACACACCTGAGTACATGAATGTGGACCACAGCAAGCTGACGTGTGAATTTTTGCGCACACCTACGCTTTCGGATGTGCCTTACCCAGTGGTTATGGAACCAAATCTGGTGGTGGAATTCTACGCGAAGAACTAAGGTTTTTCGTATTTCAAAGAAAAGGGGCTGCACTTTGGTGTGGCCCTTTTTTTGTGTCTGCGCCTACGGCGCAGACTTGGCCTCGCTGCGCTCGGCAGCGGCGCGTCTGGCATTGGTGTGCTTTGGAGTATTGTGCGCGCGCCGGGCTGGTAGAATTGCGCCTAGGGTCAAATATTTGAGTATTTATGCAGAAAAGAATTAGTGTGTAGCTTTCAGTAAGTACCGGTTTCGCAGCGCGGCGCGGGAACAACACTCGCCAAGCCATACAGCGCCAGACGCGCCGCCATGGCGTCGCACACGCATTTTTCCCGAAGGGAAAAAGCCGCCCGCAGGGCGTATGCGGCGGTAACTATGTGAAATACTGTACCGTATAAAGCACGGCCATACCGCCAAAAATTGCCCCCAGCACTGAGCGGGTAAGCCCGCCGATGGCCAAGGCAGTGAGCGCGGCGAGTGAGCGCGCAAGATCTGCTGAGCCACCCGTGGCTTCGGGCCACACCACCAAAGGGGCGACCAGCCCCGGCAGTACGGCCACGGGAACATAGCGCAGGTGGCGGGTTAGCCAGTTCGGCAGATCTCGCCCGCCCAGTAAGCCTAGAAAGGAAAACCGGATCAGGAAGGTGCCGATGCCGAGCGCAATAATGGTGATCCAAATCGAAAAGTCACTCATGCCTTGGCCTCCAGACGTTTTTCTATCGCGGCGCCGGTTATCATTGCCAGCAAGGCTGCAATCATTAAGCCGCTATTATACGGCAGCCATGCCAGCACTAGCGCTACACTTACCGAAACAAACGCCGCTGAAATTTGCGGCAGGCTCCGCAGGGCGGGGGCGACAATGGCGATGAAGGTGATCGGCACCGCGAAATCCAGTGCGTATTCGGGCGGAATGGCTTTGCCGGCCACCGCCCCCACATAGGTAAAGCCATACCAAAGCGGCGCAATCGGAGATACCGAACCAAAGAAATACACCAGCTTTTCCGGCAAAGGCCGCGCGGGGGCCTTCTCGAATTCGGCAACCGAAATCGCATAGCTTTGGTCCACCAGAAAATACGCCACCAAGGCGCGCTTGCCCAAGCTGGCCTTGCCCAAATGCGGCGTGAGCGAGGCCGAATACATCGCCATGCGCATATTCACCGCCAGCCCCGTAAGAATAGCCACGAATGTTGGCGCGTTGTCTGAAAGCAGCTGCAACGCCGCAAATTGCGAGGCGCCAGCAATGACCAACACCGTCATCGCCATGGTTTGCACAATATCCAGCCCGGCCTCTGTTGCCACCACGCCAAAAAGCAGCCCAAACGGGGCCACCACAAGCACAAAGGGTACCCCTGCCCGAAAACCTTGCCAATATGCGCGGCCCATGCTGGACATCCCCTGCTTATCGTTGCACCTTTACGGCAATAGCGCACCTTGCGCTGAAACAAAAATCACGAGTTTTGATTGATGACCTCACCGGAAATAATAGCAGCGCCTTTGCGGCCCTCTAGCCCGCAGGCCCGTATTGCAGGCGTGGTGCTGGCGGGGGGGCAATCCAGCCGCATGGGCGGGGGCGATAAATGCCTTTTACCGCTTGGAGGTCAGCCGATATTGAGCCATGTCATTGATCGAATTTCGCCACAAGTTGAGGCGGCGGTGCTCAATGCTAATGGTGATCCTGCTCGATTTTCGGCCTTTGGCTTGCCCGTTGTGGCCGATAGTATTTCTGGCTTTGCCGGCCCCCTTGCCGGTGTGCTCGCGGGGCTGGATTGGGCGGCTGAAAATGGCTTTTCTCATATTGTGAGCACCGCCGCCGATAGCCCGTTTTTCCCGCCACGCCTTGTAACCGGCCTGCGCTTTGCTTGCGAGGCTTCAGGGCTGCCCATGGCCATGGCCCACAGCCCGCGTGAAACCGGCGGCTATTTTCGCCAGCCGACCTTTGCGCTTTATGATGTCTCTTTGCGGGAAAACCTGCGCACAGCCTTGCAAGGCGGGGTGCGCAAAGTTATTCAATGGGTAGAGCCGCTTGGCTGCGCGCCCATCGTCTTTCACGGGTTCTCAGAAGACCCGTTTTTTAATATCAATACACCAGAAGATCTGGTGCATGCAGAGGGTTTATTATGAAGGTTTTTGGCATTACGGGCTGGAAAAACAGCGGCAAAACCACCCTGACCGAGCGGCTGGTAGAAGAGATTACCGGCCGTGGGATTACCGTTTCAACCATAAAACACGCGCATCATTCGGTCGATGTAGACCAGCCCGGTAAAGACAGCTTTCGCCACCGCGCGGCGGGGGCGGGCGAGGTGATTTTGGCTTCGGCTTACCGCTGGGCTATCATGCATGAGCTGCGCGGGGCCGAGGAGCCAACTGTGGATGACCTGTTGGCCAAGCTCAGCCCCGTTGAGCTGGTTTTGATCGAGGGGTTCAAGCAAAATGGCCACGCCAAAATCGAGGCTTCAGTGAAGCCAGACCGCCCGCTGATTTCGGTGAAAGACCAAAGCATTAGGGCGATAGCCGCCGGGCATGACGTGGGGCCGCAAACAGTGCCGGTGCTTGATATTAACAATATACCCGAGATCGCGGATTTTGTCTTGAAAGAGGTTGGCCTTGGCTGAATTCCCTCGCCTGAAAGATGATTGCTTTGCCTTGCCAGAGGGCACGCATTGGACCCCGGTTGATGAGGCACTTGCCCATTTGCGCGCCCAAATGCGCTGTGTGGTCGGGACCGAAACACTGCCGGTTGCGCAGGCGTCAGGGCGGATATTGGCAAAAAACGTGGCCGCCAAGCGCGCCAACCCGCCCTATGCTAATGCGGCGGTTGATGGCTACGCTTTTGCGTTTGCCTCACTCACAGATGAGGCCCTGCAAGCCTTGCCACTGGTTGAGGGCCGTTCGGCGGCGGGGGCGCCTTTTAATGGGGTTGTGCCAGCAGGGGAGGCGGTCCGAATCCTCACAGGGGCATCTTTGCCTGAGGGCGTTGACACCGTAATCATGCAAGAAGATGTGCAGGTTGAAGGCAATGTGCTGCGCTTTGAAAGCGGGTTGAAGCAAGGGGCAAATTGCCGTGCCAAGGGCGAAGATATTTCAGCCGGAGACATCGCGCTCGAAGCCGGCACGCGGCTAGGGCCGCAAGAGCTTGGATTTCTGGTGGCCATTGGCGTGGCTGAGGTGGCGCTTTTTAAGCGTTTGCGCGTTGGCGTGGTGTCAACGGGCGACGAGCTGCGCCAGCCTGGCGAGCCCGCCAGCGCGCACGAGATATATGATGCCAACCGCCCAATGCTGCTGGCCTTGCTGCAAGATTGGGGCTTTGAGGCTGTGGACATGGGCGCTGTCGGTGACAGCGTGGCTGCCGTTGAATCCGCTTTAAATGAAGCGGCTACGCTGTGCGATGCCCTCCTGACATCGGGCGGGGCTTCGGCTGGAGACGAAGACCATATGTCCGCCGTGCTTGCCGATAAAGGCCAGCTTAACCTGTGGCGCATTGCTGTAAAACCGGGCCGCCCCTTGGCGCTGGCCATGTGGCAAGGCCTGCCGGTTTTTGGCTTGCCCGGGAACCCCGTTGCCGCCTTCACCACCGCGCTCGTTTTTGCCCGCCCTGCCTTGGGCGCACTGCAAGGGCAAGGTTGGTTGCGCCCGCTGGCCACACAGCTGCCTGCTGCATTTGCAAAGCGCAAAAAAGCTGGCCGGCGAGAGTATCTGCGCGCGCGACGCAGCGCCAATGGCACGGTTGAGGTCTTTGCGTCTGAGGGCTCTGGCCGCATTTCCGGGCTGGCTTGGGCTGACGGGTTTGTCGAGCTGCCAGATGAAGCCTTAGAGATCAAGCACGGCGACCTCGTGGCCTTCACGCCTTTTACAGCCTATCGCTGACCGCGCCACTTGGTCCACCGAGGTGCTAGCTAGGACATTGTTTTCAGCATGCTGAAAACCTGCCTTTGCCGAGCGGGGGGATATGCACCGCGCTTCCAAAAAGCACAAAAGAGGCAGCCCTCCCCGAGGCAAAGGCAAACTGGCTGGGTGCTCCCTTCGAACCAAGTGAAAGGCCCGAGCGTAGCCCTCCCGCTCGCCGGACGCCGTTTGCTTCGCAAACGACACCGGCGGTTGGGCGTGGCCTCGGCTACGCCTCGGCGGGGGCGACCCGCCCCCTCGCGCACGCGCGCTCCCCCCTGAAGGGTGCCTAGCCGAACATCCCGCTTACGCGACCAAGCAGCATAAATGTGCGCCCCGTGCGGGTGTTGGCGAGTTTCTCGATTTGCGGGTCCGAGCCATTGGCGCAAAACTCGCGGAGCGTAATGTCAAACTGGCGTTGAAAATGCAGCGCTGCATCACGGAATATCGGGTCTGACCGCATACGAGAGCGGACTTTGGCAATGGCGGCAGCATCGTGAATGCCCCCCACGGCGGCCACTTCTTCACCGCGGGTGCCTTTAGCAAAGCTGCGCCACAAGGCGGCGGGGGCGATCTCAGGCGATAGATCATCGGTGTATATGCCGTCTTGGCTCAAAAGGTTCATGATATCTTCGGCGGCGCGCAGGCATTGAGAGGTGGCAGGGTGGCCCATGGCTATCCGTAGCGCCCGAAAGCCGTCTTTGTCTTTTTCATCAGTTGGGAAGTTGAGCGCGTGCAAAAGCTCGTCCCAGTTCAAGTTGTCTTTTGTTTCCAGGGCTTCGCTTGGCGGGCTTTCCTCAGGCCTATCGGCCTCCGGGCTCAGCTCTACCTTGGTTGCCAAAATGGCGACCAGTGCCTTCTCGACCTGCTGCATTTGTGTGCTCAGCGCGGCCAATTTTGCATTGGTTTCAGCTCCGCCCTTCGGGGCTGGCGTAACCCGCGCTGCGGGGTTGCCCGAAGGCCCTGCTTGAAAGCGCTTGAGCATGGCGGCAAGATCCCGCGCATCGTGCTGCACTTCGGCCACGCGGCGCAGCATAAGCACGCCTATCCACACCAATGCAATGGGGAGAATAGCGGCGAAGGTGAAGATCATGATCTCAAGTGAGACCGGCCCTTGCGGCTCTACGCCGCCCCCAAAAAGCCCAAAATATCCCGCGCCATAAGCCGTGAGGCCAAGCACCCATAACACGCTGAAAATAGTCGCAAAAAAGGTCTCTCGGCCTTCAATTGCGCTTGGTCCTAAGCTGCCGCCAAGCCTGTTCATTTGGTGCTGCTCCCTGCTAAATTAGCTGAATTTTACGCTCAAAACCTCGTAACTGCGCGTGCCACCCGGCGTGCGCACTTCCACGCTATCGCCTTCTTCCTTGCCAATCAATGCCCGCGCCAGTGGCGATTGCAAATTGAGCAAGCCCTTATCAATATTGGCCTCGTGTTGGCCCACAATTTGATAGGTAATTTCCTCGTCGGTATCCTCATCCGCCAGCGCGACCGTGGCGCCAAATTTAATGGTGCCGGAGAGCTTACTCACGTCGATAATCTCAGCGAGGCTCAGCACCGCTTCTAGTTCTTTAATCCGGCCTTCAATGTGGCTCTGCTCTTCGCGCGCGGCGTGATACTCGGCGTTTTCTGACAGGTCACCATGGGCGCGGGCCTCGGCGATATCTTTGATCACTTGCGGGCGACGCACGGTTTTTAGCTCTCGGGCTTCAATTTCCAAGCGGGCCTGCCCTGCGGCGGTAAGGTGGATTTTTTCCAATGGTTTAACTCCGGTCTGCGCCCCATTTGCTGCGGCTTTAGCGATGATTATTATGGGGGGCGGGCGCATTCAGCAAGCGATAGTTGTGCAATAGCGGCAATCCGGTCGGTTTTGGGCCATTTGACGCCGTGTCATTATTGACGCGCGCGTTTTGGCCTGCAATACATGTTGCAACGCAATATTGGGGGTTGGCATGGCCGAGATTGAACGCGAAGCGATGGATTATGATGTGGTGATTGTGGGGGCGGGGCCTGCTGGGCTTTCGGCCGCCATTCGCCTTAAGCAGCTGGATGCTGACCTTAATGTTGTGGTGCTGGAAAAAGGCTCCGAAGTGGGCGCGCATGTTCTTTCTGGCGCGGTGCTGGATACTTGCGGCCTTGATGCGCTGATGCCTGATTGGGCCGAACGCGGTGCGCCGATTAAAACCCGTGTCAAGAAAGACCGCTTCCTTATGCTTGGCGCGGGCGGCGGCATTCGCATTCCGAATTTCCTGATGCCACCCTTGATGAACAACCATGGCAAATACATCGTTTCGATGGCCAACGTAACCCGCTGGATGGGGGAGCAGGCCGAAGCGCTCGGTGTAGAGATTTTCCCCGGTATGGCCTGCTCTGAACTGGTTTACGGTGAAAATGGCGCGCTTTCAGGCGTGGTGGCCGGTGAGTTTGGGCTTAATTCTGATGGCACGCAGGGGCCAAATTATGAGCCGGGCATGGTGCTGAATGGCAAATATGTGTTCCTGTCTGAGGGCGCGCGTGGGTCGCTTTCCAAGCAGGTGATCGCCAAGTTTGGGCTGGACGAAAGCAGCGATGTGCCCAAGTTTGGGCTTGGCATTAAAGAGATCTGGGATGTGCTGCCGGAAAACCATAACGAGGGCGAAGTTACGCACACTATGGGCTGGCCGCTGGGCTGGAAGGCGGGTGGCGGCTCGTTTATGTATCACCTTGAAAACAATCAGGTTTATGTCGGTTATATCGTTGATCTCAACTATAAAAATCCGCATCTTTCGCCCTATAACGAGTTCCAGCGCTGGAAGCATCATCCGATGATTTCGGAGGTGCTGGCTGGCGGCAAACGCGTGGCTTACGGCGCGCGGGTGGTGACCAAAGGCGGCTTCCAATCTATTCCTAAATCGTGTTTTCCTGGCGGCGCGTTGCTGGGCTGTTCGGCGGGGCTGGTGAACCTGCCGCGCGTGAAGGGCAACCATAACGCCATGCTTTCGGGCATCGCGGCGGCCGAGGCAGCGGTGAAGGCCATCAAGGCTGGCCGCAGTGGCGATGAGCTCGAAGACTATAACACCGAGCTGCGCGAAGGCCCGATCGGTAAAGACCTCAAACCCGTGCGCAATGTTGCGCCGCTGAGCGCCCGCTTTGGCCCGCTTGGTGGGCTGTTGTTCGGCGGCTTTGATATGTGGGTGGCCAGTATTTTCAAATTCAACCCGCTCGGCACGCTGAAACACGGTAAAAATGATGCGCAATCAACGGGTAAAGCGGCTGACCATCCGGTTATTGATTACCCCCGCCCAGACGGCGTGCTCAGCTTTGACCGCCTCACCAATGTGAGCTTTTCGGCCACTAACCATGCTGAGGACGCCCCGAGCCACCTGCAATTGGCCGACCCAAACCTGCCGATCAGCGTAAACTTGCCTGAATATGCCGAGCCCGCGCAGCGCTATTGCCCCGCTGGCGTTTACGAAATTATCCGCGAGGAAGACGGCTCCAACCCGCGCTTCCAGATAAATTCGCAAAACTGTGTGCATTGCAAAACCTGCGATATAAAAGACCCAAGCGGCAATATCACATGGGCCTGCCCGCAAGGTGGCGAAGGGCCGAATTACCCCAACATGTAGGCGTAATTATGATCACATCCGCGTTTGCTTGATTGCACTTGCGCGCCGCGCTGCCTATCTTGGGGAAAACAACGCGGAGTGAACTATGGCGAACTTGCTAAAAACCCTGTCTCTGGCGGCGACAATGGCGCTTTCAACGGTACCAATGGCCCGTAGCGAAGGTTTTGCGGGCGCGTTTTTGGCGGCGAAATCAGCCAATATCGCCAATGATTATGTTGACGCGGCCTATTATTACACTCAAGCCATGATCGCCGAGCCAGATAATGGCTACATTATGCAAGGCGGCTTGTTTGCCTTTTTGGCAGTGGGTGATGTACCCGCCGCAGAGGCCATAGCGCGCAAAATGGCAGCGGCAGGTTTTAAGGATGAATATGCCCACACGGTGATGATTGCCGGCGCGTTTTCGCGTTTGGACTATAGCGCCGCCCTTGGCCTGATGGCTGATCCGAGCTTTGAGATGAATCCGCTGGTTAAGCAACTTTTGAGTGGCTGGGCGCTGGTGGGAATGGATGAGATAGATACCGGGCTGGAAACGCTGGCGACCGCAAGCGAAAACGACGCCATCACCTCTTTTGGCCTATATAATAAAGGCTTAGTTCTGGCTTACCTTGACAGATTATCAGAGGCTGACGCGGTTTTTTCCGCGGGTGGCGCCTATGTTAATCGCAACTCGGTGCTGGCCCATGCGCAAATTCTGGCGGCCCTTGGGCAGCATGCTACAGCGTTAGAGATCATGATAAATGGTGCGGGTGCTGGCTTTTCAGACCGGGAATCTGCGGATCTTCGGGTGCAGTTGGCGGCAGAGGAGGCCGTCACGTTTGATCGTATAACCGCCCCGACGGATGGCGCTTCGGAAACGTTATTGGTCATCGCTGATGCGTTGAGAAGCGACGATAGCCAGCGGCTGTCCTTGCTTTATGCCCGTCTCGCCTTGGCGCTTCAGCCTGATAACGCAGAGGCTCTTTTGCTGATCGGCGATATTCTCACCGAGCAATCTCAATTTGCACTGGCGCTCAAAGCCTATGACGCGGTGCCCGAAGGCAACCCTTGGGTGCTGAACGCCAAAACCGGACGGGCGCTAAATTTGCGCCAAAATAATGATCTGGACGGCGCGATTACTACCTTGCGCGCCGCGATCGAGATCAAACCCGACAGCATTACGCTCTGGCAATCACTGGGCGATGTTTTGCGGCAAAACGGAGATTTGGCCCCCGCGCGGGAAGCCTATACAGAGGCAATAGAGCTCCTCCCCGCGCCCGATATTCGCGCAGCGTGGCGGCTATTTTATGCCCGCGCGGTTGTTGAACACCGCGCCGATAACTGGCCCGCCGCCGAGGCTGATTTCCGGCAGGCGCTGGCGCTCAACCCCGCGCAACCAGACGCGCTAAACTACCTCGGCTATTCTTTGGTGGACCGCGGCGAAAAGCTAGATGAGGCGCTGGGGATGATTGAAACCGCGGTTGAGGCCAAGCCCGATAGTGGCGCCATTGCCGATAGCCTTGGTTGGGTTTACTACCGCCTTGGCCGCTTTGAAGACGCTGAAGCCGCTATGGAAGTCGCCGTGAAGCTGCTGCCGGTAGACCCGATTTTGAGCGACCATTTTGGCGATGTCCTCTGGATGGTTGATCGCAAGCGCGAGGCCCGTTTCCAGTGGCGGCGCGCGCTGTCTTATGGCCCTGAAGAGGGTGATGCCGAGCGGATCCGCGACAAGCTTTCGCGCGGGCTAGACGCCGTTTTGGCAGATGAGTGAACTGGCGCGGGCCAAGGTTAACCTTAGTCTGCACATCACCGGAAAGCGAGCTGACGGCTACCACCTCCTTGATTCCATTGTGGTTTTTCCCGAAGTTGGAGATACTTTGACCCATGGCACCAATGGCCTGAGCATCGACGGCCCCTTTGCGGCGGGGCTTCCCACGCATGATAATCTTATCAGAGATGCTGCGGCGCTGCTTGGGGTACCACCAGATATCCACCTCGAAAAAAACCTACCGATAGCCAGCGGCATTGGCGGCGGCTCGGCTGATGCCGCCGCCACCCTGCGGCTGTTGGCCAAGGGCGCCGTGCCAGATGGCCTTATCCTTGGGGCCGACGTGCCGGCCTGCGTGCTTTCCAAGCCGTTGCGGATGCAAGGCATTGGTGAGCGGCTCACGCTTTTGCCCAAGCTGCCGGATTTTGCAATTGTGCTGGCCAATAGCGGCGCGCCGGTATCTACGGCCGCTGTTTTTTCGGCCCTTGAGGCGGTGGATAACCCCGAGGGCGCAGCTCTGCCGGAAGGGTTAAACGCCGCTGCATTTTTCGCGTTCATCGCGTCTCAACGCAACGATATGCAGCAGGCCGCTGTGCAGCTTTGCCCCAGCATTTCTGATGTATTGGCGGACCTGAAAAGCCAGAAAAACTGCGCTTTGGCGCGCATGTCCGGCTCTGGCGGCACGTGCTTTGGGCTGTTTGAGACATTGGCCGAGGCGGATGAAGCCGCCACCAATATCAAGCGCGCGCACCCCAATTGGTGGGTGGTGGCCGCGAAGGGCTAAACCACGCGTGACACCACAAAATCAGCAAGGTCTGCCAGCACGCTTTTAAGCTCTGAGTCGGGCAGTGGCCCAAGCGCTGCGCGCGCTACCTCTGCCCAATCCAGTGCTTTTTGGCGGGTTTGGTCAAGCGTGCCGTGTCCGTCCATTAGCCGTAAGGCGTGGGCGAGGTCATCTTCGCGCTGCTCACCCTTCCCGATCGTCCGCTGCCAAAAGGCGCGCTCCGTGGTGTCGGCTTTGGCCACAGCGAGAATAATCGGCAAGGTCAGCTTGCGCTCTCTAAAATCATCGCCAATGTTTTTGCCAAGCGTGGCGCTTGTGCCGCCAAAATCCAAGAGGTCATCAACAATCTGGAAGGCAATGCCAAGGGCATCGCCGTAAGCTAGCAGCGCCTTGGCATGCACCTCTGGCGCATCAGAAATCACCGCGCCCACTTCGCAAGCCGCCGCAAATAGCGCCGCCGTTTTGCCGCGCACCACTTGCAGGTAAATCTCCTCGGTGGTCGAAATATCCTGCGCCGCGCTCAGCTGCAAAACCTCGCCTTCCGCGATCACCGCCGAAGCATTCGCCAAAATCCCCAGCGCCTTCATATTGCCGGTTTCGACCATCAGCTGAAAAGAACGGGAAAACAGGTAATCCCCCACCAAAACGCTTGATTTATTATCCCAAAGTAGGTTCGCCGTAGGCCGTCCGCGCCGTTTATCGCTCTCGTCCACCACATCGTCATGCAGCAGCGTGGCGGTGTGAATAAACTCAACCGTGGCCGCCAGCAGCTGGTGATGCGTGCCCTGATAGCCACAGATTTGCGCTGCCGCCAACGTGAGTAAGGGCCGTAGCCGCTTGCCGCCAGCCTCCACCAAATGCGCCGTCACTTCTGGAATGCGCGGCGCGTGCTCTGAGGCCATGCGGGTGCGAATCAGTGTGTTTACTGCCGCCATATCCTCTGCGACCAGCGCTTGTAATTGCTCAAAAGGGCCCATTTAGTCTCTCAAATTATGGTGAGGCAGCATTGCCCCCTCGACGGCCATAGTTTTGCCCGATAACGTGGCGGAATGAAAGAGATTTTACGCACAACAGAGGCGCTAGATGTCACATTTGCAACCGCTTTGCTGAAAGGCGAGGGTATCCGCTATTTTGTGCTGGGGGAAAATATGGCCGTGCTGGAAGGCTCTATCGGGATATTCCCCCGCCGTTTGATGGTGGCCAAAGAGGATGCCTTTGTGGCCGCCGCCGTGCTGCGCGATAACGGTATTGATAGCGGGCTGCCCGATGACGGATGACGGCTTTCTAGACGGGCGTTTGCAAATATTGCAACCACGCGGGGGCTACCGCGCGGCCACAGACCCGGTGTTTTTAGCCGCCGCGATGCGGGCGAAAGCCGGCGAAAGTGTGCTGGAACTGGGCTGCGGCGCGGGCGTGGCGCTGGCCTGCCTGCTGCACCGCGTGCCCGTAAAGGCCACGGGGCTTGAGCTTCAGCAAGAATACGCCGACCTGGCGCGGCAAAACATGGTGCGCAACGAGCTGGATGCTGAAATTGTGCAAGGCGACCTTGCTGCAATGCCGGATTCTTTGCGCGCCCAAAGTTTTGACCATGTGATGATGAACCCGCCGTTTTACGAAGATTTTCGCCACTCAGCGCCGCTGAATGCCGGAAAGTCGGTGGCTTTTCTCGAGGGCGACGTCAGTTTGGAAAGCTGGCTTTCCGCAGGATTGAAGCGACTTAAGCCTCTGGGATGGCTTACGATTATTCATAGAGCGGAGCGGCTGGATGAAATATTATTTGGCCTAAATAGAGCCGGAGACACCCGTATTTTGCCGCTGAGCGCACGCAGCGGGCGGTCCGCGCGACGGGTGATTGTTCAGGCCCGAAAGGGCGCAGCGGGGCCGCTTAAGCTGCTTTCCCCGCTGGTGCTGCACGATGGCGATTCGCACCGCGCAGACGGTGACGATTTTAGCCAAACTGCGCGTGAAATACTGCGCGATGGTAAGGCTTTGGTAATATCTGAGCGCTAATTTTGTAAAGATTAGGTGAAGATTGCGTGACAGAATTGAAATTCTGTGATCAACTCTTACCTATCAATTAGATGCAACCAACCAACCGGAGGCCATTGATGAACCTGAATTCTCATCTGAACGAACTACAGAAAAAACACGAGAAACTGGAAAACCAGATCGAGCAAACCCAGCGCCACCCGAGCGCAGACACCATCGAGATCGGGGCGATGAAAAAGGCAAAACTACGCATTAAAGAAGAAATTTCACGCGTTAGCGCGCAGCTTTAGCCTGCCTGAAAAATTCGGCAATGGTTTTGCCCCACGCCACCTGATCTGCTGGTTTTTCCAGCGATTTCAGAGCGGGCTCCACTATTTCGGCCGCAATAATGTGTTGCAGCCGTTCCTCGGCAATATCCGCCACAAATTCGGCAGACATTTCGGGGTGCGGCTGGATACTCATCGCATAAGGGCTATCAATATCCCCGTATACCAGCCCCGCAATCGGGCAAAATGCTGATTCCGCAAACACCTGCGCGCCCTCTGGCACTTCAACAACCTGATCTTGGTGAATAGCCGGAATGGCAAATTCTTGCGGGATATTCTTTAGCCAGGCAGGCCGCGCCTTCAGCGCATAATCATGAATTCCGAATCCCCAGCCTTTGGGCGAGTTCACCACCTTGCCACCCATGGCCTGCGCCAAAATCTGGTGGCCAAAGCAAATGCCGGCCACAGGCACTTTTGCTGAAAGACACTCCCGCAAAAAGGCTTCCAGCGGCGGAATCCAAGGCTCATCTTCATAGGCTCCACTGCGAGAACCGGTGATAATCCAGCCATCGGCTTGTTCGGGGCTTTCCGCCACCTCGCCGTCCACAATCGCTACGGCAAAAAACTCGGCCTCGGGCAAATGCGGCGCCACCAATCGCTCAAAAAACTTGGGATAGCGGCCATATTTGGCCTTAAGCGTATCCGATAAATGCCCGGTTTCCAGAATGCCGATTTTCATGTAATGCCCCGCAAAAAGAGTTTTCCTTTCTTATCGCGGGGCCAAGCTATTGTCACACCACAAATTGCCCGCCATTTGCGGTGAGCGTAGAGCCGGTGATAAAGCCCGCGTCATCCGACGCCAAAAACAGCACGCAGCGCGCAATTTCCTCGGGCTCCCCAAGGCGGCCCACCGGAATTTGCGGGATAATCTTCTCGTTCAGCACCTTTTCCGGCACCGCCCGCACCATTTCGGTGCCAATATAGCCGGGGCAAATCACATTTACGGTGATGCCAGCAAAGGCCCCCTCCTGCGCCAGCGCCTTGGTAAACCCAATGTCGCCCGCTTTTGAAGCCGAATAGTTCACCTGCCCCATTTGCCCTTTTTGCCCGTTGATCGACGAAATCGTGATCACACGGCCAAACTTACGGCTGCGCATCCCCGGCCAGATCGGGTGCGTCATGTTGAAAACGCCGTTCAGGTTGGTGTCAATCACCTCCTGCCACGCCTCGCGGGTTAGTTTATGAAACATGCCATCGCGCGTGATTCCGGCGTTGTTTACCAAAATGTCGACAGGCCCAAGGT
Source organism: Paracoccaceae bacterium (assembly GCA_013139635.1). GTDB lineage: Bacteria > Pseudomonadota > Alphaproteobacteria > Rhodobacterales > Rhodobacteraceae > UBA3077. The sequence goes on from WTAL01000245.1 coordinate 20,795, forward strand.
CGGCCTCTACCTCAGTAATGCCCTCCACGCATTCATCATAATTCGAAACGCACCATTTATAGGCCTTAATTCCGGTTTCAGCTGTAAACGCTTCCGCTGCTTTATGGTTGCCCGCATAGCTCACGGCCACTTTTACGCCGCTTTCCTGTAGCGCCACCGCGATGGCCGCCCCGATGCCGCGCGTCCCGCCCGTTACCAATGCTACTCTTGTCATTTTCAATTCCCCCTAATCGCGCGCAACGCAAAGCGCCACGCCCATGCCGCCACCAATGCAGAGCGTCGCCAGCCCTTTTTTCGCATCACGGCGCTTCATTTCAAAAAGCAATGTGTTCAGAATGCGGGCACCCGACGCCCCGATTGGGTGGCCAATGGCAATCGCCCCGCCGTTCACATTCACAACCTCTGGGTTCCAGCCCATGTCTTTGTTTACCGCGCAAGCCTGCGCAGCAAAGGCCTCGTTGGCCTCCACCAAGTCTAAACCCTCGGCCTTCCAGCCCGCTTTTGCCAGTGCTTTTTTGGAGGCATGTATCGGGCCAGCCCCCATGATAGATGGGTCAAGCCCCGCCGTTGCCGTGGCCACGATCCTGCCCAAAGGCTCAATACCGCGCTTTTCAGCATTGGCGGCGCGCATAAGCAGCACGCCCGCCGCACCGTCATTCAGGCCAGAAGCATTGGCCGCCGTAACTGAGCCATCCCTGGCAAAAGCTGGCCGGAGTTTTTGCATGTTTTCAATCGTTGCCCCGTGGCGGATATATTCATCCGCATCCACAATGCTTTCCCCACGGCGAGTTTTCAACGTAACCGGAATAATCTCGTCAGAGAACCGCCCCGCTTTTTGCGCCGCTTCCGCCTTGTTTTGCGAGGCGACGGCGAAGGCATCCTGCATTTCGCGGCTTATCCCCCACTGTTCAGCCACGTTTTCAGCCGTAATTCCCATATGGTAGTCGTTAAAGGCATCCCACAACCCATCGCGGATCATGCAGTCAACAAATTGCATATCGCCCATTTTCTGGCCCTGCCGAAGGCTGGCCACATGAGGCGAAAGGCTCATGCTTTCCTGTCCGCCAGCCACCACAATTTCGGCATCCCCCAGCATAATTTGCTGCGCGCCCAGCGCCACCGCCCGTAGCCCCGAGCCGCATACTTGGTTAATGCCCCAAGCCGAGGCCTCCTTGGGTAGGCCCGCATTAATATGCGCCTGCCGCGCGGGGTTTTGCCCTTGGCCAGCGGTTAGCACCTGCCCGAGAATGGTTTCGGAAACGTCAGCTGGGTCTATCCCCGCGCGCTCAATCAATGCACGGATGACAGCCTCACCCAAAGCGTGAGCTGGCGTGCTGGCAAAAGAGCCCAGAAAACTGCCCACAGCGGTGCGGGCGGCGGATGCGATGACGATATCTGGCACGGGTGCCTCCTTTTGGCGATTCGATATTTGTGCATTGCAGCATAATCACGAAGAAATTAAAAGTCTAATTGCGACCTTATAACGAAATAAAAGTGCGTCATATGTTCGCGTATAGAAATAATAACACTTCGTGAGGCTGATTGTATGAAGATACGCATTTTGCGTTGCAGTTGCGAAAAAGGACAGTAATCTAGATGGCAAATCAAGGAGAATGCTATGGCAGATAGTCAAAACGATGTGGTGGTCATCAAGAAATATGCCAACCGGCGCCTCTATAATACAGCAAAATCCAGCTACGTAACGTTAGATGATCTTGCGGTCATGGTGCGTGAGGGGCAAGACTTTGTGGTGAAAGATGCTAAATCGGGTGATGATATTACGCGATCAGTCTTGGCTCAAATTATTTTTGAGGAAGAATCCAAAGGCCAGAACCTGCTACCGGTTAAGTTTTTACGCCAACTCATTGGCCTTTACGGCGATTCCCTTGAGGGATTGGTGCCCGGCTATCTAGAAGCCTCGATGGAGAGTTTTGCTCAAAATCAGGAAAATATGCGAGAGCAGCTAAATTCGATGATGGGGCAAAACCCTGTTGTGGCGAATATGGAGAGCCTTGCACGCGGGAATATGGAGTGGATGGAGAATGCAGTAAAGATGTTTTCGCCGTTCACCTCCCCCATAGCAGCTGCAAAATCAGAGCCAGAGCCTAGTGGCAACGAAGAATTGGACGCGCTCAAACAACAATTAGCAGCGATGCAGGAGCAGATATCAAAGCTGGCCGACAAGGGTTAACAAACCAGCGCTTCACGCCGACTAAATTGAGATCTTTAGGCGAGAGCCCCTAACTGCGGGCCCGTGTTCAGGCAAATTGGCATCTCTGCCGAGCGGCCATAATAGAAGCCTTGCATAGCGTCTATCCCCAATTTTTGTACCAGCGCGGATTCTTCGGCCGTTTCCACAAATTCCGCCACTGTAAACATGTCAAACTGCTTGGCTATCATCACCAAGGCTTCAACCAAAACCTGATTATCACGGTTGTTTGGGAGGTCAGTAATGAACTGCCCGTCGATTTTCACCATATCAAACTTGTATTTGCGAAAATGGCTAAACCCCGTATATCCGGAGCCAAAATCATCTATCGCGAAGCTACAGCCCAATTTGTGCCCTTTATCAATGAAATACGCCACGTATTCAGGGTCATGAATTGGGGTGGCTTCGGTTAACTCAACTATAAGGCGGTCAGCAATATTGGGGCTGTTTTTGCAGCCATTTTCCAAAATTTGCATCCATTCTGGGTCACCAATTGTGTTCATCGAAATGTTGACAGAGATGCGCTGCCGAGGATCGGCGCTGAGCATATCGAGCGCTTTTTGCAGGGCGATTCGATCAATCGCTTGCACGAGCGTTGTGTTTTCAACGGCGGGGATAAACTCACCCGCCGGAAGCGTGCGCCCGCTACGGTCACGAATGCGGATAAGGCCTTCATGAAAAGAAATAAGTGGACGGGTGCCTGAGCGAAATACTGGCTGAAAAGCCAACCCCACGCGCCCTTCATCGATCGCGGCGGAGACCATAGCCCGGGTGGCCCCGAGCTTTAAATCTTGCTTTGTGGCGTGGCCTTCAAATGCGTCCCAATTTTGTGCCATCGAATCCTCCTTAATCACTACGAATTCAACTTGAGCGATAAAAGTTAACAGAACGTAAATATTCCTAAATTGTTCTTAAAATGTTCTATTTAATTGAATCAAATTTTAGGGTAATTATTCCAGTGAAAGCAAAGTGTTAAGGATGTTTAAAGCACTTTCACTATCCCACTCCGCCCCGCCGGTTAATCTCGCAATTTCTTGCCCTTCACGGTTGAGAATCACCGTTAGTGGCAAGCCAATCGCCCCAAATTCGACCCCGAGAGACGAATCAGGGTCAAGCAGAATCGGCAACGCTGTCACTTCTGCCTGCGTTAAAAAGCGCTCAATGCCGTCGAGGTTGTTAAAGCCGGTGGCCACCGTCAAAACCTCAAAATCATCCCCGCCCAGCTGTTTTTGCAGCGAATCCAGCGTTGGCATTTCTTCGCGGCACGGGAAGCACCATGTCGCCCAAAAGTTCAGCACCCGAATTTTGCCGTTGCTTTCGGCTAAGCTCAAAACCTCCCCCGCCGGATTAGTAAACGTCGTTAGCACCGCCGCCTGCGGCTCGGTTTGCACTTTTAACTTGCGCATATTGCCCTCCCGCATTTCCAGCAACTCGGCGCGCAGTTCGGGCGAGATATCTTGCGTGAAACCTTGGTTTGCACCAAGGGTCAAAGCGGCGTATAGCAGGGCAATCAGGGGCGTTTTCATCGGGCCTCTCCAAAAGGGTTTAGTGATATGTCGGACAAAAAATCAGCAAATGCAATGTGGGGCGGAAGGTTTTCTGCGGGGCCAGATGCCATAATGGAGGCGATTAATGCGTCCATTGGCTATGATCAAAAAATGGCCAAGCAGGATATTGATGGCTCCCGCGCCCACGCCGCCATGCTGGCTGCCCAAGGTATTATTGAGGATAGCGATGCGAGCGCCATTCGGAAAGGGCTGCTCACGGTATTGTCAGAGATTGAGGGCGGGGGATTTGCGTTTTCGACCGCTTTAGAAGACATCCATATGAATGTAGAGGCGCGGCTGACAGAGATTGTCGGGCCAGCGGCGGGGCGGCTGCACACCGCGCGCTCACGCAATGATCAGGTGGCGACAGACTTTAAGCTCTGGGTGCGCGGGCAGATGGACGCGGCGATAGACGGGCTTACGGCTTTGATGAAGGTTTTTGTAGCGCAGGCCGAGGCTGGGGCCGATATGGTCATGCCCGGTTTTACCCATTTGCAGGTGGCGCAGCCGGTAACTTGGGGCCACCATATGATGGCCTATGTAGAGATGTTTGCGCGCGATCGCTCGCGTTTTGAAGATGCGCGGAAGCGGATGAATGAGTCACCCTTGGGTGCGGCGGCGCTTGCCGGAACATCCTTCCCGATTGATCGGGATATGACGGCGGAAGCGCTTGGGTTTGACCGTCCGTCGGCCAATTCACTTGATGCGGTTTCGGATCGGGATTTTGCATTGGAGTTCCTTACCTCATGTTCGATTTGTGCAATACACATTTCGCGAATTGCCGAAGAACTTGTGATTTGGTCATCAGCCCAGTTTCGATTCGTAACAATTTCTGATCGCTTCTCAACCGGCTCAAGCATTATGCCGCAAAAGAAAAACCCCGATGCAGCGGAGCTTTTACGCTCCAAAGTCGGGCGGATCAATGGGTCACTCATTGCGCTGCTGACCATCATGAAAGGCCTGCCCTTGGCCTATTCAAAAGACATGCAGGAAGACAAAGAACAAGTGTTTGACGCAGCCGACAGCATCATGCTTTCCCTCGCGGCGCTCACGGGCATGATGGCTGATTTGCGGCCCAACCCCGAGCCACTGCGCACCGCCGCCGCCAGCGGCTTTTCGACCGCAACAGACCTTGCCGATTTTTTGGTTCGGGCGCTTAATATGCCGTTTAGAGATGCGCATCACGTAACCGGCGCGCTGGTAAAAATGGCCGAAGATCAGGGTTGTGATTTGCACGAGCTGAGCCTTGAGCAGATGCAATCTGTTGAAGCGAAGATCCCCAATGCGGTCTATGAGGTGCTCGGCGTGGAGAATTCGGTTGCCAGCCGCGTTAGCTATGGCGGCACGGCACCCGCACAGGTGCGCGCCCAAATTACGCGCTGGAAAGCGGCGCTTTTATGAGGCATTTCAGCAAAATTTTAACAATTCTAGCAATTGTTAGCCTTCCATTAACCATTTCGGGGTGTGGTGTAAAAGGCGACCCGCTGGTGCCGGTCGCCGCTCCATAACGGCTGCCCATTAGAGGCAGCGTAACCAAAGGTATGCCTATGTCCGTCTCTAGAAGAGCCCTGATTTTTACTGTTTTTGCTGCTGCACTCGCCACGCCCCTTAGCGCCGAATCGCCACTGCGTGGGCCAATTATTTTGACCATCAGCGGCAATGTCGCCAATCCGTCCCGCGGGGCTGTGGGGGATGCTGATAAGTTTTTCCTTTATAACGACGTTGAATTTAACGAAGCCGCGCAATTTGACTATGCCGCACTGCAAGGCATTGGTATGATCACAATCAAAGCCGATTTTCCGATGGGCGGTGAGGTGCATGAGTACCAAGGCCCGCTTTTGGCCGATGTTCTGGCCGCCTCTGGGGCTACGGGCAGTACGGTTACGGTAAAAGCGCTCGATGGATATCAAGTGGACCTTGATTTGGCAGAAGCTGTGGCCAATGGCGCCGTGATCGCGCTTAAACGCAATGGCGAGCCATTTTCACTGGGTGATTACGGCCCCACACATCTGGTTTTTCCGCGCGCTGAGCGGGCAGATTTGGCTGAGATGAATGATGATAACTGGATATATTCAATTTATTACATCCATGTGGAATAGCTTGAACCTGCCGCTTTGATGGGCTAGCCCAAAGCAAGGGGGCAAAATGTCAAAGTTGCGCATGTTTTATTTGGTTATGAGCATCATCGGGGCGATTGTCCCGATGGTTTTTGTGCTGGGCTGGGTGCAGGGCGGCGGCGCGCTCACAGGCTTGGTGGCGGCATGGAGCGCCAACGGCGCCAGCACTGGCCTGATGTGGGATCTCATCATTTCTGCCAGCGTTTTTACCATTTTTGCCCTCACCGAGTGCATAGCACGGCGTGATTATTTCCCGCTTGTGGCTGTGCCTTTGGCCGTTATGATCGGCCTTTCCTGCGGCTTGCCGCTTTACCTATTTTTAAGAACAAGAGCACGCGCCTGATGGACCATTTTATCTATAAAAACGGGGTGTTGCACGCCGAAGAAGCCTCAATCCCAGAGATTGCCGCCAGCGTTGGCACGCCGTTTTACCTTTATTCAACCGCCACATTCGAGCGCCACTTTACGGTGTTTGACGAGGCCCTGCACGGGCTGGACCACAAAATTTTCTTTGCCATGAAGGCCAACGGCAATATGGCTGTGCTCCGCGTTTTGGCCGCCATGGGCGCGGGCATGGATGTTGTTTCGGGCGGCGAATATGCCAAGGCGCGGGCGGCAGGTGTTTCGGGTGATATGATCGTGTTTTCCGGCGTTGGTAAAACCGAAGAGGAAATGTGGCAGGTGCTGCATGGCGGCATTCGGCAGTTTAACGTGGAGAGCGAGCCTGAGCTTCGATTGCTGAGCAAAGTGGCGAGCGCCATGGGCAAAACGGCACGCATTACGCTGCGGGTAAACCCCGATGTGGACGCCAAAACCCATGCCAAAATTGCCACTGGAAAATCCGAAAATAAATTTGGCATTCCGATGAGTAAAGCGCGGGAGGCCTACGCCGAGGCCGCCAGCCTGCCGGGCCTTGAAGTGGTGGGCATTGATGTGCATATCGGCTCACAGCTCACTGATCTGGAGCCCTACCGTCAGGCCTTTACCAAGGTCGCCGAGCTTACCGAAACCCTGCGTGCCGATGGCCATAATATCCGCCGGCTGGACCTTGGCGGCGGCCTTGGCATTCCCTATGAGCGCTCCAACGAGGCCCCGCCTTTGCCTATGGAATATGGCCAAGTTATCCGTGAAACCGTCGGCCATTTGGGCTGTGAGATTGAGATTGAACCGGGGCGGCTGATCGCAGGCAATGCGGGCGTTTTGGTCAGTAAAGTGATTTACCTGAAGCAGGGCGAGGGCCGTGATTTTTTGATCATTGATGCCGCCATGAACGACCTCATTCGCCCTGCGATGTATGAAGCGCACCACGATATTATCGCGGTTATTGAGCCTGCGCCGGGGGTCGAGCCATCGCCGGTCGATATTGTTGGGCCGGTATGTGAAAGCGGCGATACGTTCACTAAGCAACGCAACATGCCGCCGCTAAAAAGCGGAGACCTCGTGGCGTTTCGCTCGGCGGGGGCTTATGGCGCCGTTATGGCGTCTGAATATAACGCCCGCCCGCTTATTCCTGAGGTACTGGTGAAGGGTGATCAATTTGCCGTGGTGCGGGCACGCCCGACCTATGAAGAAATGATTTCTCGCGATAAACTGCCAGAATGGATGGAATCATAAAGGGCTAAAATGGCGCCACGCACCACATTTACCGAGGCCAATCGGCGGCGCAAGCTGCTGGCGTTTTTGCGTGGGCGTATCACGCTTACCACGCTGAGCCTTGGGGCCGAAAATGCCCTGCGTGCCTTTTGGCCATTGCTTACGCTTTTTGGCTTTGCTTATGGCGCTGTGGCCTTTGGCACGCTTGATGTTTTGCCCGCGGGCTGGCCACCATTTGTGATGGTGGCGGCAGGGGTTGTCAGCCTAGGGCTGGCCTATGTGGGGGTGCGTCGGTTTTCATGGCCGCGGCGCGACCAAGCGCTTGAAAAACTTGATGAAAGCCTGGAAAATCGCCCGATTGCCAGCCTGCAAGATAGCCCCGCGATTAATGCAAAAGACCCTTTCGCTAGGGCGCTTTGGGAGGCGCATATTGAGGATATGGAGCGGCAAGCCCGCGCTGCCCGCGCCCCGCTGCCAGCGCCAAATCTGGCGGGGCAAGACCGCGTGGGCCTGCGGCTTTTGGCGCTCACTGTCGTGATAGCCGCGCTGCTTTTTGCCCCCAAAATCGGGGTGGAAACCCTGCAAGCCACCATTGGCGGAGAGGCTATGGCCACTGGCCCTAGCGTGGCGATTGAGGCATGGGCAACCCCGCCCGCCTATACCGGAAAACCGGCAATTTACCTGACTGAGCTCGCCAACGGCGCGCGGGTAGAAATGCCGATTGGCAGCGAAATTACCCTGCGCACCTATGGTGACGGCGAGTTTTCGCTTACCGAAGGGGTGAGCGGCGAGGCCGCGATGCTGACCAGCCCAGAAGAAAATGCACCCGCGCGCGATGGGCGCTTTGCGGTGCTGCTCAACGGGGCGGTTGAGGTTTTTGACGGCCAAAAGACACTGGGAAAGTGGCAGATTTCGGTGATTGCAGATGCGCCGCCAACGCTGGATGCACCCGATGGTATAAGCAAATCCCGTGAGGGTGAGCTTTCAATCGAATACGCGGCTACCGATGATTATGGCATTGTTTCAACGCGTTATATCATCCACCCTGAGCTGGCACAGGTAAATCGTGCCTTTGGGTTAGCGCCTGATCCGGTGGCGCTTCCCACTGATTTTACCGGCGAATTGCCGCTACCCTTCACCCAAGATCTCAGCGATATTAAAGAAACCCTGCTGGCGGATTATTCCAAGGAAATGTGGGCGCACCTGCCGGTGAGCATCACGCTGGAAGTGACCGATGGCGCGGGGCAAACCGCCACTGTTGAGCTGGAAACCGATGCGCTTCCGGCGCTGAGTTTCTTTGACCAGCTGGCCGGAGCTGTGGTGGAACAGCGGCGCGATATGATGTGGTCCCCCGAGAATGATGTGCGAATTTCACAGGTGCTTCGGGCGATTAGTTATAAGCCGGCGGATGGTCTTTTTCCCAATGCTTCCACATACTTACTGCTTCGCAGCGCCATCCGTCGGATGGGGTATCAGATGGAAGACGGACTGAGCGAGGCTGAGCGCACCGATTTTCAAGAGCTGCTGTGGCAGATCGCGCTCCAGATCGAAAACGGCGATCTGAGCGGGGCTGAGGCGCGCCTCAAGCGGGCGCAGGAGCGGCTTTCGCAAGCGCTGGAAAACGGTGCAACGAATGAAGAAATCGCGGGCTTGATGGACGAATTGCGCGATGCCACCGACGATTATATGGACGAGCTGGCGCAAAATATGGAGCCGGGCGAGCAGCAGCAGGCGCAGGGTGAAACGCGCACCATGACCTCTGATCAGCTGCAAGAAATGCTGGACCGGATTCAGGAGCTTTCGGAAAACGGCCAAACCGAAGAGGCGCAGCAGCTGCTGGAAGAGCTGCAAAGCTTCATGGATAATATGGAGATGACCCACCAAGGCGAAGGTGGTGGCCAGCAGCGCCCGGGCACCCCTGAGCAGCAGCAAATGCAAGACGGGCTGCAAGAGCAGCAGGAGCTTTCTGACGAGGCGTTTCAGCAGTTGCAGGAGCAATTTGACGAGCAGGGTGAGGGCAATGAAGAAGGGCAATCTCTGGCCGAGCGGCAAGAGCAGCTACGGGAATTTGTTGAGCAAATGCAAGAGGATGGCGCAGGTGGTGAGGCCTTGGACGAGGCCGAGCGCAACATGGGCGCGGCGCGGGATAGATTGGAAGAAGGCGATTTTTCGGGGGCGTTTGACGAGCAAGCGCAAGCGATGGAAAACATGCGGCAAACCTTGCGCGATATGGAAAACCGTGAGCAAGCGGGCCAAACAGGCGCAGACGGCGAAGTGACCGCCGAGCGCGACCAATATGACCCGCTAGGGCGGCCTATTGGCAATAAAGGGCGGGCTGATGGAGACACAGCGGTGCCAGACCAAAACGCCTCTGATCGCGCGCGGGAATTGCTGGACGAGATCCGCCGTCGCTCGGGGGATGCCAAGCGCCCCGCCGAAGAACTTGATTACCTTAACCGCTTGCTTGATCGGTTTTAATGCCTGATTTTCAAAGCCCTACGCTGCGCGGGCATGCGGCGATGCTGCTGTTTTCCGCCCTCGTGGCCGGCTCGTTTGCCCTTGGGGCGCGGGCGGCCAACCTAATGGACCCCGCCGCGTTTAACGCTGTGCGGTTTTTGTTTGCGTCTTTAATTATTGGCACATTGGTTTTTTTTGGGCCGGGAATAAAAAAGCAAGATCTTTCAGCACCTTGGCGTTATCTCGTTTTAGGCGGGCTGTTTTCGGTTTATTTTGTAACCATGTTTGAGGGGCTCAAAACCGCGGCCCCCATTTCGGCCAGCGCGGTATTTACGCTCACACCTGTGCTCTCGGCGGGCTTTGGCTGGCTGTTGCTGCGACAAGTCACAACCCCGCGGATGGCGGCGGCGCTGGCACTGGCGGCGGGGGGGGCTGTTTGGGTGATTTTTCGCGGCGATGTGGATGCTATTCTGGCTTTTGAAATTGGCCGTGGCGAGATGATATTTTTTATTGGTGTGGTGGCACACGCGCTTTATACCCCCTTGATAAAGCTGTTGAATCGCGGTGAAAAACCCCTCGTTTTCACCCTTGGTATGATGGTGGCAGGCTTCATTTTGCTGAGCCTATATGGCGCCCCAAGCCTGATGCGAACAGATTTCTCCAGCCTGCCAAAGATTGTCTGGATCACGCTGGCTTACGTGACCGTTTTTGCCTCGGCCACTACGTTTTTCCTGCTGCAATATGCAGCTTTGCACCTGAAGGCGGCCAAGGTGATGGCCTATACATATTTGGTGCCGGCCTGGGTGATAGCCTGGGAAATCGCGCTTGGTGGGCCAATGATGACCGCGGCTGTAATGGTGGGCATTGCTGCGGTAATTGTCGCTTTGCTGATGCTGTTGCTCGATTAACCTGCCCAGCCCATTTCCCGTTTGCGGGCGGCTCAAAGCTCCGTTACGATAGCGGGGTCAAGGAGCCAGACTGATGGATCGTCGCCAGTTTTTATTCGCCACATGCGCCAGCGCTGCGGCATGGTCTTCGCGGGCCGCCACGGGCAGCGCGCTGGTGGCCGTGGCGGCAAATTTTGCCAAAACAGCTGAGGGGGTGCTGCCTGCATTTGAGGCCGAAACCGGCTATCAGATCACCCTTTCCAGCGGCTCCACAGGGCAGCTTTATGGGCAAATCACTAACGGTGCCCCTTATGACGCTCTTTTGGCGGCTGACCAAGCGCGGCCCGCATTGCTGGCAGAGGCCGGATTGAGCCTAAACCGCCTAACCTACGCGCGCGGGCTACTGGTGCTTATGCAAGCTCAAGGCACTGCCACCGAGGCCAGTTTGCTCGGAAATTACAACCACCTCGCCATCGCCAACCCTGCGCTTGCCCCTTACGGGTTGGCGGCTAAACAGGCGCTTGAAAAAATGGGGCTTTGGGAGGCGCTTAAAGGGCGCATTGTGATGGGGCAAAATGCCGGGCAGGCCTATGCGCTGGTGGCTTCGGGCAATGCCGAGCTGGGGCTAGTGGCGCGCTCATCTGTACAATCTGGCTTCTGGTCGGTGCCCGAAGACCACTATGCGCCAATACTTCAAGATGCTGTTTTATTGAGAGAAAACCCGGCGGCGGCGGCCTTTTTGGCCTATCTTGGTGTGGATACCACACAAGCCGCCATTCGTGCAGCTGGCTATGGTGCGCTATGAGCTGGCCTGACCTAGCCCCCCTTTGGTTATCCGTGCAACTTGCCGCCGTTACGACGGCTTTGCTGCTGGTTATCGGCACCCCTCTGGCATGGTGGTTGGCCACCACGCGTGCGCGGCTCCGGCCCTTTATCGAGGCCATTACCGCGTTGCCATTGGTGCTCCCCCCCACAGTGCTTGGCTTTTATTTTCTCATTTTACTGAGCCCCAATTCCACCTTGGGTGGGCTTTGGCGCGACGCCACGGGCTCTACGCTTACCTTTTCTTTCACCGGTCTTGTGCTGGCCTCGGCGCTATATTCGCTGCCCTTTATGGTGCAGCCGCTGCAAACAGCGTTTGAGGCTGTTGGCCGCGGCCCGATGGAGGCCGCGGCCACTCTGCGGGCGGGCAAGCTGGACGCATTTTTTACCGTTGCCATGCCAATGGCACGGCGTGGGTTTTTAACCGGAATTGTGCTGAGCTTTGCCCACACAATCGGCGAATTTGGCGTTGTTTTAATGGTTGGCGGCAACATTCCGGGGCAAACGCGGGTGATTTCCATCGCGATTTATGAGCAAGTTGAGGTGCTGGATTATGCCCAAGCCCACGCGCTTTCCGCGATCTTGCTGGTGTTTTCTTTTACGGTGCTTTTGCTGGTTTATACCCTAAACCGCCGCGCACCGGTGCGGGTGGGCTGATGAGGCTCTCGGTAGATATTAAGCTCGCGCTTGGTGGGTTCTCCCTTGATGTCGCACATAGCTTCGAGCTGGACGGCATTACGGCCCTTTTTGGGGCCTCCGGCGCCGGAAAATCTTTATTGCTGCGGGTGATTTCGGGGCTGGAAACGGGCGCCAAGGGCCGTGTTTCTTATGGGGATGAGGCATGGCAGGGCGAGGGGCGCTTTGTGCCAGCTGCCAAGCGTGGCGCAGGCTATGTGTTTCAAGACTCACGGCTTTTTTCGCATCTTGATGTGGCCGGCAACCTGCGATTTGCGGCTAAGCGGAGCGGGGCCGATAGCTTTGAAACCGTGGTAAAAACACTAGATTTGCAGCCTCTGCTAGGGCGGCGCGTGGCGGCGCTTTCAGGTGGCGAAAAGCAGCGCGTGGCTATCGGGCGGACATTGCTTAGCAAGCCCAGATTGCTCCTGATGGACGAACCGCTGGCCGCGCTGGACCACGCCCGAAAAACCCGCCTATTGCCCTATATCGCGCGCTTGCCAGAAGCATTTGACCTGCCCGTGATTTATGTGACGCACTCGGTTGAGGAGGTCACGCGACTGGCGGATAAAATGGTGGTTTTGGCTGAAGGCCGGGTGCTGGCAACGGGCGGTGTGGCGGATACCCTCGCACGGTTGGATATTTCTGAGGCTAGCGGAAAGTTTGAGGCAGGCAGCGTGGTGCGGGCGGTTGTAACCGGGCAAAATGAGCCGTTTTTGCTGACAGAAATGACGGTGGCCGGGCAGCCGTTAAGTATGCCAGCTTCGGCTGTTGAGGTAGGGGAAGAGCTGCGGCTGCGCATTCGGGCGCGCGACGTTGCGTTGGCATTGGCGCGGCCTGAAGGTGTGAGTATTCGGAATGTACTGCGGGGAGAGGTTGTGGAACTTGTGCAAGAAACTGAAACGGCCTTTGCTGAAATATTGCTGGATATTGGTGAGGGCCAAAGGGTGCGCTCACGTATTACACGCGCATCGGTGGCGGCATTAGATATTGCGCTAGGGCAAACAGTTTTTGCGCTGGTAAAAAGTGTGTCTTTTGATCGGCGGGCATTGCCAAAGCGTTGAGCATAGCGGCGCGGCAGCGCAGCATGGCTTGACAATACCGCACACGCGCCGCGCTGAAGCGTAGGTGCTTATGGCCTTTGCGTATTTATTCAGAAAAGACGAGGGCACAAGAAGTGCGGCGGGGCCATTGGCCGCACCGTTTACACATGTTTATCAGTGGTTTAGCCAAGCGGGATGTCTTGGCACTGGGGTGGGTTTTCGCGTCGGTTGGCGACCGCCAAACGGTTTACTCGTTACTTACAATCCCCGGGCCACTCCCTTTTTTGGCGGAGCTGTGGAATGTCGCGCATCTTTGACTCGGCGCAGCAGGTTTTCTGAAATTTATCAATAAACTTGCGTCATGCAATATTGCCTCAAACGTCAAGTATTTCTGATCTAAGTTGGCGTGGGAAGGCATGAGTTGTGCCATTATGTGGCAGCATCGTCTGCGA
>WTAL01000176.1 GCA_013139635.1 Paracoccaceae bacterium
TTGGCACCAATGCAAGCAACACCCCCAGCGACGACTACGCCGCCGATGTCGAGCCACCCAAGAACTACGATTGGATGGGCGAAATCCTTGGTTTATTAGGGGATGTGTATCGCTTCGCCGGGCATAACCCGCCACCAGACAGTCTCTACCACGAAGCCGCCGACATCTATAAAGGCATCATTCAGTGGGATAAGTCTGAGGATCGGAGTAAGGCTATAACCCTTGCCATCGGCATGATGTCATCCAACATCAAGCCACCCGAAGCCGCACCTGAAACAACAGAAGACAAGCTCCGCGCCTGATCTGGTTAAACCCCAATCACCAACACTAAGAACTATTTAAGAGCCTCTGAGAGTTTTCTCAGAGGTGTCTAACCATGTGCCCAATTTTTACCCGATTATGGTTAAGAGTGAGTAAATCCCCGATTTGCTCCAGTTTCCAAGTATGCGCCAACCAAAAGCGCGCACTACAACAAAATCCCTTTTTTTGTTGCCCTAAACCAGACAATCCCACCAAATCCCACATACTCCAGTATTCAACTACTCCCTACACGTGTCGCCCCCCCGCCCCAAGCGCCAAACGCCACGCGCCAGCGTGGTAAACCGCATCGCGCCCGCGCGCGATTCCGCTTCCCAGAGCGCAAAACGTGGCATTTATGACTCACTCGCGAAATAACCCGCACCAGACTCTAGACCTCCCCCCACTGCCCCCCTAAAAAGAACCGAACCAACAAAAGGGCCACCCATGCGCATCCTAATCACCAATGACGACGGCATCACCGCCCCGGGCCTTAAGGTCATGGAAGCCATCGCCCATGAAATCGCTGGCCCAACGGGCGAAGTCTGGACCGTCGCGCCCGCCGCTGAGCAATCCGGCGTCTCCCACTGCATTTCCTACATCCGCCCCATGCGCCTAGAGCAGCTCGGCGAGCGCCGCTTTGCCGTTGAGGGCTCCCCCGCCGATTGCGTCCTCGCGGGCCTGCACGATGTCCTCAAAGACACCCCACCAGATCTCGTCCTTTCCGGCGTCAACCGCGGCCATAACGTCGCCGAAGACACCCTCTACTCAGGCACCATCGGGGCCGCCATGGAGGCCGCCATGAACGGCCATAAAGCCATCGCCATGTCGCAGTATTACGGCAAATACAATCACGACCTAGACGACCCTTTCGATGCCGCCCGAAACCACGCCGCCCCGCTTATCCGCCAGCTTCTCAGCACCGCCCCATGGCACGATAAAGCCTACGCCACCTTCTACAATATCAATTTCCCGCCCATTGCCGCGACCCAAGTTAAAGGCGTCCGCACCACTCGCCAAGGCGCCCGCAAATCTGCTGCTTTCGGCGTTGAGCCCCAAATCGCCCATAACGGCCGCCGCTATCTCTGGCTCGCCCACAAGGCCGATAATAATTCCGCCGACGCAGGCTCCGACGCCTTTGAGGCCGCCCAAGGCTACGCCACCATCACCGCCCTGCACGCCGATCTCACCCATGATGACGCCCTTAAGTCCATCGCAAATCTGGACACTGACTTTTGACCGCCCAAGACCAAATGCAGTTCATCCTCGGCCTGCGCAGCAAGGGCATCACCGATGCCCGCGTGCTCAAAGCCATGGAAGCCATACCGCGTGAGGCCTTTCTGGAAGGCACCTTCCAGCCCCGCGCCTATGCCGACACGCCCCTGCCGATAGACTGCGGTCAAACCATCAGCCAGCCCTCGGTTGTGGCCCAAATGACTCAAGCGCTGGAAATCACGCCGCGCTGCAAAGTGCTCGAAATCGGCACCGGCAGCGGCTACCAAGCCGCCATTCTCGCCAAGCTCACCCGCCGAGTTTACAGCATCGAGCGCCACCGCCCCCTCGCCCGCCTCGCCGCCAAGCGCCTCAAAGCGCTTGACCTTGGCAATGTCACCGTTATCACCGGCGACGGCTCGCTTGGCCTGCCCGAACAATCCCCGTTTGACCGCATCCTCCTTACCGCCGCCTCGGAAGACCCCCCCGCGCTGCTCCTGAAGCAGCTTCGTGTGGGCGGCATCATGGTTTTGCCCGTTGGCCAGTCCGATATGGTTCAAACATTGATTAAAATCGAAAAATCGGATAGTGGGTTAGAGTATACAGAATTGGGCGAGGTGCGTTTTGTGCCTCTCCTTGAGGGAATTGCGGAAGATACCGCATAGCCTCACCGAGCATTAAAGCCGGAGAACCGGCGTAATAATCAAGCTTAAACAAGGGCTTAACGATATGGGCATTACCAGTTTCCTTAAAATTGGCACGGCAATTTCCGTGTTTTCCTTCACCGCTGCCTGTGAAAACGGCATTGATCTTAGTCGCATCACAACGCCCTTTCAGCGCAATGCTGACGCCATTCCGTCGATAGACAGACCAGCGGCAGACCGCCGAGGCGTCATCACCTACGAGTCCTACCAAGTCATCGTCGCCACCGAGGGCGACAGCATTGCCAGCATGGCCCGCCGCGTGGGCCTGTCTGCCAGCGAGCTCGCCAACACCAATGGCCTGCCCGAAAGCTACAGCCCCCGCACTGGCGAAGTGCTTGTGCTGCCGCAAAATGTCGGCGGTTCCCTCGTCAGCTCCCCCTCCGGCTGGTCAGCCGATATCGCCGAAACCGCCATTGAGAGCGCCACCCCCAGCAGCCAGCCTGCCGAGGTCGGCTCCCCCACCGAGCCCCTACGCCACCGCGTAGAATCCGGCGAAACCGCCTTCGAGATTGCCCGCCAATATAACGTATCCGTCACCGCGCTGGCCTCCTGGAATGGCCTCGGGCCAAACCTCGGCATCCGCGCGGGCCAGCAGCTCATCATCCCTGTGGCCGATACCGATAATATCGCGGCCCCAGCACCCGCCGCCCCGGCCCCGGCTGCACCCGAAGTTACGGCACCAACCCCTGCGCCGGTTCCAGCTCCCGCACCCGCGCCGACCCCCGCCGTGAACGCCAACGCCCCGTTTGTCTCCCCCGTCAGCGGCAGCATTGCGCGTGGCTACCAGCCCACAGGCCGCAATAAAAATGAGGGCCTAGATTACGCCACCGCCGCCAACGCCACCGTGCGCGCGGCAGGTGAAGGCACCGTGGCGCTTGTGTCCGACAGCCTCGGCGGCCTCGGCACCATCGTCCTCATCCGCCACTCAAATGATTTGATGACTGTTTATGGCCGCGTCACCGCTGTGACCGTCGCCAAGGGGGACACCGTAACCCAAGGCCAAGCCATCGGCAAAACCGCTCCGGCAGACCCGCCAATCATGCATTTTGAAGTGCGCGTTGGCACCGAAAGCGTAGACCCGACCCGCTACCTGCAATAACCGCTAGCGGTAAACCACACCACGCGTCTGATCCGTTATCCCAAAGGCCTGCTTGCCCCACTCGGTCGGTTGGCCCTTTAGCGCCAACCGCACCTCGGCCAGCAAAAAAGCCTTGGTCACAATCACCGCTGTGATCATGTTAAACAATATGGCCACAAGTTGTGCCGCCACACTCAGCAGCAAAAGCGTTAGAATCGCGTCATTTGCGTTGTCGCCAAACATAGGCGCCAAACCTTCAACGCCCATAGCATCCCCGCGAAACAGCACGTAATACACAGCCGCCCCAAAAGCGCCCAAAGCCAGCGATGGCAGAAGGATCAGCCGTGTTAAGCTATAAAAAAACGTTTCCCGCCCGCGCGAAACCATCATCATCCCGTCGCCCCCCACCGCTGTGGCCACAAGGCTGGTGCCAAAAAAGGCCATCACGAGGTAATAAATCCCCGAGGTAACGCCCCCCCAGATTATCACCATAATCACCGGTTCAAACGGCAGGTTTTCACTCAAAAACATTGCGATCCCGCCGATAAACCCCAAGACGGCGGGTATGCCGATTATAAACAGGTACTGCCAAAAATAGGTTTTGGATTGCGGCGTAAAAGCAAAAGCCTCCCCCGGAGAAAGCACCGCCCCCTGCAAAATCGTTTTATGCGCCACCATAAAGCTAACCCCGCCAAGGTAAACCGTCGCAATCACGCTCCCAATGCCCATAAACGGCACAAACCCCGAGGCAACCGCAAACACCGTGTTGAGAAACGCAATAATGATAAACGTCACCAAATTGCGCCCAAACACCTGAAGCACCAGCCCGTAAATCCACCGGCTGTTAATCTTTTGATAATCCATACTTATCCCAACTCAGCCTAAACCTATTACACGTTCTTTAAGGCAAACACATCCGAGCAAATAGTATCCAGCTGACCTAGCTCTCTACCATGCTCCACCCAGCTATTGCGCATATTTTCATATTCACCAATAATCCTAGCTCGCGCCTTTTTTGACTCACTCCAATAAATATAAAATCCTATCAATATAGCAACGCCCGACGAATGGAATCCCGCCCAATATGCTAATGCTGCCATCACAACAGAAATACCTAAATAGGCTTTCATTCCAAGCTTAGGGAAATTCTTTTTTGCCGTTGAATTTAATTCAACGGCGGCCAAGTATTCTGGAACCAAACTTATATCTTCATTCATTCTCTAGTGCGCCTCCGCCCAGCTCTGCCCCACACCTGCATCCACCACCAACGGCACATTAATCTTCACCGCCGGTTCAGCCGCATTCTCCATGATATCTCGCACAACTGTAATAGTATCTTCTACCGCCGCATCCTCAACCTCAAAGATAAGTTCATCATGCACCTGTAGCAGCATTTTCGCTGGCAGCCCCGCTATAGCGTCAGGCATCCGCACCATCGCCCGCCGGATAATATCCGCTGCAGTCCCTTGAATAGGCGCATTAATCGCCGCCCGCTTGGCAAAGCCCGCATGTGGCCCCTTGGCGCTAATATTGGGCGTGTGAATTCGCCGCCCAAACAGCGTTTCCACATAGCCCTTTTCTTTGGCCCCCGCCACGGTGGCATCCATATAAGCGCGTATCCCCGGAAAACGCTCAAAATAGCGGTCAATAAACCCCTGCGCTTCCTTCCGCGAAATCCGCAGGTTTCGCGCCAACCCAAAGCCCGAAATCCCATAAATCACGCCAAAGTTAATCCCCTTGGCCTGCCGCCGAATATCCGGCGTCATCTCGTCCATCGGCACGTCAAACATCTCACTCGCGGTCATTGCATGTATATCATGCCCATCCAAAAACGCCTGCTTTAGGCTGTCAATTTCCGCAATATGCGCCAAAATCCGCAGCTCGATCTGGCTATAATCCAAGCTCACCAAAGTGCAGCCCTCAGCCGCCACAAAAGCCTCTCGTATCCGCCGCCCCGCCTCGGTGCGCACCGGAATATTCTGCAAATTAGGGTCGGTCGAGGCCAGCCGCCCAGTGGTGGCTCCCGAAATCACATAACTGGTGTGAACCCGCCCCGTTTCAGGGTGAATATGCGCCTGCAAAGCATCGGTATACGTGCTTTTCAGCTTCGCCATCCCCCGCCATTCCAGCACCTTTTCGGGCAGTTCATTGCCCTCGGCAGCCAAGTCTTCCAGAATATCGGCCCCCGTCGCATAGGCCCCCGTTTTCCCCTTCTTGCCCCCCGCAAGCCCCATTTCATCAAACAAAATCTCGCCCAACTGCTTGGGCGACGCCACGTTAAATTCCCGCCCCGCCAGCGCCTTTATCTCGCCCTCAAGCCCCGCCATATCCTGCGCAAAGCTATTAGACATCGCCGCCAGCTGCGCCCTGTCCACCTTAATTCCGTGCATTTCCATTTCGGCCAGCACCGGCACCAGCGGCCGCTCCAGCGTATAATAAACCGTGCTCATGCCCTCGGCCACCAGCCGCGGTTTAAACACCTGCCAAAGGCGCAGGGTAATATCCGCATCCTCCGCCGCATAAGGCGAAGCCTCCGCAATCGCTACCTTATCAAAGGTAATCGCCGATTTCCCCGTGCCAATCAGCCCCTTAATCGGAATAGGCGTATGCCCCAAATAGCGGGTTGAAAGCTCGTCCATCCCATGCCGATGCACCCCGCCGTTCAGCGCATAGCTCATCAACATCGTGTCTTCAATCGGTGCCAATTCAACATCCTGCCGCGCCATGATCTTCACATCATACTTCATATTCTGGCCAATTTTCACAATGCTTTCGTCCTCCAGCATCGGCTTCAAAATCGCCAGCGCCTCAGCAAAATCCATCTGCCCCTCGGCGCGTTCAGCACTGCCAAAAAGGTCGCCCTCGCCCGACACATGCGCCAGCGGCACATAGCACGCGCTGCCCGGTTCAACGGCCAGCGAAACCCCCACAAGGTCCACCCGCATTTCGTCCAGCCCCGTGGTTTCGGTATCAAACGCCACCCAGCCCCGCACATAAATCTTCTCAATCCAGGCCCGAAGGGCCTCCGCCGTGGCAACCGTTTCATACTTCGCATGATCAAACGCGATCGCCCCCGCGCTCACGTCCAACGTCGGCACCGCGTGCGCCTCCGGTTCAGCGTCTTTAATCGCAGGCGCCTCCGCCCCCAGCTTAGCCGCAACCCTATTCGTTAGCGTCCGGAATTCCATCTCCGCCAAAAACGGCAGCAAGGCCTCCGCCTCCGGCTCCCGCAGCTCAAATTCCTCAATCGCCTCGGGCATGTCCAAATCCTGCCGAAGCAAAACTAGCTCTCGGCTCGTCCGAATTTGCTCAACATTATCAATCAACGTCTGCCGCCGCTTAGGCTGCTTAATCTCCTCAGCCCGCGCCAGCAACTCCTCCAAGTCTCCGTATTCATTAATCAAAAGCGCCGCCGTCTTAATCCCGATCCCGGGCGCCCCCGGCACGTTATCCACTGAGTCCCCCGCCAAAGCCTGCACGTCCACCACGCGGTCCGGCCCCACGCCAAACTTCTCCTCAACTTCCTCAATGCCAATGCGCTTATTCTTCATCGGGTCCAGCATTTCCACGCCGCCGCCCACCAGCTGCATCAGGTCTTTATCGGATGATATTATCGTCACCCGCCCGCCAGCATCCCGCGCCTGCACGGCATAAGTAGCAATTATATCGTCGGCCTCAAAGCCCTCCATCTCGATACAGGGCAAGTTAAACGCCCGCGTGGCATCACGAATAATCGGAAACTGCGGCACGAGACCTTCCGGTGCGGGCGGCCTATTCGCCTTATAAGCCGGATAAATTCCGCTGCGAAAAGTCTTACCCTTCGCGTCAAAAATCACGGCCACGTGCGTTGGCGCATCATGCCCCGCGTTATCTTCCACCTGCTTATAAAGCATGTTGCAAAACCCAGCCACGGCCCCAATCGGCAGCCCGTCAGATTTGCGCGTCAGCGGCGGCAGCGCATGAAAAGCCCGAAAGATAAACCCCGAGCCATCAATCAATTGCAGATGATGCCCCTTGCCAAATTTTTCGCTGCTCATACGCTTTCCCCTTTTTCCCAACTCTCGCACAAAACCACCCCGCCTCCAACAGGAAGCAGGCTGCACCGCGCAAATTTTCGAGTTTAGTCTTTCTTCAGCTCAAAGCGCTTGTCGCAATAGCCGCATTCCACAAAGCCAATCTCCTCGGCAATGGTCATCCACACTTTCGGATGCTCCCCGCCGCCATCACAACTCACGCTGGTTTTCTCAACAATCTCAACTTCCGGCGCTTCAATGGTCATGGCTTCATCCTTTGCTTTGCCCGCAGTTTGCCACGTTCCCGCCCGCCCCTCAAGGGGTGATGCTTGACGGACTGCCAAATTCCGCTACCCTAGCGCTATAATCATAACAATCAGGGAGCACGCCCATGCAACTTGGCGCATTTTCCATCAGCCTTACGGTAAAAGACCTAGCCGCCTCCAAAACCTTCTATGAAAATCTCGGCTTTGAAACTTCCGGCAAGGTCGAAGATAATTGGCTGATCATGAAAAATGATCACATCATCATCGGCCTATTCCACGGTATGTTTGATAAAAATATGCTTACGTTTAATCCCGGTTGGGACCAAGATGCCAACACCCTTGGTGACTTTGAAGACATCCGAGATCTCCAGAAAAAGCTCTTGGCAGAGGGCCTAAAGCTGCTCACCCAAGCCGAAGAAGGCTCCGGCCCGGCTAGCATTATTCTGGAAGACCCCGACGGAAACCCAATTCTAATGGATCAACATGTATAAGCTCCTCACCGCCGCATTTCTAACCCTCGCCAGCCTCGCCCCCGCCCAAACCATCGGCATTGCGATCACCGAATCCAACGCCAATGATTATGACGCCGACGTCAACCAAGCCATTAGCGCTGGAGCCACCGTCACCTCCCTCACGCTGTTTTGGGACGAAGCCATGCAAGGCAGCACCTACGCCCCGGAGTTTGACTGGCCCACCATCGCCAACGGCTATTACCCCAGCAAAAACATGGGCCTACTGCTTTCGTTCGCCGTCATCGACACCGTCACAGATCGCCGCCCCGAAGCCCTCCGCGCCCTCCCGTTTGATGACCCCCGCGTCATCAGCGCCTTTACCGCCTATGCCGCCGAAGTGCTTTCCCGCCTCGAAGATACCGACCTTGTCGCCATTTCCATCGGCAACGAGGTTGACGGCGTGCTCACCAATGCGCGCGATTGGGCAGAATTCAGCAACTTCTTCAAAGCCGCAAAAACCGCTGTGCAAGCTATCCGCCCCGGCACCCCCATCGGCTTCACGACCCAGTGGCACGGCTTCCAAGGCCCCCTGCGCAGCAGCGCCCTAAGGGCAAACGCCGCCGCCGATGCCATCTTCATCAATTATTACCCACTGGATTCCAGCTTCCGCGTCCTTCCGCCCGAGGACATCAGCTCCCAACTTGACGGAATGATTGCCCTCGCCGAGGGCAAACCCGTTTTCCTCACCGAAACCGGCTATCCCTCCGGTGGCTGCGGCGCGTCCGAAGCGCTGCAATTGCAATATTTCCAAGAGCTATTCAGCGCGCTTGAAACACGAAAAGCCGGCATTCCACTCGCCATGCTGGTGTGGCTGCACGACCGCCCCGCTGGAGAACTCGCCTTTTATAACCAGTATTACGGTGTCTCAAACCCTTGCTTTTCCAGTTACCTTGGCACGCTGGGGCTCCGCAGCCACTCAGGCCAAGACAAACCAGCTTTTACGTGGTTATCCCAACAATAACCTCCCCCTAGTCATCCACAACCTATTGTTTAACATAAGTATTTCGTGCTTTTCGATAGATACTAACCTAGGTTAGTAGTTTTCGAGCCACTATAGGTTGCATAGAAAAAACCCGTTGCGCCTATGCCAACTAGACCGCGCGCCCCGTTCACTGCAATTTTATAAAATTGGTCTAAATTCCCTTACATGCCTAAGCGGGCCGTAAGGCCCGGGAGTGGATTGTGTCGGGCATTTTATTTTCTACGCGCATAGCGGCCTAGCTGAAAAAGGGCTTGCCGTGCGAGCGAGGCCCGCGCTTACTCTAGAGGTTTAAAAATCCGCCCTTTGGCTCAGGGTTGGTGCTTCGAAAAGCAAGCGCAGGTAAGAACTTAGGTGCAGATGACCGGCACAAACCACTGCAAACCCCCGGCGCACTCCCGCCGAAAAACCAGGGGGTTAGGCCCCTCAGTCGAGATAAACCAAGGCCCGCATAAGCGGCCAAATTTTGCGTGCGCGGGCGAAGTTATTCGCCCACATGCACCGCTCTCTTCGCCATAATCTCTCCCACCTCCGGAAAGGCAGCGCGCACGTCATCAGGCACATCGCTCCAATCTTTCGCCGCCGCGCCATTCCCAACAACAATCCGCCCAACCATACCCGCAAACTCGTGCGGCGCGCAGTAATAGTCATAAACCCCGGGCACGGTCAGGGTCACCTCAAAATTGTCATCGGGGTTCAGCAAATATCCGCTATCCCACGGCGCGGCTCCCTCAGGAATGCGCAACGCATGGCCCTCATTTGCAGGGTGATATGCCGCAACGCTATGCACATTACTGCGAATTTCCCACCTCACCGTGTCTCCGGGTTGCACCAGCAGTCCCACAGGGCCAAACCAAACTTTGCTGCCAAGGGTATCGCTCTCCATTGTAATGGTGTGGGTTTGCGGGGCGGCAAAGGCATATCGGGGCAGTATCAGGCCCGCCAAAAGCGGCGCGCCTGAAAGGATAAATGCGCGACGGCTAAACATTATTCAAGCTCGGCGCTGGCAGGGGTCACATGCCAAAGCGTTATGTGATAATGCGGCTCCGCCACGCCGGGATGGCCCGCGTTATAGTAAATATCTACGCTGTTAACCTCGGTGCCTGCGACCCCTAGCGCCTTAAATTGCTCGTGGGCATTCATAGCCGCCAACGGCACCATATAGACGGTGCTCACAAGGTGGCCGGTGCGATCATACGCGGCAAACGGGCCAACCGGAAGTGTGGTTGGGTCCACATAAACGCTGCCAAGGCCGGGGATAAATTCCGGCAATTCCACAAGGTCACTCACCGCTTGGTATGCCCCACCGGGAGGCGCCATCATGGCGGCATTTTCGGCAAGGGCGGGGCTGGCGAGCAAAGCCAGCGCAATCATAGTTTTCTTCATCATTTCAGTCCTTTGTTGGAGGGAATGTCGAAAGACCCAAAAGAACGGCAGACTGGATGATGCCTAGGTAATGCCCGCCGCCTTAAGCTGCTGCAAGGTGTTGGCGGTAATCCGGTCACAATGCACCCCCGCAAACGGAAACACCTGCAACGAGGCCACCGTAAGTTGCGCTTTAATCGCGTGCTGAATTTTGGCGCGGGCACGGTTAAGGCGACTCTTAACCGTTTGTGGTGAAATCCCCAGCACCTCGGCTGTTTCACTCACCGACAGATCCTCAACTAAACGCAGCACAAAAACCTCGCGAAACCCATCTGGCAGAGCATCAATTTCCCGCTCCAGCAGGTGGCGAATTTGGGTTTGGGCGGTTTGTGTTTCGGCGGTCATGAGGGAAGCTCCGGTAGGCAGCTCAATTTTAAGAGAGTCAATCAGGCGGGCATTGCGCTTTTTCTGGCGTAATCTTGAAAGCGCAAGATTGGTGGTTACCCGCGCCAGCCACGCCCCCGGGTCTGTAACTTCGGCAAAGCTATCAAGGTCAGAAAACACCTTGATATAAGCCTCCTGCACCACGTCCTCCGCCTCAAACGCATCACGCAAAATGGCGCGAGCAAGGCGGAATAGCCGCTGGTTATGGGTGCGGATTATTTGCTCAAAAGCCGGCGTATGGCCAGCCCGCAAGCGCGCTATTTCATCAGGCATATTTAACATATTCATCATCAAGACTACCGTCCTTTTGTTTCCTTCGACACCCTAAAGACGCCTGTCAGACCCAAAAGGTTCCCGATTTCTTTTTTCGCAGCAACTCCGCACTTACTCCCACCGCCCATACGCCCTGCGGGCGGCTTTTTTCCAAACGGAAAAAATGCGTGTGCGACGCCATAGCGGCGCGTCTAGCATTGTATTGCTTGGCGAGGCCCCACCCGCGCCGCGCTGAGGCCTCGGTGTTTGTGGCAACGGGCGCAAAGGTTGCAGGGCGGCGCGGGAAAACCCTCGCCAAACAGCACAACGCCAGACGCGCCGCGTGGTTAAGCTGAGATCATCCGCCCCAGCCGCCGGCCACCAAGTATATGCACATGGAAATGCGGCACATCCTGCACCCCGTGCGCCCCTGCATTGGTGATCAGCCGATAGCCTTCGCCACCCGAAATTTCTGCCACGCCAACTTCACGAGTGATCTTGGCTATCATCCGGCTAAAGTCCACAATTTCGGCGTCCGAAGCATCCGCGCCAAAATGGTCGAAATTCACGTAAGCCCCTTTAGGGATTACTAAAATATGCTCTGGTGCGGCTGGCGCAATATCCCGAAATGCCAAGCTATGCGCGCTATCAGCCACGGTCGAATTTGGAATTTCCCCGCGCAAAATCTTCGCAAAAATATTCTCGCTATCGTATTCATACGCCATTTTTCAGCCCCTAAACCAGGTCATGCTTAGCAAATAGCGCTTTCAAGTCCGCCTCTGGCCGCGCCCCAATATGGCTGATGATTTCCCCCGCCGCCACACAGCCCATCCGGCCTGTTGTCAGCGTGTCAAACCCATTCAGCTCACCATAAAAGAACCCCGCCGCAAACAAATCACCCGCTCCCGTCACATCCACAATGTGCACAGGGTCCGCAGGCGCATGCACCTCTACGCCGTCGCGCCAAATATAGGCGCCGTCAGCCCCCACAGTGCAGGCCACCGTGTCCACGTCCTGAGCCGCCAACCGCAGCGCCACGCTCAGGTCTTCATCCTGATACATCGCCCGCATTTCATGCTCGTTGCAAAACAGCAGGTCCACATGATCACGGATCATCTCCCGAAACGCATCCCGATGGCGCTCTACGCAAAACGGGTCCGACAGCGTCAGCGAAACCCGCCCGCCCGTGCTTTTACAGGCCGCAATCGCCTTGGCAAAAGCCGCGTGGCTTTCCGGCCCGTCAAAGCGATAGCCCTCAAGGTAAATCCAGTCGGCATCGGCCATCATGGCCTCGTCAATATCGTCCGGCGTTAAAAACTCCGAAACGCCAAGGTATGTGTTCATCGAGCGCTCTGCGTCAGGGCTTACCATTACCATGCAGCGGCCCGTTTCAGCCGCGTGGTCAGCGCTCGCCAAAGGCACTTCATACGTCGCACCCTGCGCCCGAAGGTCATGCGCAAAAATCGCGCCGAGCTGGTCGTCTTTCACTTTGCCCACATAAGCCGTCCGGCCACCCATTTGCGCCAAGCCCGCAATGGTATTCGCCGCCGACCCGCCAGAAATTTCCGTCGAAGGGCCGGTTTTCTCATAAATCGCCGTCGCGCGGTCACGATCAATCAGGGTCATAATCCCCTTTTCAATTCCGTTTTCCGTCAGGAACGCATCCTCAACATGGCTCAAAACATCCACAA
>WTAL01000122.1 GCA_013139635.1 Paracoccaceae bacterium
CGATGGCGTCTAGGTCGCTCGCCTCAAGCCCTGCACTGGCCAGCGCATTCTGGGCGGCCTTTAGGGCAAGGTCAGAGGTCAGCTCGCCTTCAGCCGCAAAATGCCGGCGCTCAATGCCGGTGCGGGCGCGAATCCACTCGTCCGAAGTATCCAGCGTCTTTTCAAACTCGGCGTTTTCTACTACGCGTTCGGGCAGGTAATGCCCGCAGCCAATGGCCACGGCTCTTGTCACGCTCATGTTTGCGCCTCATCAATATTGGAAAGCACATCTTTGCTGGCCGCGAGGCCAGAGGCCACCCGTGCCGAGAGCTTTTCGGAAAAATCATTTTGTGCGAGGTCGTAAGCCAGCTTTATCGCTGCCGCCACGCCCGTAGCATCCGCCCCGCCGTGGGATTTTACGACTGTGCCATTCAAGCCAAGAAAAACGCCACCGTTAGCACGGCGCGGGTCTATCCGGTTTTTCAACCGCTTCAAAGACGTGAGCGCAAAAAGCGCCCCGAGGCGGGAGAGTAGCGTGTGGTTAAAGGCGGCTTTCAACAGGTCAGATACCTGCCGCGCCGTGCCCTCAGCCGTTTTCAGGGCAATGTTGCCCGTGAATCCGTCGGTCACGATAATATCCACGCGGCTTGAGGGAATATCAGAGCCCTCAACAAAGCCAACAAATTGGAAATCAGACGAGGTGGCCACGGTGCCAATCAGCTTGGCAGCGTCTTGCAGCTCTACGCGGCCTTTAAACTCTTCGGTGCCTACATTCAGCAACCCCACGCGGGGCTGGCGCAGGCCAAAACCGTTGCGGGCATAGGAAGCGCCCATAATGGCGTATTTCAGCAGGTCTTGCGGGTCGGCCTTAATATCGGCACCAGCATCGAGCAGAATATTATAGCCCTGCTTATTGGTCGAAGGCCAAAGAATCGCGATCGCGGGGCGGTTTACCCCGGGGGTTTTGCGGAGCTGAATGGTCGACATCGCCATCAGCGCGCCCGTATTGCCACAAGAAACCGTGGCCTGCGCCGCGCCTTCTTTCAGCGTGGCAATCGCCGCCCACATGGATGACTTTTTACCCCCGCGCAAAGCGGCTGAGGGTTTGTCGTCCATCTTAATCACATCTGTGGTGGCGCGAATCTCTGTTACCGCCGCCAATTCAGGCTTGCGTTTGAGGCAGCGAATAATCTCTGCCTCATCACCATGCACAATAAACTTGATATCGGGGTATGTGCGGGAGGATTTTTCCATCCCGCCAATCACGGCTTTCACGCCGCTATCGCCCCCCATTGCATCTATCGAGATGACGGTGGGGGCGTTGCCTTGGGGTATCTGGTAATCAGTTTCTGCCATGCCAAACCACCCCCGCAGTTTTTACGCCGCGTCTTCGTCCAGGTCGATTTCCTCAACCATCGCAATGACTTCACGGTCAGAATAGTGGCCACAAGCGCCACAAACGTGGTGCGGGCGTACAAGCTCGCCACAGTTTGAACACTCATTAGGGTTTGCACCCTTAAGAGCCAAGTGTGCGCGACGCATGCCACGCTTGGAGCGGGTGATTTTACTCTTTGGAACAGCCATTAGCTTCAAGCCTTTTAAATAGCGGTAAAACCGCGCGTGATTATCTCTTCGGGCGGACGTAGCAGGAAAAGCCTGACTATGCAAACCCGAAAAGGGAATAGAAGCGCGGAACATAGCCTTTTTTGCCCAAACCGCAAGGGCTAAATGGCGCAGCTCACGGCCCCACTAGAACTACCGAAATTTTAGCGTCGGGCAGACACGCGCCAGAAACAAAGTTCCGGTTATGCCCCAGAAAACGCCGAAAAATAGCGTCCATAAAGGCGTGCCGTTTCCGAGCGCCAAGCCAAAGAACCCTGCGTCCATTTTATAGGGCAAAAAGAATAAGATGCTGGAGAGCCACGGCAAAATGCCCAGCACCGCGCCTTTTTTAAGCGGCGAGGCGGTATAGATCGGGATTAAAAAGATGATTCCCCAAATGCCGCTGGCAAACACCCGCCCCGACATCCAACCGAAAGTCAGATCAGGCACCATGTTAAAGCCGGTGGCCGGTGTGAGGCCAATAGCGCCAAACAGCCAGACCACAAGGCCGCTGGTAAGCCCGCCAAGCGCGCCCGCCACAAATACGCAAAGCAGTGTTTTAAGCGCCGTCATCATTACCCGCCATTTTATCACGCAAAGCCCCGAGGCCCGCAAAGGCCTTGGTTTCTTCGTCCTTAATCGGTTCCGCGCCTTCCGGCTCGGCCGTTACCCGCAGCGGCGCGGTGGCGCCTGCACGCGGGTAATCGGGCATTGCCAGCAGCAGCGCCTCAACGGCCACATGCCCAAGATCAATGATCGGGCCAAGCGGCTCCACGTCATCTTCAATTACGTCTTCGGGGGTGTCGTCTTCGATCATGGCTTCCGGCAAAAATCGCAGGCTTACTTCGGCCTCGATTCGGGCCTTCACGGGCTCAAGCGTCACCACACATTCTTGCGTGATTGAGGCTCCCAAAGAGCCCTCCACCAGCCAGCCGCGCTTGCCAATGGGCGAAAGCGCGCCCTCAAAGCGCATTTTACGCAAGCCGCGCAAGCCAAGCGCCTCCCGAATGGCCTCAGCTTCGGCCTCCGTTGGGGTCACATCAAATGTTATCGCCTTATGCGCGCGCAGGCGTTCTACTTCTTTGGGGCGCTCAAAGGGCGCGGGTGGGAGCGTATCGGCCATTTACCACGTATCTTTCCGGTTTTGGCGGCGCATTGCTTGCGTCAGCCTCATGAATATGGAACATAGGGGAAATCCCCCGATTAGGGGAGAGTATATGTGCCGTGAAAACCGTATGAGCAAGGGTGATATGAAAAAGTTTTTAGTTGTGCCGCTGTTTGGGGCGAGTTTGCTGGTAGCGGGTTGCGTGCCTAAAGTGGATGTTCACGGCTATGTGCCGGTGGCTGAAGTGGTTGCCAGTGTTGCGGTTGGGGATGCGCAAGGGAGCGTTTTGGCGCGACTTGGCCAACCAACCACGCGCGGGCTGGCAGGCTCAAATGCTTGGTATTACATTTCGTCCAAAGTGCGGCGGGTGGCCTTTTTGGCGCCAAAAGAAATTGAGCGCCAGATTGTGGCCATCACTTTCAGCGGTGATCGCGTTGCGCAAATTGAGCGGTATGGGCTGGCAGATGGCCGCCTGATTGACCTTGACCGGAATGTGACCGTAACCGATGGCCGCAAACTGACTTTCTTTGAGCAGTTCCTTGGAAATGTTGGCAACTTTAGTGCCGAGTCCTTCCTCGGCAGCAACTAAGCGCATGAGCCACGTTAACCCC
>WTAL01000104.1 GCA_013139635.1 Paracoccaceae bacterium
AATCCCCAGCCGCTCTGCAACTTCGCTGACCGCATACCCCCGATCAACCACCTGTGCGACCACATCGCGCTTAAACTCTTCCGTAAATCTGTGTCTGAACATAGTGCCCTCCTTGCTTCCAAAATTAACAAACAAGGTGTCTACAAATCTAGGGGCATTCAATTTCACGATAGCTTTATCGGTTGGGCGACCCTTTGCGCCTTTTTTGTAGCCGCCAATATAGGTTTCATCTACCTCAACGACCACACCTTCGCCACCAAATGGGGTTATCACCGTCGATAGCGGCCATATGCTTGCGTATTAGCGAGCCCATGCGCCAAGCGGTCTTGTATGTTACCCAAGCTGCCTTTGCAGTTCCTTTGAGCTTACGCCATGGCGCGAGGTGGTAATAAATAGATCGCATAGAACCATAGCTGCAATGGGGTGCGGCTTTTCTCAAATATGCTACCAACCATTGGGTGCAAGTGATTACCACACCACTGGCATGAATAGGCTTGCTCAGACTTAAGGCGATACCATTTTGCGGAGCGCTCACACTTGGAACATTTATGGCCCTGACTAAAGCGGACATTGAACAAATGCTCAAGACAAGCTTCATCGGTTGAGAATTGCTGAAAGAACTGGCGTATGTATGTTTGTTTCATGTATTATATATAGGAATGACGCTACCGTATGTATGTCAGGGGGATACACCCCAACTAGTTTAGTAAAGTCAGTCAGCTAAGCGAGATGACTTCGGCCTTGCACCCAAGGCTCCCTTGCCGCACCATGGCAAAAAAGGAGTCCCCTATGCCGCTATCAGGAAAAACCGCTATCATCACCGGTGCCAGTCGAGGCATAGGCGAGGCCACTGCTTACGAGCTGGCCGCAAAGGGCGCGCAGGTCTTTCTCACCGCCCGCTCAAGAGACGCCATTGAGGCGATTGCGGCAAAGATCAATGAGAGCGGCGGCAAAGCAGCCTTCCTCGCCTCTGATATGGCGCGTTATTTAGGGGTTGAAACCGTGGTCCGCCGCTGTATGGAAACCTTCGGCAGCGTTGATATTCTAGTGCAAAATGCCGGTGTGATAGACCCGATCGCCCGCATTACCGATAGTGATCCACGCGCATGGGCTAAAACCATGGAAACCAACCTAAACGCGGTTTATTACGGGTTGCACGCCGTCCTCCCAATTATGGAAAAGCAAGGCGCAGGGCTGGTGATTAATATCTCCTCTGGCGCGGCGCATCAACCGCTTGAGGGCTGGAGCCACTATTGCGCCGCAAAAGCTGGTGCTGCGATGCTTACCCGCCAAGCCCATCTGGAAACCGAAGGCTCAAATATTTGCGTGGTCGGCCTAAGCCCCGGCACCGTGGCCACCGATATGCAGGTGCGTATAAAGGCCTCTGGCATTAATCCGGTCAGTGAAATGGACCCGTCAGCCCATATCCCGGCGGCCTGGCCCGCCCGCGCAATTGCATGGCTGGCCACAGGTGCGGCAGCAGATTACTGCGGTGAAGAGATCGCGCTAAAAGACGAAGATATCCGCCGCAAAATCGGGTTGATCTAGCGCGCGGCTACAAGCTCTCCCGCCCGTCGGGCCCCATTTTGCTGCGCAAAACGAGCCCTCCCGTTGGGCGTGGCCTCGCCTTCGGCTCGGTGCGGCGCGTCAACCATAGTGTGTGTGGCGGTGCCTCGCCCGCGCTGCGCTGTTACCTTTGCGTATTTGGCAGACGCAGAGGCGTGTTTCCCGCAAAACCGGCTCATCCCCTTTAACCCCCGTAACAACACTGACGGTCGACGGCGGCGCAAAACTAACCTCGCACCAAGCACAAAAGCTGGCGCGCCGCCACCGAGGCGAAGCCGAGGCGCGGTCCGGTGCGTTAGCACCGGAGTTTAGATAGTCAGGAACACGCTTTCAATTCAGTTTCTGCAAAAGCTTAGGAACCCAGCCGCGCTTGGCTAATCTAGCTCGCTGCCATAAATCAGCTTCTCATTCACCGGGGCCACCCGCAGAATGTTGGTGGTGCCCGGCGTGTTAAACGGCACGCCTGCTGTAATAACGATCATATCATTTTCACTGGCAAATCCGGCCTCTTTGGCCGCTTTGGCCGCGCTAATCACCGCTTCTTTAAAGCGCGCAACTTCGCCAGACACCACGCAATGCAGCCCCCAGACCAAAGCCAACCGCCGCGCGGTTTTCGGCACGGGTGTAATGGCAATAATCGGCACCCGCGGGCGCTCGCGCGCTGCCAGCATTGCCGTGGTGCCAGATTGCGTGAAGCTCGCAATCGCCTTAATATCCGTGGTTTCCGCAACTTCCCGCGCCGCTGCACTAATCGCATCCGCTACCCGTGCGCGGCTCGGCGTGTGAGAGGCCTCAAGCCCCGCGCGATACATTTCGTCTTTCTCGACCTCAACCGCCACATTATTCATGGTGGTTACGGCCTCAATCGGATAATCCCCCGCCGCGCTTTCCGCCGACAGCATCACCGCATCTGCGCCCTCGTAAATCGCCTGCGCCACGTCCGAAACCTCGGCCCGTGTCGGCACCGGCGAGCTGATCATGCTCTCCATCATTTGTGTCGCCACAATCACCGGCTTACCAACGCGCCGACAAGCATGCACCAAGTGTTTTTGAATCGGCGGCACGGCTTGCACAGGCAGTTCCACGCCCAAATCGCCGCGTGCGACCATAATGCCGTCGGTCACGGCCAAAATCTCTTCAAACGCATCCACGGCAGCCGGTTTTTCGATTTTCGAAATAATCGAAGCCCGCCCTTTGGCCAGTTCTTTAGCCTGCAAAACGTCAGACGCCCGCTGCACAAAGCTTAGCGCCAGCCAGTCTACGCCCAGCGCGCAGGCAAACTCAAGGTCTGCCAAATCCTTTTCCGAAAGCGCCGCCAAAGGCAACACCACGTCGGGCACATTCACGCCCTTACGGTTGGAAATTTTGCCCCCTACCGTTACTTCGGTATCGGCATAATCATCGCCGCACGCCGTAACGGTCAGGCTGATCTTGCCGTCATCCACCAACAGCGTCGAGCCAACTTCCAGCGCCTTAAAAATCTCGGTGTGTGGCAGGTTCACCCGCGTATCATCGCCCGGTGTGCTGTCCAGATCAAAGCGGAAAGACGTGCCTTCCACCAGAATCTCGCTATCTTTCGCAAACACACCGCAGCGCAGCTTTGGCCCCTGAAGGTCTGCCAAAATGCCTATTGGCCGGTTCAGCTCCACCTCCAGCTCACGAATAATCGTGTGCCGGTGCTCAATATCTGCATGCGTCCCATGGCTCATATTAAGGCGAAACACATCCGCCCCTGCCAAAAACAGCTCGCGGATCATTTGTTTAGTGTCTGAAGCGGGGCCGAGGGTTGCCACAATTTTGACATTCCTCTGGCGGCGTATACCTGTCGTCATTTTATCTCTTTTCGTGCCAAAGTGGCGGGCCTTCGGCGTGTATAGCGCACCAAAGCGCAGATGTCGTCAAGAATTGGCGAAATATCCTTGCTTTTTGGTCGCATAGGCTGGCCCATAATTTCGGATGGGTATATTAACCCTGTGACAGTTTAAAGAATCGGACTCCAGAATATGAGCAAAAGCGACGCTTTTGAGGCGCTAAACGTAGGCGCTAAATCAAACGTGCTGGTGCTGTGTGACCACGCCAGCAACCACGTGCCACCTTGTGTAAATGGCGGTAGCCTTGGCATTTCAGAGGCGGATATGAACCGCCATATTGCCTTTGATATTGGCGCACGGGAAACTGCGCTCCTCATCGCCGAGGCGCTGAGCGCCCCGATGTTGGCCAGCCGTTTTTCCCGCCTTGTGATAGACCCCAACCGTGGTGAAGACGATCCGACGATTCTGATGAAGATCTATGACCACACCATCGTTGAGGGCAACCGCCATGCGGATGCCGCTGAGAAGCAGCGCCGGATTGAAGCCTTTCACAGGCCTTATCACGCCGCGATTGATGAAGCGCTGACACAGATCACTTCGCGCGGTGAAACGCCGGTAATGATCTCCATCCACTCCTACACACCCCAACTAAATGGCCGCCCGTTGCGCCCATGGCATATAGGCGTGCTGTGGGATGATGACGCCCGCATGCCCGTGCCGCTGATGGAAAAGCTCAGCGCCAACCGTGAGATTACGGTTGGTAACAATGAGCCGTATTCAGGCGAGCTGCGTGGTGATACAATGTATTTCCATGCTACCAAAAACGACTACCCCCATGTGCTAATCGAATTGCGACACGACCTGATAGACACGCCCGAGGGTCAAGCCAAATGGGCCGCCATTCTGGCGCAACCGCTTAAAGAAATCATCCAAACCTTGTGAGAATAATATGGACGACCTAACCCAACTAAAAGCCGAAGCTGCCGCCTTTCGCCGCCTCAAGGTCCACCTTGATGAGCGCCGTGACGTGCAAAACATCGACATGATGAACCTGACAGGCTTTTGCCGCAATTGCCTGAGCCGCTGGTATCAGGAAGCCGCTAACGAGCTTGGTGTGGAAATGAGCAAAGACCAAGGCCGTGAGGCGTTTTATGGCATGCCCTACGCCGATTGGCGGGCGCAAAACCAAACCGCCGCTGATGCCGCCAAGCTCGCCGCTTATGAAATTGCCAAGCCGAAAGAAGACTAATGCGCCTGATTTTTGCTTTGCTCTTATGCGCGCAGCCCCTCATGGCCGCGCCCAAAGTCGCTGCCACCGTTCCACCACTGGCTGAACTCGTAGCCGAAATAATGCGTGGCACCGGCTCACCCGCTGCTTTGATGCCTGCCAACGTAGAACCGCACGATTTCACCCTGCGCCCCTCGCAAATTTCGGCTGTGATCGATTCAGACATTGTTTTTGCCGTCGGGCTGGAAATGGAGCCATGGTTGGCGCAAATTGAAGGCGATTATACTGTGATTTCGCTGGGAGAAACCATCTCCGAGCCTCTGCCCGCCCGCAATTTTGACCTAAGCCCACGAGGCGAAAGCGACCCCCATCTTTGGCTTGATCCGGGTGAGATGATCCTCTGGGAACTGGAAATTACGCAAAACCTTATCCGGCTTGACCCCGCCAACACCGCGACCTATCGCGCCAATGAGTTTGCGTTGCTAAAAACGCTGGTCGCTGCAAGAGACCGGCTAACGAAAATCGGCTCGGATATGAATGATTCCGGTATTAAGCTGGTGGTGGCTCATGATGCTTTCCAGTATATTGAGCGCCGTTTAGGTGTGCCACTTGCAGGCATGCTCACCGATTATGAAGAAGCGCGGGCGGGCGCGCGCACCCTGTCGCAAATCAGCCGGCTTGATGGGCAGTTTTGCATTATTAATCACCCCGAAATTTCGGCCCCACTTGATATGCTCCCGGCTGCACCACGGGTGATGCTCGATCCAATTGGGGCGGCGCTTATCGGCGAGCCAGATTTTGTGGCGCGCTTTTATCAGCAAATCGGCGATGCGCTCGAAGGGTGTATACACTAGCCTTAACGCGCAAGTTCGGCCTCCATTAATCTGTCGGAATTCTGTGGAATTCTCAATGGCGCACCGCCGCTTAATACGCTGTTATAGCTTACTTAATACGGAGCATCTCTTAGTCTACTAACCTAGTTTAGTAGACTAAGAAAAAACCCCAAAGCCCAAGCAATTTTCGCACCTCAAAACACACATTGACGAACCCCGCCCAAAGCGCCAAAACTCTTGGTATAAGGAGTGCCCCATGAAAACCGGATTTTTTGTTGATGAAAAATGCTTTTGGCATTCAGGTGGAAATTATGCCCTGACCGCCCCCGTGGGCGGCCTTGTACAACCTCTCGCCGCTGGCGGCCTGCCAGAAAACCCAGAAACCAAGCGGCGGCTTTATAACCTGATGAAGGTTACAGGGCTGGCCGATGAGCTGGCCGTGCAAACCGCCCCGCCTGCCACGCGCGACCAACTCCTTAAAGTCCACCCTGCCACCTATCTCGACAATTTCAAAGCCAAAAGTGATACAGGCGGTGGCGAGCTTGGCCTGCGCACGCCCTTTGGTCCCGGCGGCTATGAAATTGCGGCGCTTTCTACGGGCCTCGTGATTGGCGCTATGCAGGCCGTGGCGGCTGGCGCGCTGCAAAACGCCTATGCGCTTTCCCGCCCGCCCGGCCATCACTGCTTGCCCGAATGGTCCAACGGTTTTTGCCTGCTGGCCAATATTGCGGTGGCTATCGAGGCCGTGCAACCGCTCCGCGTGGCGGTGGTTGACTGGGATGTCCACCACGGCAACGGCACCGAAGCGATCTTTTATGATCGTGACGATGTGCTCACCATTTCACTGCACCAAGAAAAGAACTACCCACTGGATACCGGCGATACCAAAGACATCGGCGAGGGCGCGGGCAAAGGCTTCAACATGAACATCCCGCTGCCACCGGGCGCGGGGCATGAGAGCTATCTCTATGCCTTCAAGCGCTTGGTCCTGCCCCGCCTGCACGCCTTCAAGCCCGACCTCATCGTCGTCGCTTGCGGCTTTGACGCCTCAGGCGTAGACCCGCTTTCGCGCATGCTGTGCTCTGCCGAAACCTACCGACTGATGACGCGTGAGCTGATGCAAACCGCCGATACACTCTGCAACGGGCGCTTGGTTATGGCACATGAGGGCGGCTATTCCGAGGTGCACGTGCCTTTTTGCGGTCATGCTGTTTTGCAAGAAATGAGCGGCAGCGAGATTGATGCCGGAGACGCCCTCGGCGCGCGCATTTCGGGGCAGCAACCTTCAGTCTTCATGCAGGTGGTCTACCGGAATATCATCGACGGATTCGCCAAGAAATTCAGCCTTTAGTGGGCCGATTTCCCGCGCAACACCTCGACTTTTAGACAAATAATACCTATATATATCCTAGGCTGAAAAGGCGTCTAGGGGAAGGCATTCGCTTGTAACAATTTGAAAGGTATTTTCGATGAATAAGGCCCAGTATCAGCACCTTCCCACGCATATAAAAGCGCGCACCGAAGAGTATCTAACCGCCGCAAAATCTGTTTCAGAAGAGTGGTTTGGCATGGATAATGGCAAAGAGGTCCATATGCTTTCGGTGCAGCTAGCCGCTGCCATGATGAACATGGATTCCGCCGAAGTTATTGCCTCTGAAATCGCAAATTTCTCGCAGCAACTGAAAAAGCAGATGCCCTAAGGAGCAAAGCCCGCCACCATGCTTGAAACACCCCGCCTCCGCCTCACCTGCATGGGCACGACTCATCAGCGCGGATTAAGCGAAATGAACGCCGACCCCGAGGTCATGGTCCATTTCCCCGCTGTGATGACCCACGCGCAATCCGCCGCCCATCTGGCGCGCATGCAGGCCCATTGGGCCGCCCACAGCTTTGGCCTGTTCGCGATGCACCACAAGGAAAGCGGCGCCTTTCTAGGCTTCACCGGCCTTACGCATCCGGGCTATGAAACCCCCTTCACCCCCTGCGTTGAGGTCGGCTGGCGGCTCCACCGTAGCGCATGGGGCAAAGGCTATGCGCTAGAGGCCGCACATGCCTGCCTGAACTGGGGTTTTGCCACCCTCAAACTAAGCGAAATCGTCAGCTTTACCGCCCGCGAAAACCTGCGATCCATCGCCCTCATGCAGCGGCTAAAAATGCAGC
The DNA here is from genome assembly GCA_013139635.1 of Paracoccaceae bacterium. Taxonomy (GTDB): domain Bacteria; phylum Pseudomonadota; class Alphaproteobacteria; order Rhodobacterales; family Rhodobacteraceae; genus UBA3077. The sequence continues at coordinate 7,599 of WTAL01000104.1, forward strand.
GAAACCCGTGCGAGGATTTCGAGCACCCCATGCTGCCCCTCGGCCACCCCCTAAGCTGGCACGTGCTATACCGCATCTCAAAGCCACCCGCCGCCCCTGATTGTGGATAGCCACATAACCCGAAGGGGTATCGGCTTGCATATTATTGCTTTTATTAGATGAAAAACGGCCATGGATCTGAATCGCCGCCGAGGTCCGGTTTGCGCTTATTCTGTTGAAACCCCCCACTTGATTTGGATGCGCTTGGCTGATTCAATCTCCTTATTGATATAGGGGATTGCTAACGATGATGGGACCGAAGCAAGAAGCG
>WTAL01000099.1 GCA_013139635.1 Paracoccaceae bacterium
CGGGCGAGATTGATGTGCACGAAAACCACGTGAACTGACATTCATGATCCGGCACAGCCGTTCCGCCGGAATTACGCCACGGTTTTCTTCGACAAATCTGAACCTCATGGCTTTTGACCCGCGAAGAATATGGTGGCCTTCTTTAGCACTTCCCTCTCCTCGCGAAGCAGTCGGTTCTCTTTGCGTAGTCTGGTCACTTCTGCTTCCAGATCGCTCTGGGCTGTCGGCTCCGGAAGCTCTCTACGCTCCAGTTGTATCCAGCGGCTCAAGGTCGAAAAACCAACGCCAAAGTCAGAAGCTACCTGCTTTCGATTCAACCCACTCGTCAGTGCTACGCGCACCGCTTCCTGTCTGAATTCTGCTGTATGTTGTGATCCCATATCGTCTCTCCTTTTGCGCATAATACGCGGTTAAAGGAGCGGCACAATTCCGCGACAGGTCCAGTATTCTGCTCTTTTCCAAGAAATGGGCTACTCGACCGGCGCGCACTCTGATCAGCTTGTTTTTGCGCTACTGGCCGCTGGTTTTGCGACCGATTGCTATGATGGTCAGTTCTTCTTTGATACCGGTCACCCGGTGATTGCTGCTGATGGCAGCGAAGCCACGGCGTCCAACATGACCGCAGGTGCATCGACACCGTGGTTCCTGCTGGATACCTCGCGGGCTTTGCAAGCGATCATCTTCCAAGATCACAAGCCTTGGGAATTCGTGGCGCGCGATGCTCTGACAGACGAAAACGTGTTTACCAAAAAGGAGTTCCAATACGGCTCTGATGCACGTTCCAATGTTGGTTATGGCCTTTGGCAACTGGCGCACGGCTCCAAAGCTACGCTTGACGCTGCCAATTACGAGGCAGCCCGCAGTGGCATGATGAGCATGAAGGGTGACCATGGCCGCCCACTGGGTGTTCTTCCTAATTTGCTGGTTGTGCCGCCTAGCTTAGAGGGTGCCGCCAACAAGATCGTCAAAAACGAGCTGACTGGTGGTGGCAACACCAACGAGTGGGCGGGCACGGCCGAGGTGCTTGTTGTGCCGTGGCTGGCATAGGGAGGACTGACCTATGGGACGTAAACTGACTGATGCCGAGAAGGCAGAAAGCGCCAAAAAACGGGCTGCCAAAAAGGCTGAAGGCGACGCCAAAAAGGCAGGCGCTAAGGCCGCAGCCGAGGAAGAAGCGAAGGCGAAAGCAGACGCGGATGCAGTAGCGAAAGCTGCGGCAGATGCCGAGGCCGAGCTGGCTGCTGAAGCAAAGACCAAGGCTGATGCAGACGCTGCGGCGGAGGCCGAGGCTAATGCTGCCAATGGCGACGAGACCGGCACTGGGGACGAAGGCAAAGCCGCAGGGGCTGGTGATGGGCGAGCAGCTGGAGCTGCACCCGTGAGTGGTCCAAAACCTGCGGCTAAGCCGGAGTCACAAGCTGACCCGGCGCCAATGGCCTCCATCAAAACCAAGCGCGGTGTGAAATCCCGCTGGCGTGCCGGATACCAGTTTGGCCCTGAAGTCCGTGAAATCCCGCTGGATGATCTCAGCGAGGATCAGCTCGAAGCGCTGGATGCCGATCCGTCATTGGTGGTGTCGCTGGAGGGCTAAGCATCACCGATCTGGCCGGTTCTCTTGCCAGACCGGCCCATAAGAAGATCTGTCGCGGGCCTCTCCTGCGGCAGATCGCAAAACCAAACCGGAATTTGAATAATGCCTTACGCTGATCTCACAGGACTGACAGCCCGCATTGGCGAAGAGACGCTGATTGAGCTTTCTGACCGCGCTTCCCCGCCTGCAGGCGGGGTGGACGCAGCATTGGCTGACGCGGACGCGCTGATTGATGGCTATCTTGCGACCAGCTATACGCTGCCGCTGAGCGCCTCTCAGACACTGGTGGTTACGTTGGCCGAGGCCATTACCATTTACAAACTTTATACCTTCGCCGCGCCTGAGCGGGCGGAGAGCGATTACCGCGATGCGATCAAATCGCTGGAAAAGATTGCCGAGGGCAAGATCAAACTGACCGCAGCCGGTGCGGAGCCATCCAGCTCTGGCGGCTCTGGTGTAAAAAGCTGTGACCGCAAACCGGAAATGACCCGTAATAATATGGGAGCCTTTATCTGATAGCTGGCGTGCAAATCATTCTGGAAGGTGAAGCGACAACGCTCTCGGCCCTTTCTCAAGCGCATGACGCACTAGAGTATCCACTGGGCATGTATGAAGCCATTGGCGTGGCCATGGTTACATCCACGCGGGAACGCTTTGATCGGGGGGAAAGCCCGGAAGGCAACCCATGGCCAGTATCACTGCGTGCACAATTCGAGGGCGGCAAAACGCTCGTTGATAAAGGTGCGCTTGTTAAATCAATCACCCATATCGCAGATCAGAACGGTGTCGAGATCGGCACTAATTTGGAATACGCCGCAACCCACCAGTTTGGCGCGACAATCACGCCGAAATCAGCGGGCGCACTTCGCTTTAGCATTCCCGGTATCGGCTTCATCACGTCTCAATCCGTCAACATCCCCGCGCGGCCCTTCATTGGCCTGAGCGCTGAGGACGAGGTTGAGATTGAGACCATTGCCTTTGATTTTATAGCGGAAGCCTTTGGAGGTGCTGGCGATGCAGGTTGAAGATATCATTAGCCGGCTAATCGCAGAGGTTTCGGAATTCGAGGGGCGGGTTGAAGGTGCGGCTGAGCTGGCGGCGCTGGTTAAAGAAGGCCGCGCGCCAAATAGCACGCCCTCTGCCTTTGTGTTGCCACTGGGTATTGTGGCCCAGCCAGCCGACACCGTTACCGGCCTTTACCGCCAAGGTTTCACGGAAAGCTATGGCATCGTGATTGTGCAAACCGTCGCCAATGACAGGCGTGGCCGTAAGGGCCTGAGCAAAATCAACACACTTCGGGATGCCGTCATCGGCAATCTGGCGGGCTGGGGGCCATCGGGCAGCTTTGATGCGCTGGCTCTGACCCGCGCCAAACTGCAAAGCCTGAACGCAGGCACCATCACTTATCAGGTGGATTTCTCCACCAAAGACCAACTGAGGATTTCGACATGAAGAAGGCACCTGAAACACCCAATAAAGGCGGCAGCTATGTCAGGGAAGTCTCCGGAACCCTGACGCTTAAAGAGCGCACCGATGCTGAACTGGTCGCAGAGCCGGTAGCCGCCAAGCCCGCAGCCAAAAAGAAGGAGGCTAAATAATGCCTATCAAATGGAAATCAAAGGTTGTTCTGGCCAAGATTGAGGCCAGTTATGGGGTTGACCCGGTGCCAACCGGCGCGGCCAACGCCATCCAGCTCAAGAATGTGAACTTCCAGCCGA
>WTAL01000206.1 GCA_013139635.1 Paracoccaceae bacterium
GGCCAAGAGTTCGAGGCGGTCTTCACGGGAAAGAAAATTAGGACGGATCATATCAGAAACAGAATCTATGCCCGCCAAAACGTCAACAGGATCTTCGCGTACTCAAGGACGCACAGTATAAGTGAAATACTCTCCTGCTGGAGTTCCCAAAACTAGAGCACAGGTTTTTGCAAATAACGGGCCGTTTATCCTCTGACATTACCCCAGTAAAGGGATGCCGTAATGGGGGGCCTCCCGCGTTAAGCCACAGCTTTGTTGACTCCCCCCTGCCTTTACGGCAAGACGGTCCTGCGCCCATTCTCGGGCGTTTTATAATTTAATAAAGGAGTAACGGACGTGATAAGCCCCGTATTGCCAACCTATACGCGGGCACCGCTTTCTTTCAAGAAAGGTCAGGGCCCTTGGCTAGAAACCGACGCTGGAGAGATGTACTTGGATATGGGGGCCGGTATCGGCGTTTGTAGCCTTGGCCATGCCCATCCCAAGCTGGTTGCCGTATTGGAAGAGCAGGCCCGACGACTTTGGCACACGTCCAACCTTTATGAGATCCCCAACCAGCAGGCACTGGCGGAAAAGCTGGTGGAGCACACCTTTGCTGACACGGTTTTCTTTACCAATTCCGGCACTGAGGCTATGGAACTGGCCGTGAAAATGGCTCGGAAGTATTTCAGCGCCAAAGGCCAGCCGGATAAGGTTGAGATCATCAGCTTTGAGGGTGCGTTTCACGGGCGGTCTGCTGCTGGCATTGCTGCCTCTAAGGGCGCCAAAATGATAGACGGCTTCGGGCCGCTATTGCCGGGTTTTGTGCAAGTGCCGTTCAATGATCTGGACGCCGTTAAGGCCGCGATTAATGAAAACACAGCGGCCATTCTGCTTGAACCTATTCAAGGCGAAGGCGGTATTCGTGCCTTTGGCGAGGCCTCCCTGAAAGCCCTGCGCGAAATTTGCGATACGCACGGTTTGCTCCTGATTATGGACGAAATCCAGTGTGGCATGGGCCGCACCGGCAAGCTCTTTGCCCATGAATGGGCAAAGGTCACGCCTGATATCATGACCATCGCCAAAGGCATTGGCGGGGGCTTTCCGCTGGGGGCTTGTGTGGCCACCGAGGAGGCCGCTTCCGGCATGGTCGCAGGCACTCACGGCTCCACTTACGGCGGCAATCCACTGGCCTGCGCCGTGGGCTGTGCTGTGATGAACGAAATCACGTCTGAAGGCTTCCTGATTGATGTGTCTCGCCTCGCGGGCCACCTCAGCCAAGGGCTTGAAGGGCTGGTGGCCGAGCATCCAGACATCTTCACCTTTGTGCGCGGCGAGGGCCTCATGCTGGCGCTGGGCTGCAAGGTGCCGGTGATGGATGTGGTGAATGCGGGTTATGATGAGCAGGTCATCGTGGTGCCGGCGTCAGACAATGTCGTCCGCCTGCTGCCCCCGCTCAATATGTCTACCGACGACCTAGACGAGGCCGTTTGGCGACTGGACCGCGCGGCGGCGGCGCTGGAGCGACGGCTCGATGCGTCCACCTAGGCATTAAATCCCGGCGGCCCATCGGGCTGCCAACATCCTACCGATACTTCCGAAAGGCGAAAGCCCATGAACCACTTTCTAGATATCCACAAAACCGACCCCGCCGACTTGCGGCAGATAATCTCTGAGGCCAAGCGCATCAAAATCGCCCGCAAAGGCTTGCCCAAAGGCACGCCCGATGCCGAGCAGCCGTTGGCCAACCACATGGTAGCCCTGATTTTTGAAAAGCCCTCCACCCGAACCCGTGTCAGCTTTGATGTCGGCGTGCGCCAGATGGGTGGGCAAACCATGGTGCTTTCTGGCTCTGATATGCAGCTTGGCCACGGGGAAACCATCGCCGATACCGCGCGGGTGCTCAGCCGCTATGTGGACATGATTATGATCCGCACATTCGAGGAAAGCACGCTGCTGGAAATGGCCGAACACGCTACGGTGCCGGTTATCAACGGCCTCACCAACCGCACGCACCCCTGCCAGATAATGGCCGATGTTTTGACCTATGAGGAGCACCACGGCTCGATAAAAGGCAAAAAGGTGGTGTGGCTTGGGGATGGCAATAACGTTGTTGCCAGCCTCATTCATGCGGCGGGGCAGTTTGGCTTTGATATTACTGTTTCAGCGCCTGAAACCCTGCAACCCGAGGCCGGATTTGTGGCATGGGCGCGTGAAAAGGGCGTAAATGTGAGCCTTGAGAGCAACCCGCAAAAGGCGGTTGAGGGGGCTGATTTGGTTGTGACGGATACATGGGTTTCGATGCACGATAGCCAAACCACCAAAGAGCGCCGCCATAACCAGCTGCGCGGCTACCAAGTGGATGATGCGCTGATGGCACAGGCCAAAAACGATGCGCTGTTTATGCATTGCCTCCCCGCTCACCGTGGCGAGGAAGTGACCAGCAGCGTGATGGACGGCCCACAATCGGTGATCTGGGATGAGGCTGAAAACCGCCTCCACGCCCAAAAAGCCGTTATGCGCTGGTGCTTGGGGAAGTGACCTTAAGGCCTGCGCGCGCTGATGAAGCTGAGGCTTTGGCGCAACTGCATGTAGCCGCGTGGCGTGATGCCCACGCGGCCCTCGCGCCAGCCGAGGCAACCAAGGCGCTAGGCGTTGCCAGCCGCTTGCCCGTTTGGCAGCGCTACTTGGCGGATGCTACCCAGCATGTGCTGGTGGTCGAGCAAAACAGCACGCTCGCGGGGCTGGTGTGCTTTGGCCCCACCAGCCAGCTAGAACTAGGTGAACAAGCCGAGATAAAGCACCTATATGTGGCAGCCTCTGCGCGCCAACTGGGGCTGGGTAAAACCCTTTTGCAGGCCGCTTTGGCGCAGCTTTTCGAGAGCGAATACAGCAAAGCCACCCTTGCCGTAGTGTCCGAAAACGAGGCCGCGCGTGGCTTTTATCGAGCCAATGGCGGGCAAGAGGTCGGCGCGTTTGTCGACGCCGGGCCACTTTGGAAATCCTCAAATATTATTGTTGAATGGAAAACCGAATAGTGGAAAATACTGCACTGCTTGTCATCGACGTTCAGGAAGCCTTTAATGAGCGCGTTGCGCTGGGCCACGGGCGCAACAACCCAGATGCTGAAGCCAATATCGCCCGCATTTTGCAAGCTTTCCGGCAGGCTGGACTGCCGATTATTCACATCCACCACGCCTCAACTGACCCAAGCTCACTGTTTGCCCCCGAGGATTCCGGCTTTGGGGTGCAAGCGTTTGCGCGCCCGCTGGAAGGCGAAAGGGCGATTGTTAAGCAGGTTAACAACTCGTTTATCGGCACGCCACTGGAAGCCGAACTGCGGCAAGCGGGCATTTCGCGCTTGGTGATTACCGGCGCGACCAGCAACCATTGTGTGGAAACTACAACTCGCATGGCCGGAAACCTCGGCTTCGACGCGCATCTGGTGCGCGACGCGATTTGGGCCTTTGACCAAACGGGCGTGGACGGCGAGCACCACTTGGCGGCAGATATCCACCTGATGACCCTCGCCAACCTGAATGGGGAGTTTGCCGCCATTACGGATACAAAAACCGTCATAGCGCAGGTCAAATAAACTTCGCCGCTAGGGTTCTTCTTTGCCATTTTAACCCTATATACCTCTGATGGACACTTAACAGGACGCCGATTTTGCACAGCTCAGGAATGCGATACATGCGCTGGCCGCTCATTTTTACGGGGGTTGGCTTGCTGCTGGCCTTTGCCATTGGCTGGAAAATGACGGGCAACCTTGCGGGCGGATTTCAGTTTTTCCTCATTGCGAGCGTGCTTGCGATCCTTGAAATCTCGCTATCTTTTGATAACGCGATCGTAAACGCCGCCAAGCTCAAAACCATGACGCCACTCTGGCAAAAGCGCTTTCTGACATGGGGTATTTTGATCGCTGTGTTTGGCATGCGCATCCTGTTTCCGTTGTTGGTGGTTTCTGTTGCGGCGCATGTTGGGCCGCTCACGGCGCTAAAAATAGCGGTTTATGAGCCGCAACTGTATTCAGTGCTTATTCATGAGGCCCACCTGCCGATTGTCGCCTTTGGGGGCACCTTCCTAATGATGGTGGCGCTCAGCTATTTTATGGACGCCGACAAAGATATCCACTGGATACCCTCCCTTGAAAAATGCTTTTGTAGCTGTGCTGGCCTGCGGGGCTTTCAGATTGGCGCTGTGGTCATTATCGTTGGCATATTTGCCGTTGCCATTGGCGGGCATGAGGCTATTCGCTTTCTAAAAGCCGCCGGATTTGGGCTGGCGACCTTTGTAGCGGTGGAGCACCTAGGCAACATGTTGGATAACAAAGGCAGCACGGGGGCCGTGGCCAAAGGCGGGCTGGGCGCGTTTCTTTACCTTGAAGTGCTGGATGCCAGCTTTAGCTTTGACGGCGTGATCGGCGCTTTTGCGCTGACGCAAAACCTGTTCCTTATCGCCATCGGTCTTGGTATTGGCGCGCTTTATGTGCGCTCGATGACGATCATGCTGGTAGAGCGCAAAACATTGGCCGAATTTCGCTACCTAGAGCACGGTGCGTTTTATTCCATTTTGGCGCTTTCAATTATCATGTTTTCGCAGGTGTTGGTGCCGGTGCCGGAATTCATAACCGGCACCTTGGGCGCAGGGTTTATCCTGCTTTCCTTGTTTGCCAGCATGCGCTATCGCAGGCAAAACGCGGGCTAAAGCAGCCGCACGGCCACCGACACGCCAAAAGCGACCACAAACATCAGGATAATCGCCGGAATTTTCCAGCGCATTTCACTGCGAATAGCCCGCTCGCAATGGCTGCAGGCTGGCTCCGCTAGCGGGGTCATTTTTTTGCAGGCAGGGCAGGGGCGGCGGCCAATATTGGGTGCGCGCCCGCAGGTACCACAGGGCTGCCCGCCTGATGTGTCATCGCAAAACGGGCAAGCGCTCATGGCGCTGAGATGGCTTCGCCAATAGCCACCGCATGTTCACGGTTACCCTTGGAAAACATCCGGTGAAACTTGGCTTTAAACGGCTTTTCGGCGCTTTCAATCTTTAGGTGGGTAAATAGCTTTCCGGCTTTAAAGCTGCCCGGATTAGACTTGAATTCTTCCCGATCATATTCGGTGAGGGCTTTTAGTTCGACATTGGCAATGCTTTTAATTTGCAGCACGATCAGGCGTTTATCGGTTAACCCGATCAAGTAATTTTTGGTCAACATCTGGGTGGCAATCACGCCCGGAATAATAGCCAGTGCAAAAAGCGGGGCCATCAGTAAAATGCTGGGCTGTTTTATCCCGAAGGCCCAATGCTTTAGGGCCTCCCCGTTTTGCAGGTGCTGTTTGAGGGTTTCTTGCATGAGTTCTTCTGTCAATTTTGCCATAATTATATCCTTGATAAATATTTATCTGTTTTAAGTCTGGGCACTATAGGTGTAACGCCGCCAAATTCCAAATTTCCTAACGGGTAAAAGATTATTCAGTAATTGCTTGACCTTACAGTTGGTAGAGGCCCTATCCAGACCAAGAATGTGGCAGAAAACAGGGGAAATATTGTGCGAAATTATTCAATCGGAATGATCGCCGTAGGGCTGGTGTTGGTAGGTGGGTTTGTCTGGTTTAGCAGGCCTGATGCAAGTATTGGCCCGGCGCCAATAGCGCATGCTTCGCAGGGCGGCCTTGCCGCGAGCGGTATCGTGGTGCCAAGCCTCACCGGCTTGGCCCAGCAAGGCGAGGCTGAATTTATTGAAAACTGCGCGGCCTGCCATGGGGTGAATTTGGCCGGCACAGCGCAAGGGCCTACGCTGATCCATAGCCTTTATCGGCCCAGCCACCATGCTGACGGTGCTATCGCTTTAGCGGCTATGAACGGCGTGCGCGCCCATCATTGGCGGTTTGGCGATATGCCGGCGATAGAGGGGATTACGCCGCAAAAACTAACGGTGATCATTGCTTATATCCGCGCTGTGCAGCAGGCTAATGGCGTGCATTAAGTCTGGAATTTCTGCTTATCGACGTAGACGCGGTTCCATTGTTTGCAAAGGTAACTATCCGCAGTTCACGATAACTACTAACCTAGGTTAGTAGTTATCGTGAATCGCGAAAAATATAATATAAACAATATGTTGATGGTGCTACGGCGAATTAAAAGGCACGAAAAAATCTGGCGAATTGAGGTCTTTAAGCGTATCCACATCGCTAAGTGTCGCCGCTTTTCCGATGCGGCTTGCACCTGCACTGGCTTGTGTTTCCCTTAGGGTTGTTGGGCAAGACCAATGCACGTTGTAAAACAGGCCATGCGGCACCCGCTGGCGTTTTCCTACCAGCCAAAACCCGCCATCTGTGGCGGGACCAAACACCAGTTCATGTGGCCCGAGCTGCCGGAAAGCCTCGGCAATATGCCCTTGCTGAACCCCCGGAATATCTCCGCCGATCAGCACCACTGGCCCTTTAGAGCTGCGCAATATTCGTGCCATCCGCGCCCCAAGGTCGCCCAGCCCTTGCGCCATGCGCGGCAGGTGTGCGGGCCAGCAGCGGCTATGCAAAGCGGTATCAGGCGCCACGGCTAGCCATGTTTCCCAGCGTTTCGATTGCAAGCGGCGGATGGTATCGGCGCTTTGGTGGCGAAACCACCAGGCCGAAGCCGTCAGGCCAATATCGCGCCCCAATCGCGTTTTTACCCGCCCCGCCACCGGCTCTTTGAGCATGAT
>WTAL01000044.1 GCA_013139635.1 Paracoccaceae bacterium
CCGCGCCAAGGCAGGGATTGGCCTGACCATGACGGCAGGCTCTGCGGCTGTCAGCCTTGATAGCCCGCCGGTTTTTAACAATATTCTGGCCTATAAAGACGAAGTGGTGCCGTGGATCCGCGAACTAACAGAAGCCTGCCACCAGCACGGCGCGGCGGTGATGATTCAACTCACGCATTTGGGCCGCCGCACGGGCTGGAACAAAGGTGACTGGCTGCCCTCGGTGGCACCGGGGCCAGACCGCGAACCAGCGCACCGCGCCTTTCCAAAGGTTATGGAAGACTGGGATATCGAGCGGATAATCACAGACTATGCTGATGCCGCCGCCCGCATGCAGGCGGGCGGCATGGATGGCATAGAGCTGGAAGCCTACGGCCACCTGATTGACCAGTTCTGGTCTCCGATCACCAACAAGCTCAGCGGGCCATATGGGGCCAACACGCTGGAAAACCGCCTGCGCTTTGGCACCGATGTTATCTCGGCCATTCGCCAGCGGGTGGGCACTGATTTCCTGATTGGTGTGCGCTACACGGCGGACGAGGCCACCAAAGGCGGCACCACGCCCGAGGAGGGGCTGGAAATTGCGCATCGGCTGAAAGCCTCGGGTGAGGTCGATTTCCTGAACATCATTCGCGGGCGTATTCATACGGACCCGGCGATGACAGATGTAATTCCTGTGCAAGGCATGAAAAGCGCGCCGCACCTTGATTTTGCAGGCAGAATACGGGCCGAAGTGGGCTTGCCCACCTTCCATGCGGCCCGCATTCCCGATGTTGCCACAGCGCGCCACGCGGTGGCCAGCGGCCTGCTGGATATGGTCGGGATGACTCGCGCCCACATGGCCGACCCGCATATTGTAGAGAAAATAATAGCGGGGCAGGAAGACGACATTCGCCCCTGTGTCGGGGCAACCTATTGCCTTGACCGGATCTACCAAGGCGGCGAGGCCTTGTGTATCCATAACCCCGCCACGGGGCGCGAACTGACGATGCCGCATGTGATACCGCCTGCGGATACGCGCAAAAATATTGTGATCGTTGGCGCGGGCCCTGCCGGGCTGGAAGCGGCACGGGTGGCCGCCGAGCGTGGCCATAAAGTAACCGTGCTAGAAGCCGCCGCAGACCCCGGCGGACAGGTGCGGCTTACGGCGCTTTCCCCCCGCCGCCGCGAAATGATGGGCATTATTGATTGGCGCATGGCGCAATGTGCAGCGCGCGGCGTTGAATTTCGCTTCAATACTTTGGCCGAAGCTGAGGACATCACGGCGCTTTCTCCCGATGTGGCGATCATTGCCACCGGTGGCCTGCCCGAAACCCGCCTGTTTGAAACCGACACCGCGCAGCCTTTGGCCATAACCGCGTGGGATATTATTTCAGGCGATGTGAAACCCGCCGAAAACGTACTGATTTACGATGAAAGTGGAGACCACCCCGCCCTAATGGCCGCCGAAATGGCCGCCAACGCTGGGGCCAAGGTCGAGATTATGACGCCGGACCGCATATTTGCGCCCGACATTATGGCAATGAATCTCGTGCCGTATATGCGCAGTTTGCAAGACAAAGACGTGCGCTTTACGGTGACCCGCCGCTTGCTGGGCATTACCCGTGAGGGCAACATGCTAAAAGCACGTATCGGCACCGATTATTCGAGCTTTGAGGATACCGCCCTTTATGACCAGGTGGTGATCAATTATGGCACAACCCCGCTAGATGATCTTTACTTTGCCCTTAAGCCTCATGCACTCAATGCTGGCGCCGTAGACCAAAAAGCGCTGCTCGCAGGCCAACCGCAAACGCTTATCCGCAACCCTGCTGGCCGCTTTCAGCTTTTCCGCATTGGTGATGCGGTCTCGGCCCGCAACACCCATGCTGCCATTTATGATGCCTTGCGCTTGATGAAAGATATCTAGCTAGGTCGCGTTTAGCCGCCCAACGCCAGCCCCGCGAGACAAGAGCCTTACAATCACGCTTATGGTGATAATAATAAGCACCAGCATCAGCGTAACGGCGCTGGAATGCTGCGCCATATCTTGCTCCTGATAGCCAAATATCACGCCTGTAAGCACCATATTGCCCGGTGAAATAAGCAGGATTATCAGCGAAAGCTCTCGCATAGCGGTGATAAAAGTTAGCAACATGCCCGCCACAAGGCCGCTCATGGAAAGCGGCACGATGATGCGGAACATGCGCCTGAACCAGCCAATGCCCTGCACGCGTGCGGTTTCCTCCAGCGATTGGTGAATTTGCAGCATGGCCGCAATGCCGGTGCGCGAAGTGAAAGGCAGGTTTTTGATCACGGTGATCAGCACCAGGATTGTAAACGTGCCGTAAAGCGCCGGAATTGGCCCGATGCTGGTGGAAAACATGCCGATGTAAATTGCGCCCAGCGCAATAGACGGGAAGATATAAGGCGCAAAAGCAATGCCCTCAAGCCAGCGCGCCAGCTTTGCCCCGCGCCCGCGCACCACGGCGTAACCCACCAGCAGCCCAAGCGCACCGTTAAACAACGCAGCCATAAAGCCAAGCTTCACCGAGTTGCCAAGCGCCCCGAGGATGCCTTTATTGTGGATAACCCCCGGCTCTCCGTAAGCCAGCTGCACATTGCCTTGGCCGGACCAGAAATAGGTGGTGAGGTTGGAAAGGCTATAATTGCCGGGAATCAGCGTCAGGCTCTCCCAGAGGAGCAGCAAAAGCGGCATAACCACGGTCATACACAGGAATAGAATCACAATAATGGTGGCAGGCCAGCGCCATTTGCCAAGGTCGCCCTCGCGCTTGCGAAAGCCCTTGCCTGTCATCGTGACGTAGCTTTTGCGCACGCCGATAATGCGGCTGTTGATCCAGATAAACGAGATGGCCAACACGATGAGGACGAGCGCCAGCACGTAGGCGTCGCCTTGGTTACGGGCGTTAATGGAGGCATAAATTTGGGTAGAAAAAGTGAAAAACCGCACAGGCAGGCCCAACAGCGCGGGCGTGCCAAAGGTGCCTAGAATACGAATGAACGTGAGCACCACGGCTGAACCGAGGGCGGGCATAAGGAGTGGCATGGTAATGATGCGAATGCGCTTCCATTTGCCAAGGCCACAAGTCGCGCCTGCCTCTTCCAACTCACTATCCACCGTGGCCAGCGCGCCGGAAATCAGCAAGTATGTATAGGCATAATAGTGCATCGCCAGCGTAAACACGATGGGGACATAGCCGTAGGCCACCCAGTCGGGCACCTGCACGCCGGTGAGATATGTCAGCAAGCCTTCAGAGCCGCCGATGCGGTCATTCTTGAAAAGGCTGAGCCATGCCAGCGCCATAACCCAGCTTGGCATCATGTAGGGAAACACCAGCATAGCGCCAAAAACGCCCTTAAAATGCACATTGGTGCGCACCATTAGCCACGCAAGGCTGGAGCCAACAACAATGGCAATAAGCGTAACCGCAAAACCCATTTTAAGGCTGTTTATCAGCGGCTTAACAAAAAGTGCTCTTGATATGGGCTGGTTGAAAACGCGGTCAAAGTGAAAGAGCGTGAAGGCGCCGACCTCGCCATCGGGCTGATAAGCCAGATCATAGCTTTGGAAGGTAAACGCGTCTTTTATGATTTGAATGAGCGGCACCAGCACCACAAAACTTAGGAAAGCAAGGCAAAGCACCCCGATAATAATCTCGGGTTTATTTTTGAAGCGGTAAACCTGATAGACCAGATTTTGTTTGCTAAAAATCGGGGGTTTGCCGCGCGGGGCTGCTGTATCTGACATGGCTATCCTTATCCGTCCCGCAAGTTTTCTTGGGTTTCGGGGTCAAAAAAGCTAAGCGCCTCTGGGTCAAAATCTATCCAGAGCGAAGTGCCCTCAGCGAGGGTGATAAAGCCGGATTGCAGCAGGGTCATCGTGGTTTCACCTGCTTTGACCTGCAAAATCGTATCCGCGCCCGTGGGTTGTAGAATTTCGGTTTTCACCTCAACCCAGCCAGATTTGGCCTCGTTAGAAACCAGCAGCTTTTCAGGCCGAATAGCCGCAACGAGCTTGCCGCCACGCTTTGCCAGCGCCTCAGGCAGCGGGATAGTTACATCGCCACAATCAAGCGCACCATCACTCACGATGCCGGTGAAAAGGTTAATCCCCGGATCACCGATAAACTCGGCGACAAACAGGTTGGCGGGGTGGTGATAAATTTCAAAAGGCGTGCCCTCTTGCATTATCCGCCCCTCGTTCATGATAATCACCCGATCAGAAAGCGTAAGCGCCTCAATCTGGTCATGGGTCACATAAACCGTGGTCGCCTCAAGGTCTCGGTGCAGGCGTTTTAGGCTGGCGCGCATCTCGGTGCGCAGCTTGGCATCGAGGTTGGAAAGCGGCTCGTCCATCAGCAAAAAGCTGGGGCGAAGTGCAATAAGCCGCGCCACGGCCACCCGCTGCTGCTGCCCACCCGAAAGCTCGGAGGGGTAGCGCTTGGCGTAGCCCTCTAGCTGCACCAACTTAAGCGCATTGGCCAAGCGGGCCTCAATATCACTTTTTGAAAGCCTCTGCTCCTTCAACGCCAGTGTAATATTCTTGGCCACGGTCATGTGCGGCCACAAAGCATAGCTTTGGAAAATCAGCCCAAGCCCGCGCATTTCGGGCGGTAAAATTATGCCTTCATTGCGCGAAAACACCGTGCGGTCGCCCAGCTCGATCAGCCCTTCATCTGGCTCCTCCAGCCCGGCAATCATCCGCAAAGTGGTGGTTTTTCCGCAGCCCGAAGGGCCAAGGATGGTTAAAAACTCACCGGGTTCAACAGTGAGGTCGAGGTTTTTCACCACGACCTCTTTGCCATAGGATTTTACAATCCCACTTAGTTTTATCTGCTTCATAAGTGCGCCCCAGCCCTATTGGCTGGAGTGGATGAGCCAGAAATCCCGCAGCTTTGGCCCTTGTTGCCACATGAATTCAGCCGAAATATTCCAGCCCTCCATTTGGTCCCAAATTTCGCCACCAGCGGGCAGCGGCACATCACTGCGCGGGCTTACAGAGCCAGCATCATGGTAAGGCGCTAAGCCTTGCAGCAAATCAAAGCTCTCGCCCTCAAGATATGGCTTTTCGAGCACGGTATCTATGTTCAAATCGGTGTTGCCGAGCAAGTAAGCGATGAAAACCTTGGCGGCATTCGGGTGCGGTGCATTGGCGCCGATCGACATGAAGGTTGGGTAAACCATACGCGAAACAGGGTCCAGATCGGCCATAATGGCGTTTACATTGCCCTTGCTATCGTTGCGCGAAATATAGGTCATATTGGTCATCGCGATCATGGCATCATCTTGGCCAGCAGCACCGGCGGCATCAGCCAATTTGGAGCCTGATTTAAAGATAACCACATCATTGGCCAGCAAACGGCGCACAAATTCAAAGCCTGCATCTGGCACGCCCTCGCCGAGCACTAATGCTTCGCCTGTTAGGCGCTCATAGGCAGCGGCCATTTCTTCAGGATACTGCACGAGTGTGGCCAGCCCCATTAAGGAAGACCCAGAGGCCATCGGGTCTTTAATCCCTACGCGGCCACGGAATTGCTCTTGAGTTAGCTCCCACACATTGCTTATGGGCGCGCCGTCTGGGTTGGCCTCGGTGTTATAGAAAAACACAATCGCCTCGTTCACCCGAATAAGCAGCGGATCGCGATTTTCTTCTGGAATACGGTCGGCATAATGGGCGGGCACATAGTTGAAGATCCGGCCATTGTTTAGCAGTTCATAAATCACTTGGCCCGAGTTGCCCGTGGTAATTACGTCCACATTAAAGATGCCCGCATCTTGCTCCCGCACGGTTTTCTCAATGGTTTTAACAGAGCCAAGGTCAAACAACGTGAGCGTTATGCCTGGGTAAAGCGCCTGAAAATGGTCAGCCAGTTTGGCAATACGGCCAGAGGAGGAGTAAACCACCACTTCGCCTTCTTCAGTGGCGCGGGCTACGATATCATCCCAGTCTTCTTCTACCATCGCGTTGGTGCCAAGGGCATTTTCCTCTAGCCAAGCTTGCAGCTCGGGCGAAACCTCTTGTGCGGATACGGCTGAAGCCGCGACCGAAAACAGCCCCGCAGCCACCGAGCCAGCAATCGCTTTCAGAAATGTTGAACGTGTCATCGTCATAGTTCTCTCCCAGTTGTTTACTATTCCACCATTGTTGATGCCCAGAGCGTGAAGAAAAACGGGGGTGAGTCAAACTTATTATTATTAACAATATTTCCAGAACTTGAAATACTGACCCTTTCATGGCGTCAATACGCACGATCCTATCGCTCAGATAAACAGGCTTGCTTTATGAATTGAGCGAAAAGCCGCATACGCCGGTTAAGGCGGCGAGTTTCGGCATGAACCAGATAAATTTCCAAACTTGGGATCTTTATATCCGATAGGACAGGCACAAGCAGCCCTGCGGCTTGGTCCTCTGACGCAACAAAATCGGGCAGGCGGGCAATGCCAAGGCCTTTGCGCGTGGCTTCTAATAAAAGCACACCGCTATTGGAATTCAGAAAAGGTTGAAACGGAAATGATATTGGCTTGCCCTTATCAGCTTCAAAAGACCACACCGCGCGGCGGGCGGTGCGGAAGTGCAAAAGGGGGTGTGTGCGCAATTCTTTAAGGCATTTTGGTGCAGAATGAGCGGCGATATAGGCCGGACTGGCATATAAGCGGTGCTGCACGGTGCCGATCCGCTCCCCCGAAACATGGCCCTCAAGCGCAGGGGTTATGCGGATTGCAAAATCGTAATTTTCACGCGCAAGATCAACGGTGCGGTCATCAAAATCGACGGCAAGCTGAATTTCGGGGTGGCGGGATTTGAAAGAGATAAGCACATCGTTAAGAAATGCGATTCCAAAATCTCGCGGCACTGAAAGGTAAAGTGGGCCGGTAAGATCTGCGGATGTATTGGCGAAATCATCCTCGATTTCGTCGATTTCCCCAACCACTTGCAGGGCACGGTGATAAAGCTCATGCCCAGATTCTGTAACGTCCCAAACCCCCGGCACGCGGTCAACTAGCCGCGTGTCATAACGCTCCTCAAGCAGCGCAAGACGGCGGCTAACAGCAGATTTGGCGATCCGAAGCTTTTCTGCCGCTTTTGAAATGCTCCCGTTTTCAACAACAAGCACAAATAGCCGAAGATCCTCTACGAGGCCCATTACATGTTCTCCCAAATAGAACGGAAGCATCTATATATGCCGCCTTGTTCCATTGTGTAGAACAAATTATCTGTAAAGTCCAGTTTGAAAACTAACGGAGAAAACGATGAAATATTTTACATTAAGTGCTGTGGTCGCCCTTGGCCTTGCCAACACCGCCCTCGCACAAGAGCCGGTTTGGGATGGTAATACAGTGGTTCTGGAGAGCCAGGAACTAGCTGATGGCGTGTTTGCTGTTATCCCGACAGGTGCCGATGAAATGGCGGCTGCCGGATACCCGATCGCCACATCGGGTGGCTTTGTTATTGGCGAAAACGGTGTGCTGGTGATTGAATCCATGCTCAACCAACGGCTTAATACCCAGCTAAATGAGCTAATCGCGGCCGAAACCAGCCTTCCGGTTTTATATCTCGTGAACACCAGTTATCACGGCGACCATTCCTACGGGAACCAGTATATCGCCGATGAAATCATCATTATCAAACACGTCAATGCCGCCACTTATGCCGATGAGTATCTGGAAGAAGACAAAGCTTTTATGATCCAAAATTTTGGTGAAGGGCGTGGCATTGAAGGCGTTGTGCCAACCGATGCCGATATTCTGGTTGGCGAAGGCGGGAGCCTTAGGGTCGACCTTGGTGGTGTGTCTGTGGATATCCGTGATTACGGATTTGCCCAAACCGGCGGCGACCTGTTCGTCTCGGTTCAAAGCGCCAATGTGCTATGGACAGGCAACCCGATTGTGGCCCAAGCCCCCGCAGTGCCGTGGCTGCTGAGTGGCCACCTAGTTGAAACGCGCGATACTTTGCAGGCGGTTTATGAGGCCTTTGATGCTAATACCAAGGTTGTTCCGGGCCATGGCCCCGTCACCGATATTGCGGCCATAAAATGGGGCGTGGATTATCTGACGGCTATTGAAGATGGCGTTTCCGAGGCCATTTCTGATGGTTTATCCCTAGAGGAAACAGTCGCAAGCGTGCAGTTGCCCGATTTTCAGGGCTATGCGCTTTATGGCTGGGTTCACCCAAACATGAATGTGCCCGCCGCCTATAGTGACCTGAAATAACAACCAAGAAAGCTCAGGGGCCACCGCGGTGTAGGTGGCCCCTATTGATGTTCTATTAATTAGGCCTAACCGGAGCAATATTGGCAACTCCCACAGGTATCTAGAACCAGATACAATGCAAAGCTAGCTACGCCCCTCGTAAGGAATTAAAAATGACCAAAGTGTCCTCCCCGATTATCGCCGCAAAATTTCCCAAAAAAGTTGAGCTGGAAGCCGGAAAAGACTATTTTTGGTGCCGCTGTGGGAAATCAGCCAACCAACCGTTTTGCGATGGGTCACATGCTGGCACTGGCATATCCCCGCTGAAGTTCACTGCCGAAAAAACCGGGAGTGCCGCTTTATGCCAATGCAAATCCAGTGCAAACGCACCCTTTTGTGATGGCTCACATGCCAAACTTGGCACCCTTGAGGCCGGAGACAATGCCCCCGCCCCCACATCAAAAAGCCCAGCTGCCGTGCCAACGCCGGAAGAGCCAACCGTAGCGCGCATTCACGAATTGGCGCGAGATGGGCTCTCAAAGCTTGGGCATCATGGTGAAATGGGGGCCATGGGGGTGCCGCGCAAAGACCTGCCCCATTGGGATGATATCCAGATTTTACCAGCGCAAATGGCCCGCAAGCCCTTGCTGGACGATGTGCCTGTAGCCACGGAGGTTACCATCGGGCCGCGCGCTGCCAAACCCTTGCAGCTTGATATCCCGCTTTTTGTGTCTGATATGAGCTATGGCGCGCTATCAGAAGAGGCCAAAACGGCGCTGGCGCGCGGGGCGCAAATGGCTGGCACCGGCATTTGCTCCGGCGAGGGCGGCATGCTGACCGAGGAACAAGCCGAAAATTCGCGGTATTTTTATGAGCTGGCCTCAGCCGGTTTTGGCTGGAAGCCCGAGCTGGTTGCCCGCGTGCAAGCGTTTCATTTTAAGGGTGGTCAGGGGGCCAAAACCGGCACTGGCGGCCATTTGCCCGGAGACAAAGTGCAAGGCAAAATCGCAGACGTTCGCGGGCTTGCACCCGGCCAAAGCGCGATTTCACCCGCAACTTTTCCTGACCTCCACACCGCAAGCGATTTTCGCAAGCTCGCTGACGAGGTCCGCGAACGTTCCGGCGGTATCCCGATTGGCTTTAAGCTTTCGGCTAACCATATTGAAGACGACATAGATTTTGCGTTGGAAGCCAGCGCTGACTATATAATTCTGGACGGGCGCGGCGGTGGCACAGGGGCTGCCCCGCTTATCTTCAGAGATCATATTTCAGTGCCAACCATCCCGGCGCTCGCCCGCGCCCGCGCGCACCTAGATGCCAAAACCGGCCGCGAGGTTTCATTGGTGATCACCGGCGGTTTGCGCGTGGCCGAGGATTTTTGCAAGGCCATTGCCTTAGGCGCAGATGCTGTTGCCCTGAGCAACTCAGCAATGCAGGCCGTAGGCTGCATTGCTGCGCGCATGTGTAACAGCAATAATTGCCCCGTGGGCATTGCCACCCAAAATCCGGAGCTACGAAAACGGCTGGACGTTCAAATCGGCGCCGAAAAACTGGGGCGCTATTTTGGCGCGTCTGTCGAGTTGATGCAGGTATTGGCCCGCGCTTGTGGCCATAATAGCCTGTCTGATTTCCGGCAGGATGATATAACAACCTGGAAGCGCGAAATGGCCGATTTAAGCGGCATTCGCTATGCTGGCCTAAACCAAAGAGGATAGCCAATGTGGGATAAACGATACAGCGGCAAAGCTTTTGCCTATGGGACCACCCCAAATGATTTTCTGCGGGCGCAGGCTCACAATTTGCCTTTGGGTGATGTTCTGTCACTTGGCGAAGGCGAGGGGCGAAATGCGGTTTTTCTGGCAGGGCTTGGCCATAAAGTCTCGGCGCTCGATGGCTCCCAAGTGGGGCTGGAGAAAGCGCAAGCATTTGCCAAAGATCAGGGCGTTGAGATCAAAACCATCCATGCCGATTTGGCAAATTACCAAATTGAAGAAAATCGCTGGGATGTGATTGTCTCAATATTTTGCCACCTGCCGCCTGATATCCGCAGAAAAACACACAGGCAAATCGCAGCGGCCTTGCGCCCCGGTGGTTGCCTTATTCTAGAGGCCTATACCCCGCAGCAGCTCGAATATAAAACCGGAGGGCCACCAACCGCCGCAATGATGATGGATCTTGAGAGCTTGCGGGCCGAGCTTGGCGCGCTCGAATTCGAATTTGCTCAAGAAGGTATTCGCGATGTGCAGGAGGGTGCTTTTCATAGCGGCACGGGCGCCACTGTTCAGTTGGTCGCCCGAAAAGGGGAGGCCGGTTGAGCATGAATCAAGAATTCAACTTGCGCCAACAAGGCCTACCTGCCGAGATGCAGATGCTTTTGAACACCTATCCACGCAGCACGTGGGAAGCCCATCCGGGCTTTAGGGAGAAAACCAAAAACTGGTTGGGGGCACATAACATGTTTCGCCAGCTGGGCGGGATTATTCGATCTGAAACCGAGCGATTTTTGGATAAATCACGCAGCGTCGATGATTTTTCGGCGCGCATTGCCCATTATGGAGACATGATGGTGCGCAATTTACATGGGCATCATAGCTGGGAAGATTATGCTTATTTTCCAGAGCTGGCCGCCGCCGACCCGCGGTTTGAAGCGGGTTTGGAAATTTTGGAAAAGGACCATCATGAGCTAGATGTCGTTCTTGAAAGTTTTGCCAGATCAGCGAACCGTGTCATTCAATTATCTGAGTTGGACGAAAAGCAGGCATATGAAGAATCTGGTAGCTTGCACCATATTGCCAAAACCATAGAGGCCTTTTTAGAGCGCCATTTAGGCGATGAAGAAGAGCTGGCTGTGCCGATAATTTTGCACCATCGTTTGCGGGGATAAAATGAAAAATCCAATGAATTCTTCGGTGGAAGAGCGCCAGACCAATGCAGCCAACCGCCGCGCCAAAGGCGAGTTTGTGCGGGGCGTTAGCGGGTTTCGCAGCGTTTTGGGTGAGGCGGAATTTCCGGCAGAACCGGGGCGTTACCACCTTTTTGTGGCGCTCAATTGCCCGTGGTGCCACCGCGTAACCTTGGCGCGCAATATGCTTGGCCTGCAAGAGAGCATCACGATGGATGTGGCCTTTCCCGGCCGCACAAATGAGGATGACCCTGTGGCGCCCAACCTATGGGAATTCAACCCCGAGCGTATTTCCAGCCTCACAGGCGAGCCGCTGCCGGAATGCACAGCAGAAACCGCCACGGGTGAATCCTATCGCTTGGTCAAGCAAATTTACATGGCGGCAGGCTCAAATGAAGGCTCTGTGCCTGTGCTTTTTGACAAAAAAACCAAGCGAATTGTGAATAATGAAAGCGCCGAAATTATTCGGATGCTGAGCGCACAAGCCGAAGGATTGGGCAGCACACATGCCGACCGCCCCGACTTATATCCACAAATTAGCACCCTTCGCAGCGAAATCGACACCCTGAATGCGCAAATTTATACCCGCATTAACAACGGCGCTTATAAGGCTGGATTTTCCGCCGATCAGGCTGTTTATGCCAAGGCTTTTAAAGCCTATTTTGCCATGCTTTCCACTCTTGAAGCGCGGCTGGCAGACGGGCGGCCCTTCCTCATGGGTAAAGCTTTTACCGAAGCCGACTTACGCTTATTTCCCACACTTTACCGCCATGATCCGGTTTACTTCCTACGCATGAAGCTGAATGGAGCCCGCATTCTGGATTACCCGCACCTGTGGCGCTGGTTATGCCGAGTATATGCGCTGCAAGGTGTTGCAGAAAGCAACGCCCTGACGCATTGCCGCCAAGGGTATTTTGGCCGCTCCTGGAACAATGTAATCCCCCTCGGCCCGTTCGCCCCGATGCCCTATCCAAAAGCATATTTGCACCCCGAACTGGCTACGGCTGGCGCGGATAAATAATGGTTTAGGCTTTTCCATCAAGGACCGTTCCGATTTCTTCGATCAGAGTATCGAGAATTATCGGTTTTGTTACAAACCCGTTCATACCAGCGGCAATGCAATTTTTTCTGTCTGAATCATATGCGTTTGCGGTAAGGGCAATGATTGGGGTCTGTTTCAGGCTATGGAGTTCTTCAAATTCGCGGATATTTTGGGTCGCTTCTAAGCCGCCAACAACCGGCATAGAAACATCCATCAATATTACATCAGCCCATCTTTCTTTATACATCTCCAGCACGTCTGCACCGTTCTGCGCAATGCGGATGGTGGCTGATTGGCTGCTTAGCATTTTTTTAATTATTAGCTGATTCGTCGGGTTATCTTCAGCGACCAGAACCCTTAGCGCCAGCGGAAGACAAATTGGCGTGCTATGCTTCGCTTTAGGCTTACGGCTATCGGTGCGGGCGATTGGCAATTCGGCCTTAAACGTAAAGCTAGAGCCAATACCCTCGCGAGATTCTACCACAATATCACCACCCATTTGGTGCGCCAATTGCTTGCTAATACTCAGCCCAAGGCCGGTGCCGTCGGCACTGCGGGTAGATTTGCCGTCAACTTGTGTGAAGGCTTCAAAAACCTGAGCAAGTTTGTCGGGCGGTATCCCGACACCGCTATCCTTCACTTGAATTGAAAGCAAAGCGGATTGCCCCTTCGCGGCCCAGCTTGCCGCTATCAAAATCTGCCCTTCATTGGTGAATTTTATAGCATTGCCAACCAAGTTTACAACGATTTGCCGAATGCGACCTTTATCACCTAGAAAATCCGACATTTTTTCATGGCCGGGGCTCAGGTGCAATTTAAGCCCCTTTTGGCGCGCCGTAGGCTCCAGCAAAGTGTGAATTGAGCGTAGTAAATCTGACAGTGAAAATGGTGCCTTTGAAAGCTCTAGCTTCCCCGCCTCCAGCTTTGAAAAATTGAGGATATCATCAATGATAGACAGCAAAGCCGCCCCCGAATCCGTGATGGTTTTCACATATTGCAATTGGTCCGGCGAAAGATCTGTTCGGCTTAGTAAATCAGACATCCCGACGATTCCGTTCATTGGGGTCCGGATTTCGTGGCTCATGGTTGCGAGAAAATCAGTTTTGACTTGAAGCGCTTTTTCTGCCGTTTTCTTAGCCGCAGCCAGATCTTGAGCGGCCTTTTGGGCGATAGAAATATCTCTTTCTACACCAATATTCAGGACGTGCTTTCCATGTTTATCAAAAATCGGTGTTATGCTTGCCTCGATCCAGATACGAGCACCGGATTTTGTTCTATTCTCAATTTCAACCCGCATCGGTTCTAAGCGTTTCGATACATTCGCAATTTGCGTTAGCGCTGCACCCGATGTCCACGGTCCGTTAAGAAGTGCGCCCGCAGTTTGCCCGACGGCTTCTTCAGGGCTATATCCGGTCATGGATGTAAATGTGGCATTCACCCATGTAATTTTGCCGTCAGGCGTGGAAATGATAATGGAATCGTTTACTTTTTCGGCCACCAAGGCCAGCCTGCGGGCTTCACTGCGCTGGGTTTTTAGCTTTTTATTGCTGTTCTGGGTATCCTGCTCCGCCAAAATAACCTTGCGCATGGCTGCTCGGTTATAGCCCTGAAAATTATACAGATAATTAAGCAAGCGCGAAATGACGTAGGCCAAAATCGTGGCCGCCCCTAAGTCAACAATCAAAATAGCATGTGGCGTGAGGTTTAAAATGTAATCGACCATAAAAAGGGTCAGCATGGCGGTGATAAACAGAGTTTGTTTCAGCCGCGAGATGATTCTGAAATAATAAATCGACATGCCCGCGTCAATTGCGGTGCTGGTGATTACGACCAATGCAAAAAAATGTGCTGGTGGGCCGCCGTAAAGCCAGGCAATAACCACCGAAACCGCAATTGAACCAGACTGAAAAGCGGCCAGAATGACCGCAAGTTTTCGGAATTCCAAAAACCGCTCCGGCTGCGCCCGATATTTCATGGCGCGCTTTAATAGCGCTGTATCAGCGATATCGGCAACCGAAACCAGTAAATACAAAGCGATTCCGAGCTCGACGGATAAGAGGAACGATAGCGCAAAACCAACGCCCGCTAAAACCACCATTCGGTGCCAAAAGAAATGCACCCGCCAGCGGCAATAGCGCAAGAAAAGCCCGGCCGGCGAAGACTTTTTGTCAAACTCTTCGAGCTTCATCGAATAGTTTGGCGAGGATTTGATCATAGAAAGCGGCCCTTACTTGATTAATGTCTTTTGTCGCAAATCTAAATTAAGGTTACGTAAACAACATTGAAGGGTGAAATGATCTTGGCAAAATTTGCTGAGTTGCCTGATGCGGTTTTTCTTGAGCCACAGATAAAAAAGGCGCTAATAGTCGATACGAATGATCGGCTTAAAGGGGCGGCAATGAAGGTGACAAGGCAAAGCGAAAAGCCCAAACAGTTTGATGCGGGTAAATCAGGGCCGCTAGACGGGATCCGCGTGCTGGACCTATCCCGCCTTGTGGCGGGTAATTTACTGTCTATGCAACTGGCAGATTTTGGTGCGGACGTCCTAAAGATCGAGCCTCCCGAAGGCGACCCCCTGCGCGCGTGGAAAGTTGATGGCCACTCGTTTTTTTGGAAGATTTATGGCCGCAACAAACGCTCTTGCGTGCTTAATCTTCGCCACCCGCCAGCTATGCAGGCCCTATGGGCGCTTATGAAAACCGCCGATGTGTTTATCGAAAATTTCCGCCCCGGCACGCTGGAAAAAATGGGACTTTCCCCCGCAAAGCTGTTGGCGTGCAATCCTGATTTGATTATCGTGCGCGTGTCTGGCTATGGGCAAACCGGCCCCAATGCGCATTTGCCGGGCTTTGGCACATTGGTTGAGGCCGCTAGTGGCTTTGCATGCAGCAATGGTTTTGCTGATCGCGAGCCAGTGCTGCCGCCCTTGGCGCTGGCGGATATGGTCGCGGGTATTTACGGCGCTTCAGCCGTTACAACGGCGCTATTTGCCCGCGAACGGGGCACGGCCTGCGGGCAGGTGATTGATCTCTCACTCCTGGAGTCCATTTTCTCGTTTATAAGCCCAGAAATGGCAATATATCAGCATACGGGCGTGATAAAAGACCGGGTCGGGAGCGCGTCTGACACGGCCTCACCGCGCAATGTTTACCGCTGTGCCGATGGCCTCTATCTGGCGCTTTCAGGCTCAATGCAAACCATTGCCGAGCGGGTATTTAGGGCCATTGGTCGCCCTGAAATGATCACTGATCCGCGTTTTGCCACCAATACGGCAAGGGTCAAAAACCGCTCCCTTGTAGACGAAGCCATCGGGGCGTGGTTTAGCCAAAAAGAGAGCGCCGAAGCGTTGGAAATAATGCAAAAAGCGGGGGCGACGGTGGGGCCGGTATATTCGGTTGCCGATGCCATGCAAGATGCTCATTTCAAAGCGCGGGTATACGCAAATGTCGAGGATCACGACCTTGGGTCTATTCCGATGCACAATGTAACACCGCGGCTTTCCGGCACGCCGGGGAGCTTGCGCCGCGCCGCGCCCGAGCTTGGCGCGGATACCGAGCAAATTCTTAAGGATGTTGGGCTGAGCGATGGGGAAATAGAACGCGTGAAAGACGTTTAGCCAGCGTCAGGCCCAGCGCGCACGGCTTGGCCAGCAGTCAGCGGAATAACCAGCATAAGCGCGGCGAGCATCCAAAAGGCCGTCGGTAGGCTGCTATGGTTGGCGACAAGCCCGATAGCGGTTGGCCCCAGCAATATTCCGGCATAGCCCACGGTGGTGACAGAAGCGATAGCCAAGCTGGCGGGCATGGTTTTTTGCCGCCCCGCAGCGCTAAACAGGATTGGCACAATATTGGCCGCCCCTAGCCCGATCAGCAAAAACCCAGCGATGGCCAATGCGGGCCACGGGCTTAACAAAAGGGTGGCAATGCCGGCAATTATGGCAAGGCTCCCGCCCCCCAAAACGCGCCACTCGCCAAGCTTCGCCACAATCTTATCGCCCGTTAAGCGCGCCAGCACCATTGCCACCGAAAACAAAATAAAGCCGACGCCTGCATTTTCTGCGGCCAAAAGCTTGCGCTCAATAATCAGCAGTGCGCCCCAGTCAAGCACCGCCCCTTCCAGCAAAAAGGAGATGGCCGCCAGCACCGCTATCAGCAGCACAACCCCGCGCGGAAAGGTGAAGGGCTCTGGCGTGCCACCGCGTACCTTTAGTAGCTTTGCGCTGGCCATTAGGATAGTTGCCGCCGTGATAGCCGCGCCGGTCAGCATAGAAACCTGCCACGCGGCCCCAAGGGAAAGCAGCGCCGTAACCAGCGCCGCGCCTATTAGGCCCCCAACACTGAATTGCGCATGAAACCCAGACATAAGCGGCCGTTTTTCGCGGGCTTCAACCTCCACACCGTGGATATTCATCGCCACATCTATTGTGCCCATAGCGGCCCCGAAAAAAAACAAAACCACCGCCAGCACGGCAAAGTTATTGGCAAGGGTCAGCAAAAGCATAAACACCACCAGCCCCGCCCCGCCAAGCAAAACCATGCGCCGCGCGCCATACCGCGCCGCAATTCCGCCCGTAATCGGCATGGCAATAATGGCCCCCAGACCGATGCACAGCAATAACAGCCCAAACTCTGCCTCATCAGCGCCTACACCAGCTTTGATAAACGGAAACAAAGGCGCACTACAGCCCATGGCAAACCCAGCGGTAAAAAACGCCAGCTTTGTGGCCAGCCGCGCAGGCGCTGTGAGGCTGAGGTTTGGTTTAAGCACTTGCATCTGTAGAGCCGTCCTATAACAAAGACCTTCGCCTTTTTTTGCAAAAAACCAGCTTTTTGGCTGTGTAAAGGCAGCAAGAGCACATAGTTTTTTATCATAGCCGCTTTATACGATTGCTAAATACGCGGTGCATGGCATTCAGCTTGTTATACAGCCATTCGTGTTGCACGCCCCAATTAGCTTTGTCAGATGGATCAAAAGATTTTGTAACTGAAATTCTTTGCTCTGTTCCATTCAGTTTTTTCCACTCCAAAGGAAAGCCTAATTCCCGCTCGACAAGCTCAGCATCTTCGGAAAGTTGCTCAAGCCAACTGACTGCATTTGCCCCATGCATAGTTAAGTCGGCGCGTATCCATTTGTCACGTTTGTTGATAAATGCGTTCAACTCCACTCCTGATTTCCCGATAGAAAACCCTGTCCACATTTGTGGCAAAGGTTTGCGCGGGCGAAGCGAGGTGCTCTCAATAAGATCACTAATAGTAATAATGTATTCCCGCAGAGCGCCCCAATACCCAAGATATAGCTTCTTGGTTTCCGAAAGCTCACCTTTTTCGGTTGTGCGTTTGGTATTTTCGGCAATGCGTGCCCAGTTATCCGGCTTTACCACCACGTTAAATTTTGGGGCGACAGGGCTGTCATTAATGCGCCAAAGCTCTAATTCTACAGCAAAAAAATTATGTGTGTCGTTTGTGATCGTATTCAACCAGGTTAACGCTGTCCGATGCTCTTCTCGAAGCTTTTCGCAAATCAAAACAATGGTCGCGGCGCTCAACCCGCTGGCATAGGTAATGGTTTTTCCAAGGTGGTCGTGGTCGGAGCGGCCATACTGGTTTTCGATCAAAACAGTTTCGTCGATTTCCTTGGTCGTATCTTTGCAAACAACGTCAGCAGAATAAGCCCCAACAGGCACTTCAATGCCTTCGACGATCAACCCTTCACGGCCAAGACCCAGCGCCTTTGATAGCAACGAAATGTTGTCACTCAGCCATGGCGTGAAGTCATAGGCTTCATGCGCCCAAGTTTCGCGGATATTATCAATGCGGTGGAATTGGCCCAAGTCAGACATAAACCTCCTCCTTTTTATGGTTCCGAAGCCCCCGCGCCAGCAAATCCATTGCCGCCATGCGCACCGCCACGCCCATTTCTACCTGCTCTTGAATCACCGAGCGATTGATGTCATCGGCGAGCACGCCGTCAATTTCTACACCGCGGTTCATGGGGCCGGGGTGCATAACAATGGCATCCGGCTTGGCATGGGCCAGCTTAGCGGGGTCTAACCCCCAGCGGTGGTAATATTCGCGCTCGGAGGGGATAAACCCACCATCCATGCGCTCTTTTTGTAGGCGCAACATCATCACCACATCGGCCCCTTTGAGGCCCGCTTCCATGTCGTCCGTCACCTCAACCCCGAGCTGCTCTATGCCACTCGGCATAAGGGTGCGCGGCCCCACCAGCCGCACGCGGTTTTCCATTTTACCAAGCAGCAGAAGGTTAGAGCGCGCCACGCGGGAATGGGCAATATCGCCGCAAATGGCGATGGTGAGTCGATGCAGGCGGCCTTTGGCGCGGCGAATGGTTAGAGCATCCAGAAGGGCTTGCGTTGGGTGCTCATGCCGCCCATCGCCCGCGTTTAACACCGCGCAATTCACCTTTTCGGCCAGCAAAGCCACCGCGCCAGAATGCGGGTGGCGGACGACCAAAAGATCAGGGTGCATGGCGTTCAGCGTCATCGCCGTATCTATCAGGGTTTCGCCCTTGGAGATGGAGCTGGCCGACATTTGCATGCTCATCACATCTGCGCCCAACCGCTTGCCCGCGATTTCAAAACTCGATTGCGTGCGGGTTGAAGCCTCAAAAAACATGTTCACTTGGGTCATACCACTAAGCGCCGTTGAGTGCTTCTGAGAAGAGCGGTTTTGCTTGGCGTAAAGTTCGGCAAGGTCCAGAATGGTGGTGATTTCGGCTTTGGAAAGCCCCTCGATCCCGAGAAGATGGCGGTGCTGGAGCATAAGGTGGCCTCGCTGGTTTTGGCCTTTATAGCAAGGATTGCGGGTGAGGCAAGGGCGGCGCGAGCACGGCCTCCCCACAAAGCGCCACCATTGACGCGCCGCCAAGGTGGCTGCCGCTGGTAACAGGTTTTCAATTCTGCACGGCTGGTTTAGGGTGGTATTAGAGGAATCACAAATGCCCAACGCCGCCCAGTTTCATCATGATCTCGCCCTTCTGGATTGGCATCTGGAATTGGGCGCGAATGAGACCATTGGGGAAGTGCCGGTGAACCGCTATGAGATGGAAACGCCTGCCCCAAAGCCAAAGCCCAAACCGACCCCAGAGCCGGAAGCCATTACGCCACCCAAGACCGAACCCGTCGCGTTTGATTCCACCCCTTTGGCACAAGCCTGTGATAGCTTGGAAGCCTTGTACACAGCTATGAAAGCCTTTGAGCACTGCCCCTTAAAGCAAGGCGCGCGCAACACTGTTTTTTGTGATGGAAACCCAAGCGCCCGCGTAATGATCATCGGCGAGGCCCCGGGCCGCGAGGAGGATCGCGCGGGCAAGCCGTTTATTGGCAAGGCTGGACAGCTGCTAGACAAAATGTTTGCCGCTATTGGCCTCTCACGGCACGAAAGCACGCCCGAGGCTGCGCTTTATATTACCAATGTGCTACCATGGCGCCCCCCGCAAAACCGAGACCCAAAGCCCGAAGAAATCGCTTTGATGAAGCCGTTTTTGCTGCGCCATATAGAGCTGGCGCAGCCAGATTTCATTGTGACCATGGGCAATGCCAGCACCAAAACCTTGCGTGACACCACCCTTGGCATAACCAAATTTCGTGGCCAATGGGGAGAGGTGCTCGGCATACCCACAATCCCGCTATACCACCCGGCCTACCTGCTGCGCTCACCCGAGAAAAAGCGGGAAGCATGGGCAGACCTGCTTAGTCTGAAAGCCCGATTAGACAGCTGATATGCGATTTTTAATCCTAACCATTTCCGCTATACTCTCCCCGTTCTCGGCTTATTCACAGCAAGCGGAGTTCGCAATTGATTATGAGGCGCTTTTTCATCTGCACCCGGACCGGATCGCCGAAACAGATAGAGGGAATTTTCAAGTTTTGAACATGCCGGGCGGCATTGTGGTGGATCGGCTCGGAACCTTGGGTAATTATCGCTATTCTGGCACAGATACCAGCGATAGTGGTGCCGTGAGGTGCATGGCTATGATCTTGATAGAATATAAAAAGCTTGATATGATCTGCCCCCATGCATTATTTGAAGTACAATGCGCGGAGTTGGATGTCGGGCTAGAAAGGGTTCTGCGTTTTTATGCAGAAAATACCTACCCGCAAGCGCTATACGAGGCACTGGGCGCCTATGTGCGTGCGCAGATAGAAGCGAATGGGATAGGTATGCTAGGCAATAAAGCAGACTATTGCGACGGTAATTCCGTGCTTTCCCATTTCGCCGGCCATTATAACGAGTTGTCCGACGATTCCTTTCAGCGAGATCTGGACAAGATACTGGAAGTGCCGCGCTTGCCGGTGGAAAATGATTGCTTATGATACGTTGCAGGCTGGAACGCCGGTTGGGCGCAAGTACAAGGATAAACCCGATATGAAGATCCTCGCCTTTTCCGATGTGCATTGTGATCATGCAGCATGCGAAGCATTGGCAGCAGCGGCTGATCAGGCTGACCTGATCATAGGGGCCGGAGACTTCGCCCAGCGCCGCGAGGGGCTGGCGGAAACCATGGCGATACTTGAGCCTTTTGCCGAGAAGGCCATCTATGTAGCGGGCAATAATGAAACGCCGGAGGAGCTTCGGGCCGCCACCTCGGCAGAGGTGCTGCACGGGCAGATGACCACGCGCCTAGGGCTGAATATTTACGGCCTCGGCGGCGCAATTCCCGAGTTAAACATTACTGCTTTCGAGAGCTTTGACATAACGGAAGCGCAGGCGGTGCCTTTGCTCGGCGCGGCGTCTGGCGCGGATATCATGATCTGCCACTCACCGCCCAAAGGCGTGGCTGATGTAATGGCAGTGCGCGGCTCCATGGGGTCTGTCGAGATACGAAATACGATCACACACATGCAGCCACGGCTGATGGTTTGTGGCCATGTGCATGATTGCTGGGGGGAACGCGGCAATATCGGCCAAACAGAGGTGGCAAACCTCGGGCCAAGCGTAAACTGGATAAAGCTGGAGCTTTGAATGACTAAACGAGAATTTATCCCTGTGCGGATCGCGGTGCTTACCGTGTCTGATACGCGCAAGCTGGCGGATGATAAATCCGGCGACACCTTGGTGAAGCGGCTGGAGGCCGCGGGGCATATTTTGGCAGACCGTGCGATTATACGTGATGAGCGTGACCAAGTGGCGGATAAGCTGCGCGAATGGGTGGCGACAGATGGTGTGGATGCCGTGATATCCACCGGCGGCACTGGCCTGACGGGGCGCGATATAACGGTGGAGGCGCATCGGGATGTTTACGAGAAAGAAATCGAAGCGTTTGGCACGCTTTTTACTATGATCTCATTTCCGAAAATCGGCACCTCTGTCACGCAGTCGCGCGCCTGCGCAGGCGTGGCTGGCGGCACCTATCTCTTTGCCCTGCCCGGCTCACCGGGGGCGTGCAAAGATGGCTGGGATGATATCTTGCTGCATCAGCTTGATTATCGCCACAGCCCCTGCAACTTTGTGGAAATTATGCCGCGGCTGGAAGAGCACAAACAGCGCGGCAAAAGCTGACCCCTGCAAGCGCAGCGCCGCATGCGCCGACAAGGTGGCCCGAAGGGTCGCCGCGAAGGCGCACCCTCGGGACTGTCCGGCAGTTCCGAGCTTGCTTTGACCTCTGCGGGGGTAAACCCCAACTCGGTCAAAGCACGTTTTTCAGCAAGCTGAAAAACGCCTGCCGCTGGCCGTGGCCTCGGCTGCGCCTCGGCAGGTATGGGCGCGAATGTGGGCTTCACTTGCCAAATGAAGTGCTAGCCTTTACCCCTGAAAAGCTATGACAACGCGTGAGAAACCAAAAGAGCTAAGGCGGGGCTGGACAACTGGCGCCTGCGCGGCTGCGGCCGCCAAGAGCGCGTGCTCGGCTTTGTTGGGGGGCGGGTTTTTAGATCCGTCAAAAATTGTGCTACCTCGTGGTGAGGCCCCGCAATTTGCAATTTCCCATCGAGAATCCGGTGAGGGCTGGGCCAAAGCCTGTATTATAAAAGATGCGGGCGATGACCCGGACGTGACCCACGGCGCGTTAATTTGTGCCAAGGTTTCCCATGGCCAAAATGGCTTGCGGTTTTTGGCGGGTGAGGGCGTTGGCACCGTCACAAAGCCAGGATTGCCCATTGCGGTGGGGGAACCCGCGATCAACCCTGTGCCACGGCTGATGATTGATGCAGCAATCGCAGATGTGCTCGACGGGCATTCGCCTGACTTCGATATCGAAATTTCGGTGAAAGATGGCGAGGCGCTGGCCGCAAAAACATGGAACCCGCGGCTGGGCATTGTCGGCGGGCTGTCGATTTTGGGCACCACCGGTATTGTCCGGCCCTTTTCCTGTTCGGCCTGGATTGCTTCGATCCATCGTGGCGTAGATGTGGCGCGGGCTTTGGGTCGCGACCACCTGATCGCGGCGACAGGTGCAACCTCAGAAGCTACCGCGCGTAGTCTTTATGGGCTGCCCGAAGGGGACTGCCTTGATATGGGAGATTTTGCTGGTGGAACGCTGAAATACCTACGCCGCCATCCGGTGGCACGACTGACAATTGCGGGCGGAATTGGCAAAATGAGCAAACTTGCGCAAGGGGCGATGGACCTGCACTCGGCGCGCTCGCAGGTCGATTTTGTAGCGCTGGCAGAGATGGCGGGCATGGACAAAATTGCAAAGGCAAACACAGCGCTGGAGGCGCTTGGCATGGCAGGCGCGCCGTTGGCGGAAGCTGTGGCGTCGCGGGCAAAGGTACAGGCCGAAAAGGTGGTGCGCGGCGCGGTCGCGATTGAGGTGATTGTGGTGGATCGTGCGGGGGCGGTTTTGGCGCAGACAGGGTTTTGACGGTTTTGGTATTGGGCGGCACCGCCGAGGCGCGTGAGCTTGCGGCGGCACTGGGCACTGTTGCTGAGCTTTCGCTGGCGGGAGCAACACAAAAACCGTTATCGCTACCGCATAGGATTGGTGGGTTTGGCGGCGCAAATGGCCTTGCAGCCTATTTGAGCACAAAGGGATATAACGGTGTTATTGATGCCACGCACCCGTTTGCGGCTCAGATGAGCCGAAACGCGTATGAGGCAACGCTATCTCTGAATATGCCTTTGCTTCGGCTTGAGCGGCCCCCTTGGCCAAGCAAGGCCGCATGGAAAAACGTGCCGGATATGCTGGGTGCAGCCAAGGCCACTCCCGCTGCTGCCAGCGTTTTTTTGAGCATTGGCAGCCAGTCGCTTGGGCCGTTTTTGCAACGCGATGATATATGGTGCCTAACCCGCAGCATTGAACCGCCCGTGCAAGCGCCCCCCATTGGGGAAGTGCTTTTAGAGCGGCCTCCTTTTACTTTGGCGCACGAGCTGGCCCTGATGCAGCATCACAATATTAGCCATCTGGTGAGTAAAAATGCCGGTGGGGAGGCAACCTATGCCAAAATCAGAGCGGCTAACACGCTTGGGATTCAGGTGATTATGGTGAAAAGGCCGCAATTACCCGAGGCATTAACGGTTGAAACCGTGGCGGAAGCGGTTAAGTGGGTAGAAAACCTAGGAGAATAATATGACAACAATTACAGTGTGCGATACCTGCAATTTTTCATCTGACCAGAAGCTGCTGGATGGAAAAACCGGCGGGGAAATGCTGGCGGACCATGTGGAGGCGCTGGCCTCTGAGGGCATTACGGTGCGGCGGCAATCTTGCTTGATGGGCTGTGACCGGCATTGCAACATTGCGATTCAGGGCGAGGGGAAGCTCTCTTATGTGATGGGGAAATTCACGCCCGATGCCGAGGCGGCGCAGGCGATTGTGGACTATGCGGAGGCGTATACGCACTCTGACAGCGGGCAGGTGCCCTATAAGCAGTGGCCGCAAGGCGTAAAAGGCCATTTTGTAGCCCGCATTCCGCCGCTCAGCTAGCGTGCCCTTACTCGGGGACGATGGGTTGCCCGTGCGGGGTTTCCGCGTTAAGCAGCCTGCATGAAACATTTCCCCACCAAAGCGACCATTCTTGAATGGATTAAAGACAACCCCTCCCAAACCGGCAAGCGCGATATTGCGCGGGCGTTTGGTATTAAGGGGCAGGCGCGTATTGAGCTAAAGCGCATTTTGCGGGAGCTGTCCTCTGAGGGGCACCTGACTAAGGATCGTAAAAAGTTCAAGGACAAAAACAGCCTTGCTCCCGTTGAGCTGCTGCACGTTGTAGCGCAGGATTCAGACGGAGACCTGTTTGCCGAGCCGCTAAACTGGAA
>WTAL01000036.1 GCA_013139635.1 Paracoccaceae bacterium
TTACTGCGAACTGGAGCGAACCTGCGGATCAGCCAAAAAAGCGGCTGAAACGGGGCAAACCGGACATGTTGGTGGTACCGGACACAGCCAATCATACGTGGTCGATGGATTTCATGGCGGATCAACTGGGGGACCCAGTAGTGGCAGTGCTGGCCTACGTCACCGCAACGCTCTTTGGTTGGGCTAACCCCTTGTTCCCATCCATCTGCCTATCGACTGCAATTATCCTGTTCATCCCATCTGCAAAGAAAAAATTGTCCCGCTTAAGAAAGGTGGTTGTATATCATGGACTCAATATATGTTTTGTCAGTAATCGCTACGATGGCCATTGTGACCCTCGCGTTGCGGGTGATCCCCTTCATCCTTCCGCGTAGCATCCTGCAGCGTCGGATCATCCAGCGCGTCGCGGAATTCATACCACTGGTCATTATGGTGGTGCTCGTCTCAAACGCGTTCAAAGGGCACTCGGCGGCAGACTGGCACAGTATTCTTCCGCTCAGCATCGGTATCTTCACCGTCGCAACATGCCTATTGTGGTTCCGCATCCCGCTTTTCAGTATTCTTGCAGGCGTGGCGGTGCATATGCTTCTATTGAAGCTGTGATCGCCATGTTTGACACAACCCCTTCGCCCATTCGGCTTGGCAACCAGATCCTGAACAATCGTATCGTGTTTGGTGCCACACAAACAACATGGCCACGGACGGCGCACCCAACGCCCGCCAGATCGCATATCTGCGGGCCAGAAACCACGCAGGAATGATTGTGGTGGAACCACTGCCAGTTCATCGCAGCACCATCTTTGCGCGTGGAAATGTCAACCGGACCCAAATGGAGAAATCCAGCGGGCAGCTCAAAGCGCTCGCTACAGCAGTCACGGAAAACGGCGCGGTTGGGATTTTGCAGCTTACTCATCTTGGCCAGCATAGGGATGGCGAAGTGTCCTTTTTTCCCAACTGGTCCCCCTCGGGGTTGCCATCCTTTATTGGGTCTACCGGCAGTCACGAGATGTCAGAAGACGACATCGAAACGGTGATTGCTGCTTCGTCAGTTCCGCCTGTCTTGCCAAAAGCACGGGCTTTCATGGCGTCGAAATATTTGCCAACTATCAGGGCTTAATTGAACAATTTTGGACTCCGTGGTTCAATCGGCGCACAGATCACTGGGGCGCTAGCCCGGCCAACCGCATCAAGTTTTCAACCGAAACCCTGCGCCGGATCAAGGTAACTTGCGGTCAGGACTTCATCGTTGGTTTGTCCATCAGCTACCTTGATCTACCGGGCATCACACTGACACTGGATGACCTTTCGAACATTGTCGTGCAGCACGATGATGCAGGTCTGATTGACTACGTCACTTGCGGGACAGGTGGTTATCTGGACACAGCACAACTGGCTCCAGCGGCGGACCGCGGCCATTCACTTGGGGTGCCCACTGGCCGCGCGCCTGAAATCTAAAGGTCTCAGAGCGATGGTCCAAGTCGAATCCGGATTCAGAAGCCCCGAGCATATCGAAACGGCCCTGACCGATGGCAAGGCCGATCTGGTCAACCTCGTGCGCGCACAGATCGCCGAGCCGGATTATGTCCGGAAGCTGAAATCAGGTGCGCTGGACAAGATCAGACCGTGTTTGGGCTGTAATCAGAAATGCATCGGCCGTCGCGCACAGGACAAATGGATTTCCTGCGTCGTCAATCTGTCGACGGGACGGGAATGGACCAGAGCACCATCCATCAAACGCACCTCGGATGTGCGCAAGAAAATCATTATTGTCGGGGCCGGCCCTGCCGGCCTCTCGCTCGCCGCCCAACTGGGGCATACGGGAAACGAAGTGCAGGTCTTCGAACGGGCGTGCCATCCTGGGGGCTTACCCGCCCTTTATGGGAAACCAGTTGGCAAGGCCCGCTGGTAAACTTACATGGGCTGGCTCGTGGCTGATACCCGGGCGGCCAAATGTGAAATCACATTAGAGGTAGAACGAACCCTCAGCGATCTGTCCAATCTGGATGCAGACGCAATT
The DNA here is from genome assembly GCA_013139635.1 of Paracoccaceae bacterium. Lineage (GTDB taxonomy): Bacteria > Pseudomonadota > Alphaproteobacteria > Rhodobacterales > Rhodobacteraceae > UBA3077. Next base: position 2,018 of record WTAL01000036.1, read on the forward strand.
GTCTGGGCCGTCGGCAGGCAGCGAAACCAAAACCTGACACAAAGATCAGCACTAACGGCTCCTTCCTTCGCGGCCTTTGTGGCGGCCATGGATATCGCCACGGCCTTGGAACAGCCAGACAGCCTTGGAAGAAAAATCCTGTTCATCGACGATCATCACGGAGAAGCAGGCCTTCCCAGTGCCCTGCACCCTTGGTCATTGGGTGACGCTTGCATCTGGCAAATCCATGGTTGGTCAGGACTTAGGGGCGCTAGGCACGCTACGAAAAGCTTTCTTCAACGCCCACGGGCAAGAGATGGTGGATACTGTCCTGCTTGCATGGGATGCGGGGAGCGCAGTTCTAGAAAACCTTGTCACAGGACGGAAAACCGAAACCCGCTTTGACACCATTGTCTGGAGCAACGTACCCCTCACAACCGGCAACAACGATGCTTTCCAGACAGTAGCCCATCAGAATTTCCACGTTTTTGGCGATGCTTACTCACCCCGTGATGCGGCGTCTGCGATCCATGATGCTTATGAATTAGCATTAACGATATGGCACTAACGATCTCGGGCTGTTTCACCCTCTGTTGATCCTCAATAAATAGTTTAACGCAAACACTTCCGGGTTCCAGTAATTTTCGGCGCGCGCTGGACGAGTGTGCCCCATCAAAGGGCTAAGTACTGTTTTTCTCTAATTTTGCACCTGACTAAACAAGGCAGGAACAGATGGAGAAAGTGGGAAGTTTTTCCGCTTGCACCTCAAGTTGATCCCTGTGTGTAGCTGGTTCCCGTTAGACAAATCATGCGCTTTTCGTTAATTTTTTTCTGGAGCAAGATGAAAAGCCCATAAACTGGCCATATTCGCTTGCAGATTTCGACAGTGAAGTCCTTCCAATAACAAGGGGTTGTGTGCCCGTCTAGGAACAACCCCCCTCCGCAGGCTCTGCGTAGCGTGTGGTGGATACTGAACGAGATATCTTCCAGCACCGTTTTCCAGCTAGTTAAACGCTTGAGAGATGAACGTATTATGGCCAGTATTGGCAGCTGCTCCCTGAGCCAGAAGCGCAGGGAGGTAGCGTAAAACTCTTTGCTGACAAAAGCACCAATACAACATGATGTTCTCTTCTCGGCTCAGGTGATTTTAGTTTAACCCACGGTCAAAACGATTTCCCCCACTTGATTGTTGGATTCCAGCGCACGGTGGGCATCGGCGACGTCTTCTAGTTTGAAAACCTCGCTAACCTTCGGCTTTATTCGCCCATCGGCAAGCCTTGGGAGCAAAAATTCTTTTGCCTCGTTCATGGCGTCTACGTTTTGAGGCAGGCCCATGTCAGGGTAACCGGTGAAGTAAACAACCGCGTGGCTAAACAAGGTAAGGCCTTTGATCATAAAAGGTATGACATCAAGCGGCGGGCTTGACGGATTGACAATGCCATAAATCACGCACCTGTCGCCCTGTTCAAGGCATTCAAACAGCTGTGGAATCACCGCGCCTGCAATTGCATCAAATGCAACCTGCACGCCGACGCCATCGGTAATCTCTTGCACCCGCGCCACAAGATCTTCTTCGCCCGTTACGATAACATGATCCGCGCCGGCATCCAAAAGCGTCTTAACCTTGTTTCTTTTGCGCGTGGTTGCAATGATCGTTGCGCCCATTTCTTTGGCGATTTCAATGGCGGCAAATCCGACGCCGCCGGTGGCAGCCGTTAGCAAAATTGTATCACCTGCATTCAATCGACCAACATGTTTCAGTCCAAAATAGACCGTCGTATAGTTTGTCCCTACACAAGCGGCCTCTTCGGCGGTCAAGTTTTCAGGCCATGGCCAGCAGGCATTTTTCGGCACGATTGCCTCTTCGCCATACACGCCATTTTTGGATTGGGAAAACGCCGGAAAGGTGATGGCGCGATCACCGACGGAAAAACCACTTACATCCGGCCCATCTTCGATGATTTCTGCCGATGCGTCATACCCAAGACCTGAGGGCAATTCAGGCGTGACGATATACGTATTTTCCCGCATCATTGTTTCGGCACGGTTCAACCCGCTGGCCTTTACTGCCAGCTTAACTTCGCCAGAGCTGGGCTTGCGCATCTCGACATCGTTGAGCTGCAATACTTATGGCCCGCCGAATTCTGCGAACTGTACAATTTTGGTTAAGTTTTTTTCCGGATAAATTGGATGTGGATATCTATCTGGCGCGAGTGCCAGGTTTTGTTTTTGCGCAGTTATGTTCCCGGGAAACTGACGAGCGCAGAGGCACCCTGTGCGCGGCGAACCTCAATCAGCGGCACATATTCCGGGTCAACATAAAAGGCTTGCAAAGCGTCCTTACTCGGAAACTCAAAGAGAACGGCAAAGCCCTTTGGCATCGGGTCTTCCTTAACGTCAACTTCGTTTGTTGCCGCCAGAATAACGCCGCCATGGCGCTCTAGGATCGGGGCGCTTGGCGCAATATAATTGGCATAAAAAGCTGGGAAATCAGGGGTTTCGATAAACGCATTTATATAGGCTTTAGGCATTGTTTTTCCTTTTGGTTGGTAGAGTGGCGCGTGTAATCAGGCCACAACTTCGATCATGACACCCCAAGGGCTTCTGTAAAAAATCGTCCATGCGCCATGTATTTTGGAGGGCGCCGGAACGTCGATTCCGTCGACGTTCATCGCAGCGTTGATGCGGTCCACCTCTTCTTCACTGTCTTGGCGAAACCCGATGTGAAAAGCGCCGGGATAAGGGGTGCCGATGTTGCCGGTCAATTGCGGGCCCATCAAAATCAGCTGCATCTTGTTTTTGTCAGTTAGCAGCGCCATCGCAGCATTGCCTTTGCCCATCGGTTACATGTCAAAGTATTTTACGCGAAAATCCTGCATTGCGACGGGATCATCAACAGGGAGGTTTAGGTGGTTCAACGGCATTGTGATTGTCCATTTCGAAGTGATAGCGTGGTTGCGTTCACTGGCAATATGGCCGCAGTATACATTATAAACTAGGACCAATTGTATACTGATGAGAAAAATTGAAATGGGTGAGAAAAAGATGCCAAATTCTACACCATGCCCTGCGCAATATGCTGTTGATCTATTTGGCGGCAAGTGGAAAACCAGCATTCTGTATCAGATCGCCCTCGCGCCTGAGCCGCTTCGCTTTAATGTTTTGCGCCGAAAAATCCCGCGGATCACGCAAAAAATGCTGACACAACAATTGCGGCAAATGGAGCGCGATGGCCTCGTTGTCCGAACCTTCTATCCCGAAGTTCCCGCACGTGTGGAATACACCCTTAGCTTGTTGGGGAAAACGCTGACGCCGATTTTTGAACAGCTCTGCGGATGGAGCGCCGACCACAAAAATTCCGTTGAGCAGGCACGCATGAGCTATGTATCAATACCATCTTCTCCGGTGAATTGATAAACTCTTTTGGTTCTGTGCAAGCTGTGTCATCGGCCAGAGCTTATGTACAAATGATAGAATATTGGCTACTGAAAGCCCCGCAAATGAGCAACTTATTGTGAGTTGGATATGCCCGCACGGGGTAGGAATTGGCTTTGCTGCGCTACAGAGCAGGCCGCAACCAAACCCACGCGCATGACCTGAAATTTAGGGCTGCACGGTAATTCGGCTTGCCGGCCAGCAACGAGTTAAAAGCCGCTGACTCTCGCGCCTATTTGCGTGACAATCCTGCCCTATTCCCATATATTGTGGGCAACAATACGGGGATACACCAGATGTCTGACGACGCACAGAAGCCAGAAGAATATGGCGCTGATTCTATTAAAGTTCTCAAAGGCTTAGAGGCGGTTCGCAAGCGCCCAGGCATGTATATCGGCGATACGGATGATGGCTCGGGCCTGCACCATATGGTGTATGAGGTGGTGGATAACGGTATTGACGAAGCGCTGGCAGGCCACGCTGACACGGTAACGGTGATTATCCACGCCGACGAGAGTGTTTCGGTGAAGGATAATGGCCGTGGCATTCCCGTGGGTATCCACGAAGAAGAGGGTGTTTCGGCGGCAGAGGTTATTATGACCGAGCTGCACGCCGGCGGCAAATTTGACAGCAATTCCTATAAGGTTTCGGGCGGTTTGCACGGCGTGGGCGTTTCGGTGGTGAATGCGCTGAGCGACTGGCTTGATCTGCGCATCTGGCGCGATGGCAAAGAGCACACGGCGCGCTTTGAGCACGGCGCAACGGTGAAGCACCTTGAGGAGGTCGGTGAAACCGATGAAACTGGCACGCAAGTGCGGTTTATGGCTTCGCTCGACACGTTTTCTAATCGTGAATACAAGTTTGCCACGCTGGAGCACCGCCTGCGTGAGCTGGCCTTTCTGAACTCTGGCGTGCGGATCACCTTGCGAGACGAGCGCCCCGCCGAGCCTCTGGAAGTGGAGCTGCTATATGATGGCGGCGTGAAGGAATTTGTGCGCTATCTTGATCGCTCAAAAACCCCGGCTTTTGAGGATCCGATTTATATTATTGGCGAGAGCAATGATATTACGGTTGAAGTGGCGATGTGGTGGAACGATAGCTACCACGAAAATGTGCTGCCCTTTACCAATAACATCCCCCAGCGGGATGGCGGGGCGCACTTGGCGGGCTTTCGTGGGGCGCTTACACGCACGATCAACACCTATGCGGCGTCTTCCGGCATTGCCAAGAAGGAAAAAATTACCTTCACGGGGGATGATTCTCGCGAGGGGTTAACGGCGGTGCTTTCGGTTAAAGTGCCAGATCCGAAGTTCTCGTCGCAGACGAAGGACAAATTGGTGAGTTCCGAGGTGCGGCCAGCGGTTGAAAGCCTCGTGAATGAAAAGCTGGGCGAGTGGTTCGAGGAAAATCCGGCGCAAGCGCGGGTGATTGTCAGCAAAATCGTGGAAGCGGCGCAGGCGCGGGATGCCGCGCGTAAAGCGCGCGAGCTAACGCGGCGGAAATCGGCGATGGATATCGCCAGCCTGCCCGGCAAGCTGGCCGACTGCCAAGAGAAAGACCCGTCAAAATCCGAGATTTTTCTCGTGGAGGGTGATTCGGCTGGTGGCTCTGCCAAGCAAGGGCGCTCGCGGCATAATCAGGCAGTTTTGCCTTTGAAAGGTAAGATTTTGAACGTAGAGCGGGCGCGGTTTGACCGCATGCTTGGCTCGCAAGAAATTGGCACGCTGATCACGGCGCTGGGCACCGGAATTGGCCGTGACGAGTTTAATATTGATAAGCTGCGCTACCACAAAGTGGTGATAATGACCGACGCGGACGTTGACGGCGCGCACATCCGCACGCTGCTGCTCACCTTCTTTTTCCGGCAAATGCCGGAGCTGATCGAGGGCGGATATCTCTATATCGCCCAACCGCCGCTCTATAAAGTTTCTCGTGGTAAATCAGAGGTTTACCTGAAGGATCAAGGCTCGTTGGAAGACTATTTGATCGAGCAGGGGCTTCATGACACCGTGCTGGTTTTGGCCGATGGCTCCAAAATCGCCGGGGCCGATTTGAAGCGCGTTGTGGAAGAAGCGCGGCTCACGCGGACGATTCTAAACGCCTTCCCCACCAACTATTCCCGCCGTATTCTGGAGCATACCGCCATTGCCGGCGCGCTGCTTGACGGCGTGTTGGATAAAAACACCCAAGGCGCAGCTGATGCCGTGGCAACGCGGCTGGACCTCGTTTCGACCGAGTTTGAGCGCGGTTGGCAGGGGCGGCCGACGCAAAACGGCGGCTTGCGCCTTGCGCGCGTGTTGCGCGGTGTAGAAGAAGTGCAAGTGCTTGATGGCCAAGCGCTTCGAAGTGCCGAAGCCCGCAAGCTGGCGCAGCTCACGGGCAACCTTCAAGAGGTGTATAAAAACACCGCCAAGCTGGTGCGCAAAGACCGCGATACCGTGATTAATGCGCCCTCTGAATTGCTGGAAGCTGTGATGCGTGAGGGTGAAAAAGGCCTTTCATTACAGCGCTATAAGGGCTTGGGGGAAATGAACCCCGGCCAATTGTGGGAAACCACGCTGGACCCTGAGGCGCGCACATTGCTGCAAGTGCAGATCGAAGATATGGCCGAAGCCGATGACATTTTCACTAAGTTAATGGGCGACGTGGTGGAACCTCGCCGCGAGTTCATTCAGGAAAATGCCCTTAGTGTGGCCAACCTGGATTTTTAAATCATGCGGCTCATTCTGGCTTTAATGCTGGCATTTCCAGCGGCTTTGCAGGCAGGGCAGGCGTGCCCTATTGGCGGTGGCGTGGTGCTGGCCGCGCCTCTCGAATCTTGTGAAGAAACTCCTTTGCGCCGCATGTCTTCTGCACCCGCAAACGGCTGCTCCGCCCCGCGCATCGCACAATGCCGAGGAAACTTTCTACCGCTTTATAAAGATTTTTCAGACTCCGAGTTGGCATTGGTTCGACAATATATGCAGATGGAATCTTTTGAGAGCGCGGTCGATTCGTCCCCTTATTTTCTGGCTTACAACATAGAGCGTTTCCTTGGCGGTGACCAAAATCTACCCTTCCAGCTATTGCTTGAGGGTCTTTGGTATGATGCCCCACAGAGCTTTTCGGACCCTGTCTATATGGACGATTTCTTTTTCGAGGCCGCAAGTGCGATTAACCGTGCCGCGCCGGTTGAGCTTGCGTCGTTGCACGCCATTATAGCTTTCGCATATACACAGGTTGATGACCGCATCTCCGCGCGAGCGCATCTCGAAAAATCTGTTGATTTGGGGCTGGCGACGGTTTTTCTGACCGGCTACCAGCTTGCCATCGAAGAATGTATTGAAGACCCAGCAAGCCGGTTTTGTGATCCCGAAACCCTGAGTCCGGGTAAGGGCTAGGCCGGTTTAACCCGCTCGCCAAATATGGCCGAGCCCACCCGCACATGGGTGGCCCCGAGCGCAATGGCGCTTTCAAAATCACTGCTCATGCCCATGGAAAGGCCACCTAAATCGTTGCGCTTTGCCATTTTAGCCAGCAATGCAAAATGCATGCTTGGCTCTTCCTCTACCGGCGGAATGCACATCAGGCCTTTGATCTTAAGGTCAAGCCCTTGGCAAGCCTTGATAAACGCATCAACATCCGCAGGCATTACCCCCGCTTTTTGCGGTTCTTCGCCGGTGCTCACCTGAATAAATAGCTCGGGGCATGCTCCACGGGCTTGCACCTCAGTCGCGATCCGGCGGGCGAGTTTCTCACGGTCTAGGGTGTGAATGGCATCAAACAGGTCAAGCGCAGGTTTTACCTTGTTGCTTTGCAGTGGCCCAATCAGGTGGAGCTTTACGCCTTCAAACCGCGCCTTAAAATCCGGCCACTTCCCCTGTGCTTCCTGCACTCGGTTTTCCCCAAATACGCGGTGGCCCTCGGCAAGCACGGCTTCAACACGCGCGTTGGGTTGCACTTTGGAAACCGCGATGAGGTGAACGCTTCCGAGTTTTCGGCCAGCCTTATTACAAGCGGTTTCAATGCGGGTTTGAATATCTGTTAGGGGCATGCGGCTTGTCTCCAGAGTTTCCTCCTGCCTAGCGCCAAATGGCAAAGCCTTCAAGCCAAAGAAAAAGGGCGAGCCAAGCGGCTCGCCCTTAATATTCAATTATCCGATTGGATTAAAAGTCAATCGAGAAGATTGCGCCGTAACCAGTGTCGTTGTCTTCGCCAGTTTCGGAGTAGTAGATAGTGAACGAAGCGTCGTTATCAAACGAGTATGTACCATAAACGTCAACACCAGCGCCTTGGTCATAACCAGCATTGATGCTGATAGCGTCGTTAAGAGCGTATTCTACGTCTACACCAAAGTTGCTACCGCCGGCAGTGTCGCCGTCCCAGTAAGCGCCAACGGTGATTGAACCGCCAGTGTATTCAGCATTTACGCCGTACTCGTCGTTACCAGGTGTGTTGGTTGCAAAGTATGCACCAGCGCTGATAGCGGAGGAGATGTCCATTTCAACTTCAAC
>WTAL01000076.1 GCA_013139635.1 Paracoccaceae bacterium
TGGATCGGAATGCCGTCCTGTTGCGCGTGATACATTGGCGAGGTCGCCGTGCCCCAGTCTACTGTGGCCAGCCAGCCTGCATTGCAGTGGGTCAGGATGTTAACCACCTCGCCCGGCTTTTTCTTAGCCGCAATCGCGCGGATGATCTCAAGGCCATGCACGCCGATCATACGGTTGGTTTCCACGTCCTCGTCGTTGATTTCCAGCGCGCGCTTATGCGCGGCCTCGGCACGGTCTGCCTCGGGCAGGGGTTTCAGAAAATCGCGCATTTCGTTAAGCGCCCAGCGGAGGTTAATCGCCGTGGGGCGGGTTTCGTTTAGCTCGTCCCATGCTTGGTCGAGGTTACTATCCGAAGGGTCTCGCTTCATTTCGGCGGCGATCGCAAAGGCGGCTGTGGCACCAATGAGCGGCGCGCCGCGCACCCACATATCGCGGATCGAGGCCGCAAAATCTTCGCGGGTTTCTAGGTCTACCACCCGAAACTCATGCGGCAGCCAGCGCTGGTCAATAATCTGGGCGCAATCCGCCTCGTCACTATACCAGATGGACCGGTAATGTTTGCCGTCAACGATCATAGGCTTACCCCTTTGTTAATTTGTTGTGCGAGGTCATTGACCTGTGAAATATCACCCATGCGGGTGCGGTTAACCACGAGTTGGCGGCCCATATCGAGGCCGCGAGCCTCGCAAGCGGCGCGCAAGGCTTCGTCTTCAATGCTATCATTCTCGGCGATATGCGCGAGGCTGAGCGTGCGGCGAATCATTTCCACGCCAGCAAAGCCAAGCGCATCTTCCCAGATCATCGAAAGGCGCTGGCTGAGGGCCTGCTCGCTTGCCAGCGGTTGGCCTTCATACATGCTCTCTTCATAAAGAATGCCGGTGCGCTCGGTGCGCCACAAGTGGCTGAACTCGGCGGTGAAACTAGCCCAGACATCGGCCACTACCTCAAGTATCCATGCCTGATAATCGGCATCATTGCCATGGCCGGGCTGGGCGAAGTAAGCCATCCAGAAGTTGCCAAGCAGCATGCCGATGTCAAAACCCATCGGGCCGTAAAGCGCGAATTCGGGGTCTATCACTTTGGTGTCGGTCTCGGTGACCATCACGGAACCGGTATGAAAATCGCCGTGCAACAGGGTTTCGGCGTTATTGGCGAATTTGGCTTTTAGGTGGTGGGCCTCGACTTTTAGGTCAATATCAGCCCGCAGGCGCGCCACAATCGGGCCGAGGCCATCTGTATGGTGGTTGCGCTCGGCGTCAAAATATGGGTCACTGAACACAAGGGTTTCGGTGATGTCATTCAGCTCGACACTGTCAACAAACAGGGCCACGTCGCGCTTGCGCTTGGCGGTGTCCATCGAAAGATCGGAGCCGCGAAAAACGGTGCGAGCAAGGAAATTGCCGAGGGTTTCGGCAAGGCCCTCAACCCGTTCGCGGGCCATCAGCTTATGGCGCAATATGATGTGCGGGGTGAAGAACTCCATCGCGATAATCGCCTGTTCTTCACTAAAGTAGTAAACCTCGGGCACCAGCCCCGGGTCTCTCGCTGCTTGGCGGATAAGAGCGTGATATTCGAAATAGGCGCGCTTTAGCGGCAGCGGCCAGCTATCACCGACCAGCCGCACATAGGGCAGGGCTTGCTTGATGATCACTTGGCCAGCAGGGCTGCTAACGATAAACACAAGGTTGAGGTTGCCGTCACCGACCTCGACGCACTGCCATGCGCTTATATCAGCGCCAAGCCGTGCGCTAATCGCATCGATTCGGCCCAGCCGCGCGGGCAAGGTTTCAACCGTTAAGGGCGCGTAGTTGCTGGAAATCTCCGCCATTTCATCCTCCGTTTTCCTTAATCTTTGCCAATTTCAGGCAAATGTCAATAGTTGTTGACAAAGGACAGCTCGCGTCGTTAGGCTCTGGTTAACGGAGGAAATGCGTGCAGAATACGGCTGTCAAAATTCGGGGGTTAACCAAGGCGTTTGGTGCGAATAACGTGCTGCGCGGGATTGATCTGGAGCTGCCTAAAGGGCGGGTGACGGCGTTGATGGGCGCGAATGGGGCCGGAAAATCTACGCTCGTTAAGGTACTGTGTGGCGTGCATACGGCCAATGCGGGCACGGTTGGCCTGCATGGTGAGCCGTTTATGCCCAGCAGCCCCGCCGAGGCCATTTCGGCGGGTGTGGTCACGGTGCATCAAAGCATAAATGACGGCGTGGTGCCGGACCTTGACGTGGCCAGCAACCTGATGCTGGACGAGCTTGCGAACGGCAGTGGTTTTTTTATGAACACGCGCAAAATTCGGGCGAAGGCGCGGAAATTGGCTGAGGCGATCGGCTTGGACGTGGACGTGCGCCGCGAAGTAAGCGAGCTTGGACTGGCTGATCGGCAGCTGGTCGCGATTGCGCGCGCCATGGCGCATGAGCCGAAATTGCTTATTTTGGATGAGCCGACGTCTTCCTTAAGCGCCAAAGAAGCGGGGCGGCTTTTTGAGCTGATTGATCGGCTTAGGGCGCAGGGCGTGGCGATCCTGTATATCTCGCATCGTAGCTCGGATATTAAGCGGATAGCTGACCGGATTGTCAGCATGCGCGATGGTAAAGTTTCGGGCGTTTTTGAGGAAACGCCGTTGGATTATGAAGGCGCGGTAAAGGCCATGCTGGGCCGCTCGATGAGCGAAATTCAACTGGATATCCCCGAAGCCGGCACTCCGATTTTACGGCTGGAAAATATAGTTTTACAGGCCGATAGCAAACCGTTTTCGCTTGAACTGCGCGATGGCGAAGTGGTGGCGATTACCGGCCTTGTGGGCAGCGGAAAGTCTCTGCTGGCGGATGTGCTTTACGGTCAGGCGCGGCTGGAAAGCGGCGCCATGCAGCTGAAGAGCGAGGCGTATGCGCCGCGCAATCAGGCGGCGGCCATTAAGGCGGGCGTGTTTCGTACGCCTAAAGATCGTGCCACCAATGCAGTTATCCAAGACTTTGATATTACAAAGAATATAACACTTCCATTTATGGCGCGCCACTCAATCGGCGGGTTTGTAAATCGCAAAAGTGAGCGCACAACCACGCGGCGGATGATCTCAGACCTCGGGATTATTTGCCAGCACCAGAGCGATGACATCGGCTCGCTTTCCGGTGGCAACCAGCAAAAAGTAATGGTTGGGCGCTGGATGGCAGAAGCCAGTAATCTGCTCGTGCTGGACGAGCCTTTCCAAGGCGTCGACATTCAAGCGCGACGAGACATCGGTGCTAAAATCCGTGAGACTGCCAAGGGGCGGGCCACGGTGGTGATGGTCGCTGAAATGGACGAAGCGGTAGAAATTGCTGACCGGATTGTGGTGATGGCTGATCATACCATTAAAGGTGAGCACCGAAATGAAAATATTGATTTGAATGCGGTTCTGGCGCAGGTCGCCGGAATGGAAAGCGGGCAGGTAAATGCAGGGTAACGAGACAAAAAAAGCACGGCTAACGCCGATGGAAATGGTGATCAAATACGGGTTTTTGGTGCTAATGGCAGGGCTGCTGATTTTCTTCAGCCTCTCGTCTGAGTTCTTTGCCACGCCGCGCTCGGCAGTGTTTATCTTCCAATCGGTCTCTATTACCGGCATTCTGGCGCTCGGCGTTACGGCGACTTTGGTGGTGGACGGGTTCGACCTTTCCATTGGCTCCACGGCCACATCTGCACTGATGCTGTCCTCTTACGTGATGGTCGTGTGGGAAATGAGCGCCATGTGGGCGGTGATTTTTTGCCTGATTATGGGCGCGCTGGTCGGGCTGGTAAACGGGCTGTTGATCGTAAAAATGAAGGTGCCTGATCTGCTGGCAACCCTTGGCATGATGTTCCTGCTGGTCGGTTTGCAGCGCATCCCCACCGAGGGCCGCTCAGTTTCTACGGGCATGATCATGCCTGATGGCCGCGTAACAGAGGGCGTGTTTTCACCAGCTTTCCTCGCCCTTGGCCGCCATAAATTCGATTTCTTCATCGAAAACCTCATTCCGGTTTCGGTGGTGGTTTTGCTGGTGCTTGGTTTTGTGGTCTGGGTCTTTATGGAGCTCACGCGCCACGGGCGCTTGATGTATGCCATCGGTTCAAACGAGCGCGCAGCCGAGTTGGCGGGCACAAATGTGAACCGATATAAAGTTTTAGCCTACATGATTTCAGGGGTTCTGGCGTCTGTAGGTGGTATCTTGCTGGCGGCACGACTAGGGCGCGGTGATATTGCCTCGGGGAATAACCTTTTGCTTGATTCTGTCGCCGCTGCGCTCATTGGCTTTGCCGTGCTCGGGGCCGCCAAGCCCAATGTTTTTGGCACCATTATTGGCGCACTGTTTATCGGAATCCTACTTCAGGGCCTCACCATGATGAACGCGCCTTATTACACACAAGATTTCGTCAAGGGGGCGGTTTTGGTCGTTGCTCTTGTGTTTACTTTCGCGCTTTCAAAGCGCGGAGGGGCCCATTAGAGGCCGCATGTTTTAACCAACTGGGAGAAGAGAAATGACACTTACAAGACGCTTAATGCTTAAATTAGCCGGGTCAGCACTGGCCCTTTCCGCCGGCGCCACATCGGCCTTTGCTGGTGATATGCCAGCGCCGTTTGATAACGCAGGCGACGTGAAAATCGCACTGGTGCGTTACCTTTCAACAGGTGACTTCTTCCAAGCTTATCTTTCCGGCGTAGAAGCCCAATCAGCTGCGCTGGGTGTGGACCTTCGGGTGTTTGACAGCCGCCAAGACGCAGCCCTTCAGGCTGATATGGTTGACCAAGCGATTGCGCTCGGCGTTGACGGAATCATCATCCAGCACGGCCTCACAGAGTCCATGCAAGACGCCGCACAGCGCGCTATTGATGCGGGCATCAAGGTTGTGGCTTTTGACGTAAACGTTGAAAATACAGCCATTCCGCAAGTAGAGCAGAGCGACCGTGATTTGGCTCGTTTGGCGCTGGAGCAGGCACTGGTAGACAACGGCAATGAGTTTGTTGCGGGCTACGTTTATGTGGCTGGTATTGCGCCGCTTGATCGCCGTGATGAAACTTGGGTGGGCGTAAAAGCGGCCAATCCGGGCATTAACGAAGTGGCGATGTTTGGCACTTTGGACAATCCGATTGCTAACTCTGTTGCCAACCAAGCGCGCTCTGTGTTGCAAGCCAACCCAAATATCACAGTGATGTTTGCGCCCTATGACGAGTTCGCCAAGGGTGTGAAAATCGCAGTTGATGAGGCCGGTTTGACCGACCAAATCAAGATCTATTCGGCTGACGTTTCTACAGCTGATATTTCAGCCATGCGTGAGCCGGGTTCGGCTTGGGCGGCTACGGCGGCGACTAATCCAGCTGTGGTTGGTGAAGTTTCAGTGCGTACATTGGCCATGCTTTTGGCGGGTGAAGAAGTGGGCGCGAGCGTGATTATTCCACCAACCCTGATCACGCAAGACATGCTGAATGACAACGACATCAAAAACATGGCGGATCTTTCAGCTAAGCTGCCACAGTTCGCGCATGCGGATGTGTCGGTGCCAGAATGGATGCCTTTGCCAGCGCGCTAAGGCATAGCAAAATCAACAAGGGGGCCGCGATATTCGCGGCCCCTTTTTTATGCGTCAAAGTCCTAGAGCGGCGCGTCTAGCGCAATGCTTGTAGGGAGGTTTCGTGCGCGCCGCGCTGAAACTTGGGTGCATATTGCACGGGCTTAAGTTTTTAAATCTTGCACCAAATTATAGCTTCGGCGAAGCACGGTAGCGGCGGTGCCGATGAGCAGTATCCAGAGTGCATACG
>WTAL01000062.1 GCA_013139635.1 Paracoccaceae bacterium
GCAGCGGTATAGCGTCTGATAAATTTGGCATCTTGCTGCAAAATCGCGGCGCGGGTTTTACCCTGCAAGCAGGCCACCCTAATGAGGCCGAAGGCGGCAAGCGCCCGATGCATACCATCATTCCGGGGATGCTGGAAAAGCCGGGCGAATACCTTATGCCGTTTGGGGTTATGGGCGGGCAATACCAACCGAACGGCCACATGCGCTTTTTGTCCAACATTGCTGATTTTGGCATGGACCCACAATCTGCCATCAGCCTGCCCCGCAGCTTTGCCCATGCCGGCGAACTGGCCGTGGAGCGCGGTTATAGTGATGAGGCCCGCGCTAGACTGGCCACGCTTGGCCATAATGTAAGCATCCCCGAAACCGCAATTGGTGGTGCGCAGGCCATTTGCATTGATGCAAAAACGGGTGTGCTTATAGCAGGCTCTGACCCACGCAAAGACGGCTGTGCTCTAGGGTACTAGCCAAGAAGTGCTGCGCCTCACTGCGCCCGCAAACAGGCGTCGCAAACCTGCACAAACTTCGGCGGGCGCGCTAGTGCAGGTTTGCGCCTAAGCTATAATGCCCGTCACTAAACTCGCCAAACATCTCACCCACATCGGGGTGGCCTATTGGCTCTTCGCTATCATCACGCAGCAGGTTTTGCTCGGAAACATAAGCAACGTAATAAGACGATTCATTTTCGGCAAACAGATGATAAAACGGCTGGTCACGGTCAGGGCGGATATCCTCTGGAATGTTCTCGATCCACTCCTCAGAATTGCTAAATTCGGCATCCACATCAAAAACCACCCCGCGAAAGGGGTGCACGCGGTGCTTTACCACCTGCCCTAAAGAAAATTTTGCGGTCTGTTGTTTCATCACTTGTATCCAACCTTCGGCTCACCGCATATATATAGGATGGCTGGGCAAGATGTCCACATGCTCGATCGGATAAGGATAACAGTTATGCAGCTGGCGCTGGAAGTTCTGCAAATTATTGCGCCAGTCATTTTGCTGGCGGGTGTCGGCTTTGCATGGGCTGCGCTTGGCTTTGAATATAAAGTGCAGTTCGTTACGCGGCTCACAATGAATCTCTCGGTGCCCGCGCTTATTTTCACCGCACTGGTTAAAACCGAGATCGACCCGGATGCTTTGCAAATTACCGCCTTGGCCGCCGCAGCGGCCTATATTGGCGTTGCGGCGGTTTCAGCGATAGCCCTGCGCCTTGGCCGCCTTAGCCAACGCACTTACTTGCCGCCTTTGGTGTTTGGCAATACCGGGAACCTTGGCTTGCCGCTGGCTTTTTTTGCTTTTGGGCAAACGGGGTTTGATTACGCGGTGGTGGTGTTTGCGGTTATGGCCTTCCTTTCTTTTACGCTTGGTGTGTGGCTGGTTTCTGGCCATGGCTCTCCGCTTTCAGCGCTTAAGCAACCCATTGTTTGGGCCACCGTGTTTGGCTCTGTTTTTCTCGTCAATGATTTTTCCTTGCCAAAATGGAGCATGAACACGCTTGAATTGCTCGGCCAAATCGCGATTCCGCTGATGCTCATCACCCTTGGCGTGGCCATCACCCGCCTAAAACCAGCATCGCTCGGGCGCGCCTTTGGGCTATCTGTGCTCAAACTGGCTATTTGCGTGGCTGTGCCTGCAGCCATCGGCCTTTGGCTTGGCTTGCCCGAAGTTGCTTTTGCCGCGCTTGTTGTGCAGGTGGCCACGCCGGTGGCGGTTACGTCTTACATGCTGGCCGAGAAATATGGGGCCGATGCGGCCGAAGTTGCGGGGCTTGTGGTGGTTTCCACCCTGCTCTCGGTGCTCGCCATTCCGCTCATTCTCGGCTTCGTGCTGTAAGCCCCCTTGATTTCAGGCCCCATTTGGGGCTTGATAGGGGGAAATATAATAACAGCAGTTAATATCGAGTCAGGCTTATGCGTAAAACCGCCATCCTTTTGGTGCTTATTCTTGCTTCCTGCGTGCGGGAAAGCCAGCCGCCCACGCGGCAGGATAACGCCTGTTCAATCCTTGACCAACGCCCCGGCTGGCTGCGCGATATGCGCAAAGCCGAGGCCGTATGGGGCGCGCCGATCTCTGTTCAGATGGCAATAATCTGGAAGGAAAGCAGCTTTCGGTCTCGTGCCAAAACCACCCGCACGTTTTTTCTTGGGTCTATTCCCACAGGGCGCATTTCAACCGCTTACGGCTTTTCTCAAGCGCTTGATGGCACTTGGGGCGATTATGAAGCCGCCACGGGAAGGCGCAATGCGCGACGCAATGATTACGGCGATTCAACCGATTTTATCGGCTGGTATATGTCAGAATCAAAACGCCGAAATGGGATAGCGTTGACCGATGCGTATAACCAATATTTGGCCTACCATCAGGGGCAAGGCGGCTATAGAAGCGGACGCTATCGTGGGCAAGACTGGCTATTGAACGTTGCGCGGCAAGTGCAAAACCGCGCTAACCTTTATGAAAACCAGCTATCGGGTTGTAGCTAATACCGCTTGGGAGAGCCTCCATTGGAGCCTCGCTTCGCTCAGCTGCCGCGCCGCTCACGCATTTTTGCCTTTGGCAAAAAGCCGCCCGCAGGGTGTATACGGCGCTTCAGTTTTTGTGTGGGCGCAGGGCGGAAAGCACAAAGACCAACGAGGCAACTACAATAATTGACGGCCCTGCTGGGGTATCGGCTTCCCAACTTAGCCATAGTCCGCCCAGCACAGATGCGCTGCCAATTAGGGCCGCAATTGCAACCATGCGCTCGGGGGAGCGAGCCAAGGGGGCGGCCGCGGCGGCAGGTAAAATGAGCATGGCAGTTATGAGCAATATGCCCACTAATTTCATGGCCAGCGCCACAAAAACTGCCAGTGAAAGCGTGAAGATCAACTTATCCCTTAAAAGCGAGCCACCCTCAGCAGCCATAAGCTCGGGCGAAAGCGTTGCGTTTAGCAACCCGCGCCAGGCGGCGGCTATCACAGCCAAAATCACAGCACCCCCAGCGGCGATCCACATTATTTCTTGGCTTGAAACCGTCAAGATATCCCCAAGCAATGTGTTCATCAGGTTAAGCCGCACGCCCGGCAGCACTGCCGCCGCAACCAGCCCGATGGCCAGTGCTGCATGGGAAAACACCCCAAGCATTGTATCAGCGGCAAAGCCACCGCGTGTGGCAAATGTAATGGTTAAAGCCATGGCTGACGCCACCACAACCACACCCACAATTGGCGGCATTGAAAGGCTCATGGCCAGCGCCACGCCTAGCAGGGCCGCATGGCCCGTGGCATCGCCGAAATATGCCATCCGCCGCCAAACCACGAGGCAGCCTAGTGGGGCGGCAACCCATGCCACTAGCAGCCCCGCCAAAGCGGCTTTTAATAGGAACGGGTCAATCATGGTCACAATGCTCGTGATGGTGGTGCTGGTAGGGGGCAATGCCGGCGCGGGGGCCAAAAAGCTGAAGGTAATTCGGGTCTTCGGCCACCACGCCCGGCGTGCCCGAGCAGCAAATGTGCTGGTTAAGGCAAATCACACGGTCCGACTGCGCCATCACCATGTGCAGATCATGGCTGACCATAAACACGGCCACACCGGTCTCGGCGCGAATATCGGCTAGAAGTTGATAAAATCGCGCCTCACCGGGGGAATCCAACCCTTGGGTTGGCTCGTCAAGAATCAGCAAGTCGGGGGCGCGCATGAGTGCACGGGCCAATAGCACCCGCTGGGTTTCGCCTCCAGAAAGCGTCGACATCTGGCTGTCTTGCAGATCAGCCGCGCCACATCGGGCAAGCATTTCCCTGCGCCGTATGCGGTTGCGCTCGCCTGAAAGCGCGATAAAGCGGTCCACCGGCATCGGAATCAGTTGCTCCAAGGGCAGCTTTTGCGGGGTATACCCAAGGCGCAACCCCTTGCGGCGGATTAAGCTGCCGCTAAAGGGCACCATGCCTATAAGCGCGCGTATCAACGTGGTTTTCCCCGCGCCGTTGGGGCCGATTAACGTGAGCGCTTCACCGGGTAAAATTTCAAAATCCACAGCATCCAGCAGCACCCGCTTGCCGCGTTTTACCGTCAGGTCTTTGGCAACAATAAGAGGGGTTTCGGGCATGGGCGCACTTTCAAAGGTCATGCTAAATTACCGTAAGCCCAAGCCCGCCGCAAGCACCCCTTTCCGCTTGCGGAAAGATCGAAATATGGGGGCTCGATGCCCCCTTATTTCGAAGCTAGCGAGCTTGCGCGTGATATTCAGCATTGGGCTGCATGTCCACAGCCGAGGCCATCTTGTTGGTCATGTTAAAAAAGCTCGCCACAGCCGCAACATCCCAAATATCCGCCTCCGAGAGGCCCACATCCCGCAGCCCCTGCCGGTCCGCTTCCGCCATATTCACACTGTTTTCGGTCATCTTTACCGCAAAATCCAGCATCGCCCGCTCTCGCGGGGTTAGCTCGGCTACGCGGTAATTCATTACCAATGCTTCGCCAAGCTCGGGCCGGCCTGAAAGCTCCCGCACTGCTGCGCCATGCGCCACAAGGCAATAAAAACAGCGGTTTACCGAAGAAACCGCCACAGCGATCATTTCCCGCTCCAGCTTGCTGAGCCCGCTTTCCCCCAGCATCAGGTCATTATACAAGGCAGAAAATGCGTTTAGCTTTTCGATATTATGCGCATAGGACCGCAGCACATTTGGCACGAGGCCGAGCTTTTCTTCACAGATGGCAAAAAATTTGGCAGTACCTTCTGGCAATGGCTCCACTTGGGGCAGGTCAAGCGCGGTAGGTTGGGTCATGGGTTAGTCCTTTTTACGATAGTGATAGTATCCGACATCTTGCATGCCAAGGCTATGATAAAGTCCGCACGCGGCGGTGTTAGCGGTAACAGCGATGAGGCTAAAGGTTTCGGCGCCATGCTCGGCAGCCCAAGCCGCAGTGGCGGCGGTCATCGCCAACCCCAAGCCTTTGCGCCGATGCTCGGGCAATATTTCAAGCGCGTGCAGCATGGCAGACTTGCCATCCATCGCTACAAAAGCGGCCCCGGCAGGGCGGTCATCTACCCGCCCAAGCAGATAGGTTTTGGGCCCCTTGGCGCGCGCCATAACGGCCAGCCGCCCTTTTTCAAGCCGCCCAGCGGCCCAAATCTCTTGCATCACGCCCAGCGGGGCTTCGGTGCGAATGGCGGTTAAACCCTTTGGGTCATGCTGCGCCAAGGTTGCCACGGGGCAGGCAAACATCGTAACAGGGTCTTTTATAGCATATCCTCGCGCGGCGAGCGCGGCATCCAGTTCCGTGTCTTTCCCCGAAATCATAAATAGCCGCGCTTGGTCCAGCGCCAGCATTGAGCGCTCGGCCGCGCCAATTTCGGCGGCACTTGCCTGCCCGCGCGCTGAGGCTGCCGAAACCCGCTGGCCGCAATTATGGCCGAGCCGTAGCGTAAACGGCCCGCTGTCAAAATAGCGCGCGGCGGGCCATGTGGCATCTACCGTTTGCAAAATCTCGGCCTCGGTGGGCGCTTGCCAGCTCATATCACGCACTTTTCTAGCAGGGGGTCGCCTCGTAAAATACGATCATAGCCCAGCTTCGAAAGATCAAGCGTTTTATAGCTCCCCAGCGCCACGAGCTCGGCCACCCCGCGCCCTATGGCGGGGGCCTGCTGCAAGCCGTGGCCGGAAAACCCGTTGGCAAAGTAGAAGTTTCCGATCTCAGGATGCGCCCCCGTCACCGCGTTTTGGTCGAGCACATTATAGGCATAATGCCCCGCCCACATTGCCTGCATTTTAATGGCTTCAAAGGCGGGCGAGCGGGCGGCAAGGGCGGGCCAGATGATCTCCTCAAATTCCTGAAAGCGCGGCTCAAAATCATCATGGCCCACCACCGGGTCATGCTCGGGGCTACAGCCGCACAAAAAGTGTTGGCCTTCGGGGCGCACCCACACACCGCTTGGGTCAATCATCAGGGGCAGGCTGCCTTCGGGTGGCACGGCGCAATCAAAGGTGAAATTTGTGCGTTTACGCGGCTCTACGGGCAGCGCGATGCCCGCCATTTTGGAAATTTCAGCGGCATACGGCCCCGCGGCGTTAATAAAAGTCCCGCAGGGAATCTCGCCACCCGCAGCCAGCTGCACAGCAGCCACCTTGCCAGATTGCATCGTTAAGCCAACCACCTTGTCGTTAAGCCGCGTTGCGTTCGAATTGGCTTGATACCCCTGCATCAGACCCACCGAGTCAAACCAGCCCTCACCGGAAAGGCCAAGGCTTGCAAGCGTAAGATCGTCAGTGTTGAGATGCGGAAAGCGGGCTTTCAATTCATCGGGGGAAAGCAGGGTCACATCCGCCCCCTCACCGTGCTGCACAGCGTGGTTTTCCCGCAATACCTGCGCGCCGGAGTCGGTGTTGCTAAGGTAAAGGTAGCCCTGTTCATGCAGGTTCAAATTTAGCCCCCAGCGGGCGGGGGCTTCCTTGATAAACCCGACGCCAAACTGGCCGATGGCCACATTCAGCGGGTCAGAAAACTGCTGCCGTATGCCGCTGGCCGAAAGCGCGGTTGAGCTATGCTGGAAGCTTGGGTCACGCTCAATGATCGTAACCGTTAGCTTGGGCGCAATTTGCCCGAGGTTCCACGCGATGGCGCTGCCGATAACGGCGCCCCCGCAGATGACAACATCACTCTGCGTCATCGGGGTGCGGATAGTTGCTGAACCAGCCGCCGACCACTTTGGCCACCCGCGTATTTGGGTCTTCACGCTCAGTGCCTGCCAAAATCTTTTCGGCGTAGGCGTCAGCGCTGTCTAGCGGGCGATAGCCGATATGCCCAGCCTTGGCGTTGCTCACGCAATTGCGGGCATTGTCTGATGTGCCATAGATCACCGAAAACGCCACGCGGGGGGCGACCATCGCTGCCTCGGTGAGGCGCACGCAGTCATCAAAGCTGAGCCAGCTCCAGAGCATACGGCGGTCGGCGGGCTCGGGAAAACAGGAGCAAATGCGTAGGTTCACGCTTTCCACCCCCCATTTATCCCAGTAAAGGCTGCCGAGATCTTCGATAAAGCACTTGGTCATGCCGTAAAACGTGTCTGGGCGGTGGCGGCCCTCGGTGTCTGGCACCGTTTCAACATCGGCCATGCCGACGGCGTGGATGGAGCTGGCATAGACCACTCGCTTGGCCCCGTGAAGCCGTGCGCCTTCATACATATGATAGGCGGCGGGGATGGTATCGGTCATGATTTCATCAAAGCTTTGCTCGCGCGGGACGCCCGCAAAATGCAGAATAATATCCACGTCTTTAGTGAGTTCAATGGCGGCTTCGCGGTCTGAAAGGTCCATAACGATCAGCTCTTCGCCCTCAGCGGCTTCGCCCATTTCCACGCGGTCTACCAACCGCATATGCGTGCAGAGGTGCTTGAGATTGTTGCGTAAATGCGTGCCGAGCGAGCCGGCGGCGCCGGTGATCAGGATGCGGTTGAATTCGGGCATGTTAACCTCTTATCTGGGAAAGTGTGGCTTTGGGAGTGATGTATTCGGGGTCAACCAACAGCTCGATGAGCGCGCCAGTGGTAGAGGCCGCCGCGCGGGTGAACGCCTCGGGGAAATCTGCGGTTTGTGTTACCGTTTCGGCGTGGAAACCATAGGCTTTGGCGATGGCGACAAAGTCTGGATTTTCAATCTTCGTGAAGCTCTGTCGGTTCGGGTAATCTCGCTCCTGATGCATGCGGATGGTGCCATATACCCCGTTATTGACCACAATCACAATCGGTTGCGCGCCCGCCTGCATGGCGGTGCCAAGCTCCTGCATGTTCATCTGAAAATCACCGTCACCCGCAAAACACAAAACCAGACGGTCAGGGTGCTCGGCTTTGGCGGCTATGGCCGCGGGCAGGCCATAACCCATGGCGCCAGATTGCGGGGCGAGCAGGCGGGCATCAGCGCCATAATGGAAGAATTTGTTATGCCAGATCGCGAAATTTCCCGCGCCATTGGTCAGGATCGCATTTTCGGGCAAAGTGGATTGCAGATGGGTAATAATTGCACCCATGTCTACCGCCGTATCGCGCGCGGGTAGCGCCATACTTTCCTCATAAGCTGCGCGTTGAGCCGTGGCCCAGCCCTGCCAGCTTCCACCCAGATCAAGCTGCGCCAGCACCTTGCACAGCGCATTTGGCCCCGCATGAATGGGCACATCGGCTTGGTAGATTTTGCCAAGTTCTAGGTCGCTAATATGGCTATGAATAAGGCCCTTTCCGATGCGCGGCACTGTGAGGGATTGGTATCCGTCAGTCGTATTTTCTCCAAAGCGAATGTTGAGGGCAAAGATAAGATCGGCGTCTTCAATAGTAGCTTTTAGAGCCGGTGTTTTACCTAGCCCCGCATCGCCAATATAGCTTGGCGAGTGATTATCTAGCAGATCTTGAAAGCGAAAAGCACTTGCTACGGGCAGGTTGTTTTGCTCGACAAAGGTTTGCAAATCGGCGCGTCCCTCTGCGTTCCAGCCGCCGCCACCTATCAGGAGCAGGGGTTTTTCGGCGCGGGCAAATGCTTTTTTCAGGTCATAGATAGCTTCCGGCGTGGGGGCTGCCTCGGCCAGCTTCACCTTTGGTGATGGCTTGGCGTTAGAGTGACTCCGCAGCATATCTTCTGGCAGGGCGATCACCACAGGCCCAGGGCGGCCTGATTGCGCAACCGTAAAGGCCCGCGCGAGGGTTTCGGAGATGCGGTCCGCGTCGTCGACCTCTGTCACCCATTTGGCGATTGGTCCAAAAAACGCCCTATAATCCACCTCCTGAAAGGCCTCGCGCCCGCGCATATCGCGGCCCACTTGGCCGATGAACAGGATCATCGGATTACTGCCCTGCATGGCCGAATGCACGCCAATGCTGGCATTGGTCGCCCCCGGCCCACGGGTCACCATGCAAATGCCGGGCTGGCCGGTAAGCTGGCCATGGGCGCAGGCCATAAACGCTGCGCCGCCTTCATTTCGGTTGCCGATCAGGCGAATCTCTGGGTGGTCGACCAAGGCGTCTAGCACCGCAAGGTAGCTTTCGCCCGGCACGCCGAAAATCGTTTTTACGCCTTGTTTTGCGAGGCAATTTGCAAGTATTTGTCCGCCGGATTGCATGATGTTCTCCCTGATGATTGATGCCACACGATCATAGTTTTGCACCAAGGGAAAGCAAATTCGCGGCGTAAAAGAAAACCCTCATCTTGGGTTGTCGAAACTTGAATTATTATAGGTGGAGTGAACTTAACCCACACATTTATAGGTAGAACCATAACTACTATCCTAGGTTAGTAGTTATAGATTGGCAGAAAACTAAGCATAAAAACAATGGCTTATATCGAATTTGGCTAGCCGGTTTGATGGCCAATGCTCATGTGCCTTTTGCGGCCAAACCCTTTGGCACGGCGCACGCTAAACCCCGCGGCTTGTAATGCACGCCGGACATGCCCTGCTGCGGTGTACGTTGCAAAGCTCCCTTTGGGGGCTGTGTGCTGGCCCACGTCTGCCATAAGGTTTTCTGACCACATTTCCGGGTTTTTACTGGGGCTAAATCCGTCAAGGAACCACGCATTAGCGGCGCCATCCCAAAGTGGCAATGTGGCGCGGGCATCGCCTTTAATGAGCCTGAAATCTAGGCTCGGAAGGCGCAATTCAGTGCAGGGCCAAGCGGATAGCATGGGCGTTGCCAACACCGCTATTTCGGGCCAGATTTCGAGCGCTTTTTCTAGGTCTTGGGCCGCGAGGGGGAAGGCCTCAAAGCTGGTAAAGCGAAGCGGACCTGCCACGCCACTTTGTTGCCAAGCCTGCCATGCTGCTAGCATATTTAACCCCGTGCCAAAGCCAAGCTCGGCAATGTGAAAGCCTGGTTTAAAGCGCGCAGGCAGGTTATTTCCGGCCAGAAATACGTGCTGCGCCTCGGCCAGCCCACCCTCGGATGAAAAGTAGGGATCATCAAATTGCACGCTGCGCGGGCTGCCGTCATCTTGCCATATCAGCGCTGCGGTTCTAGGGTCCATCCTGCATAGATGCGGCCAAATAAGGAAAAGCGCAATGGCAAATATTACCGTGATCGGGGCAGGCGTTTATGGGCTTTCCTGCGCGCTGGCCTTGCTGAAAGACGGCCACGGCGTGCGCGTGCTAGAAAAGGGCCGCGTGGGGCAGGGGGCCAGCGGTGGCCTCGTGGGCGCGCTTAGCCCGCATGTGCCAGAAGACTGGAATATTCGCAAGCAGTTCCAGCTCGGGGCGCTGGTCAGCGCTGATGAGCATTGGTCTGAGGTTGAGGCGCTTTCCGGCCTGCCGAGCGGCTATGGCCGCGTGGGGAGGTACATTCCGCTGGATGATGCTTATGAGGCTGAAAAGGCCCAAGGCCGCTGTGCGGGTGCAATGCGACTCTGGTCAAGCAGGTTTAGCTGGCAGGTGCTAGCTAACGCGGCGCATATCGCCAAAGAGGCGGCTCCGTTTGGCGTGGTTCACGAAACTTTGAGCGCGCGCATTCACCCCCGCCTTGCCAGTGCTGCGCTGGCGGCGGCGGTTCTAAAAAACGGTGGCGAGATCGTCGAGAACCACGCGGTTCATACGCTGGAAGGCGTTAGTGTAATTGCAGCGGGCATTGGTAGCGAAGCCTTGCTTTCACCTTTTCTGGGAGAGGGGAAAGTTCGTGGGGTAAAAGGCCAAGCGGCGCTTTTGAGCGGGGGGTTACCCGCGGGCAGCCCCGTGATTTATGGCAATGGCGTTTATATAATTCCCCATGCGGATGGCACTGTGGCCGTAGGAGCCACGAGCGAAAACAAGTTTACGGAGGCGCACCGCACAGATGCATTGCTAGATGCCGTCTTGGCCAAAGCCATTGCCATTGTGCCCGCATTAAGTGCGGCCAAAGTGATGGAACGCCACGCTGGCTTACGCCCCCGCGCACCCAAGCCCGAGGCCATGTTGGGCCAGCTTGATGACCACACCTTTGTGGCCACGGGGGGCTTTAAAACCGGCCTTGGCAATGCACATGTAATTGCCAAGGCCCTTGTGCAGCTCGTGCGCGGCGAGGCCCCGGATATCCCTAAAGATCTTTCGCCAAAACATCACCTCACCAAGCGGGTTAAGCAACCGATGCCGTGGCAGATTGCAGACCGCGCTTGAGGCCGCGCCGCTGCCGCGCAAATTTATTGGCTTTTGGTATGACTTCCCCTAGATTGTAAAAAAAACATCGGGGACCTTTTATGATAAAGCAAATTAATTCTCTCATTTCTTCGCGCACATTCAGCAATTTTATACTTGCCGTGATTTTGGTAAATGCGGTGGTGCTCGGCTTACAAACTTCAAAAGAGCTTATGGCACGCACGGGCCCGATGCTTGACCTGATCGATAACATTTGCCTTGGCATTTTCACTATCGAAATTGTCTTAAAGCTTATCGTGCATCGGCATCGGTTCTTCCTCAGTGGCTGGAATAATTTTGATTTTGTCATCGTTGGCATTTCGCTGCTCCCCGGGGCTGGTGGCCTTTCGGTACTGCGTGCCATGCGCATTATGCGGGTGCTGCGGGTGGTTTCGGTGGCCCCAAGCCTGCGCCGCGTGGTTGAGGGCTTTATTTCAGCACTCCCCGGCATGATGTCGGTTTTTGTGCTGATGGCGCTGATTTTTTACATCTTTGGTGTGATGGCGACAAAGCTTTTTGGAGACACCTTCCCGGATTGGTTTGGCACCCTTGGCGAGAGCCTGTATTCGCTATTCCAGATCATGACGCTTGAGAGCTGGTCTATGGGCATTGTGCGGCCTGTGATGGAAGTGCACCCCTATGCTTGGGCATTTTTTGTACCGTTTATCATGGTTACAACTTTTGCAGTGGTAAACCTCGTGGTCGGTCTGATCGTTACGTCAATGGAAGGGGAGCACGAGGCTGAAGACGTTGCTGCAACAGATAATTACCGCGATGAGGTCATGGCCAAACTGGATGCTTTGACAGCTAAGGTGGATGCAATGAGGGAGGCAAAATAACCGCAGGACCGGTGGCGGCGCGGATAGTTTGAGGCTTGCCTGAGCGCCTGTTTGCGCGCCGCGCTGCAGCCTCTCGGATAGAGGCTACAGCGGAAGTGCTAGCGCTTAAGGCGGCGGAAAATTTCAGAGGCGCCATAGCCAGCTGCGAGCGCCACGAAAATCGAAAGCAACCCGTAAAGCAGCGCATATTCGCGGGACAGGTTATAAAGCCACGCCTCAAGTCCTGCCTTGCGAACAGCAATGCCTACCGTGGCATCTGAAACAATGTTTTTATCGCGGATCAAATAAATCCGCACGTTGTAATCCCCTTCAACCAGATTCGCTGGCAAGGAAATGTCGGCCTCAAAGAGGGTCTCTTCGGTGAGGTTTACGATGCCTTCGCGCTGTGAGTAAAGACCGTCGTCTTGGCGAATCCGAATCACGGCTTCAGCAAAAGACTCAACATCTTCCTCGGAGGGCCCCTGAGGCCGCACTGCAAAATCCAGCCCGATCGCGTAGTCGCGCCGGTCACCTTCATTCAGCATTTCCACCAAAGGGCGGGTGGTGGCGATGGTAAAAAAGCTTGGTGCTTCATGCACTTCGACAGAATCCGTATTCACCCAGATACCAAGTTTTTTCTCTTTTCTCCGCACGGTCACAGTTTCAAGCGGGCCTTCAATAACGATGGCAACATCAAGCGGGCCTGTGCCCTCGGGCAGGGGGGCCTCGCGCTTAACCGCGCCAAAAACAAATATGTTTGAGCCAGCAAAAGTGGCAGTGATGTCAACGCGGTTTTGGCTTAGGTCCACCACCACGTCTTCTTGCGCCATAAGAGGGGAAGCGATAAGCATAATCGCGGTTATGAGAATACGTAACATTTAGTGGCCCCCCGCGCCGATGGAGAACAGCTCGCTCGGCATAAGCAGTAGATCAAGCGCCAGTTTGGCACACATGATCAGCACCATGCCCGCCAGCAATATCCGGAGCTGCTCGGCTTTGAGCTTAACCCCGACTCGCGTGCCGATTTGCGCGCCGATCACACCGCCAAGAATAAGCAGCAATGCCAGAATGGCATCAACCGTAAAGTTTTGTGTGGCGTGCGAGAGCGTGGTGTAAGCGGTCACAAATATAATTTGGAACAATGACGTGCCGACAACCACTTTGGTGGGCATGCCCAGCATATAGATCATGGCAGGCACCATGATAAAGCCGCCGCCAACACCCATGATCGCGGCCAGAATACCCACAGCAATGCCGATCACAATTGGCGGAATTACCGAAATATAAAGCCCTGATGTGCGAAAGCGCGTTTTGAAGGGCAGCCCATGCATCCAGCTATGCTTCTTCTTTTTTGGCAAGGCGCCGGGTTTACCAGCGCGCCGAATAGCGTTGAGGCTTTCAATAAACATCATCCCGCCCACAAGGCCGAGGAAGATGACATAAGACAGCGTCACCAGTAGCTCTACTTGGCCGATACTTTTGAGGTATTTGAAGATTTGCACCCCGAGGGTCGCGCCCACAAGGCCGCCAACCATCAGAATGAGGCCCATTTTTATATCAACAGTTTTACGCTTAAAATGCGCCAGCACGCCTGAAAAAGACGACGCCACAATTTGGTTGGCCTCGGTGGCCACGGCCACAGCCGGCGGAATGCCGATCATGATCAGAATCGGGGTCATCAAAAACCCGCCGCCAACGCCAAAAATGCCCGACAGCATGCCAACCATGCCGCCAAGGCCCAGTATAACAAACATATTTACCGAGACTTCGGCAATGGGGAGATAAATCTGCATGATTCCACCTGTTAAAGAGGCTTTCCGTTTACAATATAATTCTTGAATATATCAGCCCATATGGCTGCGACAAATCGGAACAGTTAGTGCTAGCAAAGCGAGTAGACCTCTGGTGGCTCAATAACAAGTAAAATTCCGCAGCCTCGCTTTGCTCGGCTATCGCGGCGCGTCAAGCACTGTGTGGCTTTGCGAGGTTGTACTCGCGCCGTGTTCAGACAATTGTGTTTTTTGGATAGGCACGAAGGTATCGGTGCGGTGCAAATACAATATGCCCCCAATCACAGGGCTCGGCGCGCCGCCACGGCATCGCACACGCATTTTTTCCGCAGGGGGAAATGCGTGTGCAGGGCGAATGGGGCTATGCCTCTATGAACTGACGTAAAATCTTTTCAAGCTTAGCGGCGCCAATAGGCGCCATGTTTTTAGTGTGGGCATGCGAAATATCTTCGGTCCCAAGCCCTGCCGCCATATTGGTGATCACCGATATCGCTGCGGCCTCCAGCCCTAAGAACCGCGCGAGAATCACTTCTGGCACGGTCGACATGCCTACGGCGTCTGTGCCTAGAATTTTCAGCGCGTTAATCTCGGCGGGAGTTTCAAAGCTCGGGCCGGAATACCAGCTATAGGTGCCGGACTTCAGAGGAATATCCTCGGCTTTGGCTGCCGCCTCAAGCCCTGCACGCATCTCGGCGTTATAGGCGTTGGTCATATTTACGAATCGGGCGTCTGTATCTTCGCCGATCAGCGGGTTGAGGCCGGAGAAATTTATGTGATCCGAGATCAGCATTAAGTCTCCCGGCGGGATATCTGATCTGAACGAGCCAGCGGCATTGGTTAAGATCACCCGATCCGCCCCTAGCGCTTTTAGCAGCTCCAGCGGCACGCGCATCGCATCTGCCTGCCCGCGCTCATAATAATGCGCGCGTCCGCCAAATACAGCCACCCGCTGCCCCCAGAGCTGGCCAACAACCAGCTTGGCTGAGTGGCCTGAAACGGCACTTACCGGAAAGCCCTCTAGCTCAGCATAGTCAAAGGCCTCACCCTCAACCATATCGGCGATATGCCCAAGGCCAGAGCCCAGAATGAGCCCAAGCGCGACGGGTGCATGGCCCGCGCGGGCTTGCACCTGCGCCAGCACTTTATCGCTCTTTGACATAGGGTTCTCCGCCCGCTTTTGGCGGAATGGCTTTGCCAACAAAGCCTGCCAGAATAACCACTGTTAATATATATGGCAGCGCTTGCATAAATTGGCCGGGCAGCACAATGAAGCCTAAATCAACCGTTTGGTATTTGTTGCCGATGGCTTCTAGCATGCCAAAGAGCAGCGTGGCCCCCATGGCTGAAATTGGCTTCCACTTAGCAAAGATCAGCGCCGCCAGGGCGATAAAGCCCCGCCCCGCTGTCATATCCTTGCCAAAGCCAGCTGCCGCTGTGCCAAGGCTCAAATACGCCCCCGCAAGGCCACAGAGGATGCCTGTAATAATAAGCGCTGAATACCGCAGCTTAACCACCGAAATACCGGCGGTATCTACGGCACCGGGGTTTTCCCCCACAGCCCGCATGCGCAGGCCAAAGCGGGTGCGGTAGAGCACCCACCATGTAAGCGCGACAATCACAAACCCCATGTAAACAATGATATTATGGCCTGAAATCAGCTGATGATAAATCTCGCCAATCACTGGCACATCTTTAAGGCTCTCCGCAAAAGGAAGCGTGATTGGCTCAAACCGCTGGCCCTCACGAAGCTGCGGGGTTTGCCCGCCCATCCTAAACCAGTATTGCCCGATCAGCACCGTAATGCCCGCCGCAAAAAAGTTGATCGCCACACCGGAGATCAGCTGATTGCCGCGTAGCGTAATCGAGGCAAAAGCATGGATCATCGAGAACATGGTTGAGGCAATAATAGCCGCACCAAGCCCGATCCAGACAGACCAAGCCCCCATATCCCAGCCGCCATCAGCAACAGGCATGCCGGCAATGGCGGAAAATGCGCCAGCGGCAAAAGCTGCCACCAGCATTTTACCCTCAAGGCCGATATCAAAAATACCGGCGCGCTCTGAATAAAGCCCTGCAAGGCAGGCGAGCAGCAACGGGATAGCGTTACGGACGGCTGAATCGCTCAGCTGCAACAAGTCGTTTGACAGGAAATCCATCATGATGTGGCTCCCTTTCCGGCTCTAATAAATACTTTTTCCAGCGGGATGCGCACCAGATTTTCAAGGCTGCCGGTAAACATGATGATCAGCGCTTGGATAACGGTGATCATCTCGGCGGGGATCCCGAGCGCAAATTGCAGCTCAGCGCCGCCCTGGGTGAGAATGCCAAACAGAAACGCTGCAAGCACCACGCCCACAGGGTGTGAGCGCCCCATAAGCGCCACGGCAATGCCGATAAATCCGGCCCCTTCAACCGAGCCAAGCAACAGCCGCTCGGCCTCGCCTTGCACGGTGTTAACCGCCATAAGGCCAGAAAGTGCGCCTGAAAGCAGCATGGCTATCATGGTGATTTTTAGGGGGGAAATACCGGCATAAACCGCCGCTTTTTCGGAGTGCCCAAAAGCTCGCATTTCATAGCCAAGGCGGGTTTTCCAGATCAGAACCCACACCCCAACGGCGGCGATAATGGCCAAAACAAAGCTGATATTTGCAGGTGCGTTTTTATCAAAAGCGAGGCCAAACCAGCCAAACATGTCATGCATGGTTGGCAGCGCTGCCGCATCGGGGAAAGACGGGCTTTCAGGCAGCGATCCTTCAGCCTGCATCGGGCCAACCAGCAAATAACCGATAATCGCCGTGGCGATCAGGTTAAACATGATGGTGGTGATCACAATATGGCTGCCGCGTTTGGCTTGCAAATAAGCCGGAATGGCCGCCCATGCCGCGCCAAAAGCCATGGCGGCCAAGGTGCCAACCACCAGCGCAATAGACCAGTGTGGCCAATCATAAGAGAGCATTACGAGGGCGACGCCAACGCCAGCTATGCCCGCTTGCCCCTCGCCGCCAATGTTAAACAGCCGCGCATGGAAAGCCACCGCCACCGCAAGGCCGGTGAAAATGAAGTTGGTGGTAAAGTAAAGCGTGTGGCCGATGCCAGAGAAGCAGGAGGAATTGGTTGCCGGATTGCACAAAGCGCCATTGACCATAACGGTTACAACCTCAATCGGGTCTTGCCCGATGGAGAGTACAACGAGGCCGGAAACGGCAAAAGCCAGTGCCAGCGTGAGTAGTGGGATCAGCCCGAGGTCCACCCATTTTGGGAGATTCTTGTTCATGAATTTGCCTCCGGATCAACACCCGCCATCAGCAAGCCCAGCTCGCCCTCATTGGTATTTTCAGGCAAGCGTTCGCCTTGAATAACCCCGTCAAACATCACCAAAATCCTGTCAGAAAGTGCCTGAATTTCGTCAAGCTCCACCGAGACCAGCAAAATGGCTTTGCCCGCATCGCGCAGGTTTACGATTTGCTGGTGAATGAATTCGATCGCGCCAATATCCACGCCGCGCGTGGGTTGGCCGATCAACAGCACATCAGGATTGTGCTCAATCTCGCGTGCCAGCACGATTTTTTGCTGGTTGCCGCCGGAAAAATGGCTGGCCACAAGCTGCGGAATCGGGGGGCGGACATCAAACCGCTCCATCTTTTCGCGGGCGTCTTGTTTCATGTATTTCTGGTTGGCGAGGCCAAACTTGCCGCTGTACTTAGGCTCGTTATGGTAGCCAAACGCGGTGTTTTCCCAGGTCATAAATGGCATAACCAGCCCGCGCTGGTGGCGGTCCTCTGGCACGTGGCTAATGCCGCGCTCGCGGCGCATGCCTGCATTGGCTTTCGGCGATATGTCAATCGCCTCGCCGTTCATTAAGATCTCGCCACTGGTGGCGGCTCCGATGCCTGAAATTACTTCCAGCAACTCGGATTGCCCATTGCCAGCCACGCCAGCAATGCCCAAAATCTCGCCGCGCTTCAGCTCGAAAGACACATCTTTTAGCCGCTTCACGCCGTGCACATCTGTCACGCTCAGGCCTTTGATCTGCATCACGGTCTCGCCCACTTCTGCGGGCTTTTTATCGACCTCAAGCAGCACACGCCGCCCCACCATGGCCTCGGCCAAATCCTCGGGAGAGGTGGTGGAGGTGGCAATCGTCTTTGTCATCTCGCCGCGCCGCATCACCGACACAGAATCGGTTACATCCATGATTTCCCGCAGTTTATGCGTGATAATCACAATGGTTTTGCCCTGTTCTTTCAGGTTGCGCAAAATACGGAAAAGGTGGTCGGCCTCATCAGGTGTCAGCACACCCGTTGGCTCGTCCAAAATCAAAATTTCAGCTTGGCGATACAGCGCCTTCAGGATTTCCACCCGCTGCTGGAAGCCCACGGAAATATCCTCGATCAAGGCATCCGGGTTTACATCCAGTTCATATTCATCGGCCAGCCGCTTCAGCTCTTTGCGCGCTTTGCGCAAGCTGGGGCCAAGCGTAGCGCCTTCTTCGGCACCCAAAACCACGTTTTCCAACACGGTGAAATTATCAACCAGCATAAAATGCTGGTGCACCATGCCAATGCCCGCCGCAATCGCGTCATGGCTATCATTGATGGTGGTTGGCACCCCGTCGATTTTTATAGAGCCGGAATCGGCCTTGTAAAACCCGTAAAGGATAGACATCAGGGTGGACTTCCCCGCGCCATTTTCGCCGACAATCCCGTGGATCGCGCCTTTGGCAACGGTCATGGAAATGTCTTTATTGGCTTGCACCGGCCCAAAGGCCTTAGAAATACCGTTTAGTTCAATAGCAGGGGCGACTGCATCGAGCCGCCCCGCATTAGTTGTCGTTTCAGACATTCTTAGTTGATCTCAACTGGGCAGGTGTTGTCTGTCCGGTAGTCGTGAACCACGATGTCACCAGCAATGATTGCCGCGCGGGCTTCATCCACGGCAGCGCGCATTTCGTCGGTGATCAAGCTTTCGTTGTTTTCGTCCAACGCCCAACCAACACCATCTTCTGCCAAGCCCATAACCTGAATGCCGGCAGTGAATTCGCCGTTGTTCACGTCATTAAAGGCGTCATAAACAGCGTTATCAACGCGTTTCATCATTGAAGTCAGCATGTTGCCAGGGTGCATGTAGTTTTGGTTGGCGTCAACGCCGATACCCATGATATCTGCATCCGCTGCGGCCTGAAGCACGCCGCGGCCAGTACCACCAGCAGCAGCAAACACAACGTCAGAGCCGTTTTCGATTTGCGAAACAGTGATCTCGCCACCCTTCACTGGGTTGTTCCAAGCGGAACCGTCGGTGCCGGTCATCGCGCCAATCACGGTGATATCACCTACAGATTTTGCGCCCTGAGCATAGCCACACTGGAAGTTTTGGATCAGCGGAATATCCATGCCGCCAACAAAACTTACGGTGCCTGTCTCGGAAGCCATAGCTGCAAGCAAGCCAACAAGGTAAGAGCCTTCGTGCTCAGCAAAAACAACCGAGCGCACGTTTGGTGCATCTACAACCATGTCGATGATCACAAAGCTTGTGTCAGGGAAGTCAGGCGCAACAGTGGCCATGGCGGTGGCGTTTGAGAAGCCAGCAACCACAACAGGGTTATTGCCTGCTTGGGCAAAGCGGCGCAGGGCCTGCTCGCGCTGTGCGTCTGATTGCAGTTCAAATTCACGGTAAGTGATGCCAGTGTCAGCGGTAAAGCGCTCGGCACCTGTGTAGGACATTTCGTTGAATGATTTGTCGAACTTGCCACCAAGGTCAAAGATCACAGCCGGGTTGGCTTGTGCGCTGGCAAAAGTTGCCGCGCCTACGAGCGCCGTTGTGGCGATAAGGGTTTTGAGCAGTTTCATGTATTTCTCCCATACTACTAAATTTCGACCTGTTATGGACGAGCAGAATCCCGCATTTCCAGATCGAAGAAACGATAGACAAGTAAAGCGGCTAACGGGGGGGAGGGTCAATGGTTTTTTTACCATTTTGCCAC
Organism: Paracoccaceae bacterium; assembly: GCA_013139635.1. Classification (GTDB taxonomy): domain Bacteria; phylum Pseudomonadota; class Alphaproteobacteria; order Rhodobacterales; family Rhodobacteraceae; genus UBA3077. The sequence continues at coordinate 19,701 of WTAL01000062.1, forward strand.
AGGTGGCGATCAACGGCTTGCGGTTGGGCGCATGATTTGGGCTAAATCGAGTATTTGAATATAAGCGCCGTAAGGGCGGGGCCATTGATTTGCTTGAAGTATTGCTTACGTTTAGCCACTTCAGCAAAGCCCGCCTTGCGGTAAAGCGCAATGGCTGACGGGTTGTTTTCAGCAACCTCAAGAAAGATGTCTTTTGCGCCACGGGTAGCTGCTTTGCAGAGGAAATCGTCTAACAGGCGCATACCAAAGCCTACGTTTTGCGCATCGGGGTGTACGGCAATGGTTAAAAGCTCCGCTTCGGGGCCAGCGATTCGGCCCAAAGCAAAGCCATTTGTGTGTGAAATCAGGAATATGCCGGGGGTTTCCAGCAGGCTGGAAAACTCGTCCTCCCGCCATGGGCGGGGGGTCGTGAAGCACAGCGCATGTAGGTCGGCAAGAGCCTGTGGGTGCAAGGCTAAACGGCCACCGCCCGCACTTCCACCACTTCGGGAATGAAGTGCTTAAGCAGGTTCTCAATGCCGCTTTTCAGCGTCATGGTTGAGGACGGGCAGCCCGCACAAGCCCCCTGCATATGCAAATAAACGATGCCGCGATCAAAGCCGTGAAACGTAATATCGCCACCATCTTGCGCCACAGCAGGGCGCACGCGGGTGTCCAGCAACTCTTTGATCTGCTTGACCAAACCTGAGTCCGGCCCGTCATGTTCGGCATGGCCAACGGTGCCGCTTTCATCATCCATTACCGGCGCGCCAGATTGGTAATGCTCCATGATAGCGCCCAAAATTGCGGGCTTAATATAGGTCCAGTCCTGCGCTTCGGTTTTGGTGACGGTCACAAAATCAGGGCCAAAAAACACACCGGCAACGCCCTCAACCCCAAAAAGCCGCTTGGCCAGAGGCGAAGTCTCCGCCGCTTCCGCATTCGGAAAATCAGCAGTGCCCATCTGCAAAACAGCCTGTCCGGGCAGAAATTTTAGCGTGGCTGGGTTCGGGGTGGATTCGGTCTGGATAAACATCAGGGAGCCTCTCTTGCGTTTGAAGTATATATGGTAGGCCTGAGCAAAAAAGTCAAGTAATCGCGGCGCGGCAAAAGGGCTGTTAGGCGGTGCCCCTCAGGGGGGAGCGTGTTTACGCGAGGGGGCGTGTCGCCCCCGCCGAGGCGAAGCCGAGGCCACGCCCAACTGCCGGTGTCGTTTGCGCAGCAAACGGCGTCCGGCAGTTGGGAGGGCTAACGTAAGGTTTGGCGATAAGCTTGGATGCAGGCCAACAACTGGTCGATCTCTTTTTCCGAGTTATAATAATGCGGCGCGGCGCGGACCATAGTCGGTAAATTTCTGGCCTCAGCATCCAGCAGGGTGCTGCTGGGGGTCGATGTGGCAATTGATATCCCACATTCTTTTGCATACGCGACCAAAGCATTTGGCTCAGCATCCGTTATGGAAAAACTGACAATCGCACATTGGGTGTTGCCCGCGTCATGCAGGATTATGCCGTCATGCTGGCGCAACCCGCTACGTAGCCTTTCAGCTAGGCCCCACGCCCGATCCTGTATCGCCTCCATACCAATTTCCAACGCATAACGCACAGCCGCCCCCAGCCCGGCGCGCAGCGCATAAGCATTTTCCCAGTTTTCAAACCGCCGCGCATCCGCACGTAATTCATAGCGGGATGTCTCCACCCAAGGGGCGGCAAAAAGGTCTATTACCGCAGGTTCGGTTTTGGCGATCATCTCTTCGCGAATGTATAGAAACCCGATGCCACGCGGGCCGCGCAGGAATTTCCGGCCTGTTGCAGAAAGGTAATCACAGCCAAGCTCGGCTACATCCACCGGCATTTGCCCAACCGCTTGGCAGGCATCCAGCAAATAAGGCACACCATATTTGCGGGCAAGCAGGCCCACGCCAGCGGCGGGGTTCACCAAGCCGCCATTGGTTGGAATCCACGTAATTGAAATAAGCGCCGCAGGCTCGGCCAGCATCGCCTCAAGCGCCGCCAGATCAATCGCGCCGCTATCATCATTCGGAATAACCTCGATGATAATCCCGTCACGTGCGGCACGTTGCAGATAGGCCACATAATTGGCCGCATATTCCGCTTGGCAGGTCAGCACCCTGTCTCCAGCCTTCAGCTTTAGCCCATAAAACACCTGACACCACGCGGCCGTGGCGTTTTCCATCAGCGCAATCTCTTGCGGTTTGGCCCCAAGCAATCGCGCAACATCACTATAAACGCCGTCCAGCATTTCAGATTGCTGCGCAGCGGCCTCATAGCCGCCGATCTGGGCTTCAAGTTGGATATGGTCGGTGATGGCATCAACCACCACTCGTGGCATCAAGGCCGCGCCGCAGGCCAAAAGATGTGTGCCGTGCTGCAAGCCCGGCGTTTGCGCCTGCACGGCGCTTAAATCAATCACCATTTAAGACACCGCAATAATGTCTTCTTTGCTCATATTTCCGGGCACAACGGTCACCGGCACGTGCAGATCATTTACGCCACGGGTTATCAATTGGGTAACCAGCGGGCCGGGGCTGGTGCCGGTGGTGCCTGCACCCAAAATCAAAATGGCAACGTCTTTGTCTTCGTCAATCTGGGCCAGCACTTGCTCGGCTTTTTCGCCTTCACGCACCACCAGTTCCGGCTCAACGCCTTCTTTATCCATCATCCATTTTGAGAATACTTTGAAATGCTCTTCAATACGCTCCCGCGCTTCAGCGCGCATTACATCGCCCACACCGATCCAGTGCTGAAACTCTTCCGGCGCGATAATCCCGAGGATCTCAACGCCACTACCGGTTTTTTTGGCACGAATGGCGGCAAAGCGCAGCGCATTCAGGAATTCGGGGCTGTCATCCATGACCACAAGAAATTTACGCATCAGAAAGGCTCCACATAATTGATTTGCCCCATCTTCGCCCAAGTCAGGCTTGGGCGCAATGGGGCGTTTGTGTCGCGCTTAAGGCTGGACGGTGGTAATGGCTGCATTCACTGGCGCATCCGCCGTGCGCACTGGCAAGCCGCGCGCAAACCAGCCGGGGCCAACACCAGAGCCAGCCACACCTTCAATTACGTCAATCACGTTGGTCAGGCCTGCTTGGTAAAGCTGACCAGTGGCATTGTTTGAGCGGTTGCCCGTGCGGCAGATCAGGGCCAGCGGGGTGTTTGGGTTTTGATCACGAATAGCGAGCAGCTTTTGCAC
>WTAL01000178.1 GCA_013139635.1 Paracoccaceae bacterium
AGCGCGGCGCTGATTTCAACCCTGAATTCAAAGCCGCCAATGGCAATGGTATCGCCGTGGTTCAGCGGTGAGGGCGTGGGGCCAAGCGGCTGCGGCATGTAGTTCAGAAACGTGCCATTAGTGGAGATATCCATCACCACATAATCATTTCCGCGTTCTTCAATAATGCAATGGCGCGAAGAAATCGTGCGATCGGGGTCTGGCAAGATCACATCATTGCCATCAGCCCGCCCAAGCGAAACCGCCCCGTTTACGAGCTGAACCGAGGTCATGCCATTGGGCATCATGCCCGAGCCCTGCATATGAAGCGTTAAACCCATTCCCTGCGTTAACCCCCGATTAACACTTGCGGGAAACCAACAGCGATAGCCCCGCCATGGGCACAGCTATCGCCCATGCGAGCGGCAGGTGTGGACCCTATCAGCACCGTGCCCGAGCCTTTTGCGACAGAATCTGGTGGACCAACACAGACCGCCATGTTCCCCATGGTGGCCGCAGGCATGCAGCCAATAAGCACCGTTGGCTTGCCCGGCGGCAAAAGCGGCCCCCCCACATGAGGAACCGGCGGCACTGATGGTGTGACCATCGGGCAGGCGTGCATATCACCAACTCTAGCGGCGGGTTGTCCCATATTGGCCTCCTGTTTGTTTCATTTTCGCAGTATAATCTAGAAAGCGCATATTATCCAACACCTTCACCCATTTTACTACTGCTTTCTTCGCCAACCTGCCCGTTTCCACCTTTAGAAATATCCAAGCCACGCCCAAGCAAAAGCTGCCCTTGGCGATTTATTTCCTCCGGCAAGTCTGGCGCATAAAAACTTGCTAACTGCGCCGAGAAAATCAGCAGGCCCGGAAGGTGTGGCGGCCCTGTCGGGGCTTCCGCATCATCGGGCAAAGGCACATTAAATCCAGCCTCACACATCATCGTATCCGGCAGATCAGAGTCCATTGCAAAGGGCTCCAACGCTTTTTTAGTTTCCTGCGAGGGCTTAAAGACCCACGCTTCAGCGGCGGTTAAGGCTTTGGTTTTCTGGTCCGGCTCCAGCATATCGCGGGCGGCCAAGCAGCCCCACCACACGCCTTCACGCGGCGGCAAAGCCAGCGCCAGCATCTTCAAGGCATCCATCAGCAGGTTTTGCGCCACCAACTCCTCGATCAGCTTCGACACAGGGTCGTCGGGCTTGGTTTCGGGCCTAAACGGGAATTTCACTTTCCCCAGCCGCACCACTTCGCCTGCGCTTCGTTTCTCTATTTTTACTAGGCCAGTGAAGGCCGATGTCATGTTCATATCGTCCTCCTCCCTAGTTAATCTTGACCACAGAACCCTTAACCGAAAGGATCCCTCCGGCCTTAACTTCTGCCATACCCGAGCCTTCAAGCTTGGCCGTTGCGCCCTTAGCGCTAAGCGCGCCGCTGGCCTCCAGCTTCATCGCCCCACCCGCTTTGGCCTCCACCTTGCCGGTGCCTTCAATACTGATAGTCGCAGATTTTATCTTGATCTCAGAGCTGGTCATCTCAATGCTAGACCCGCCGACTGTAAGCTTGATTTTAGTGCCCGCCGTAATGTCCAGCGTATCGCCCACATCTATGGTATAATTCGTGCCAATATCATCGGTTTTATCCGTCCCGATACTGATCGTTTCTTCTTCCCCAATCGTGACCCCATTGGATTTTGCAATATCAATCGTTTGCAAACCCTTTTTAACCGTGAAGCTATGGTCGCCGGTTTCCAGCTCTTCGGTTTTATTATGATAAATCTTTTGCGTCAGGTCGCCGGGGTCGGTTTTCTCAAACCCAATGCTGATTTCGGCATTGTTTTTAATGGTTTCCTTATAGTCCTTCTCAGACTGCAACCGGACAAATTCCTCGTCCTTTTTATCCTCGAACACCAGCTCATGAAAGCCGCCACCGCCCTTGGTAGTGTTGGATTTCATCCCGTGCTGGGTCATGTTTGCCGGAAAATCAAACGGGTGCTTTTTGGCCTCGTTATAAAGCATGCCCGTCACAATCGGTCGGTCAGGGTTGCCCTCTTCAAATTGCACCACCACTTCCTGCCCAATGCGCGGAATGTGGAACACCCCCCAGCCTTGGCCAGACATGGTTTGCGCCACCCGAATAAAGCAGGTGGTTTTTTCGTCTTTTTGGCCCACGCGGTCCCAATGGAACTGCACTTTGATGCGGCCATATTTATCGGTGTAAATCTCGTCACCGCTAGGGCCGGTCACGACGGCCGTTTGCACACCCGGAATAATTGGCTGCGGGGTGGTAAGTGGCGCGCGGTATGGCTCCGCTTTGAGCTGCACCGAGAATTCGCTCTCGTAGCTCTCCTTTTTGCCCCCTTCCACCGCATTTTGGTCGGTGTCGCTATTGGTTTGGCCGTCTTTATCTTCGTCGGTTTCGATTTGCAGCTTATGGCTCGCGCCCAGCACCAAATATTCTTTGTTAAAGTCCGTGCGCGGGTGCTCTTTTAGCTTAAACGTGCCGCCTACGGCCATATTGCGCACATTGCTCTTGCCCCATGTGCGCTTATATTCAGAGGCCAGTGCTTCGGCCCGCACCCGCGTGCGCTTTTTACCAAAATCGGCGGTTTCATGAATGCCGGGGTAATCATAAACCTCGATGTCTTTGTGGCTATGCTTGCCCTTAGGAATGGCCGTCAGCGCCTTCAAATCTGTGGTGGGCTTGGTGAAATCATAATCCGTCAGGCTCACTTTACCCGTGTTCACCCGCTCGCTGCTTTTCCATTCATAAATATGGTCTTCGTCGCGCTTAAAAGAGCCAGCCCCGCCGCCACCGCCGCCATCTTCCTTAAATTCAAACCGGATTTCGGCGGCATCTTGCAGCGGGCTGTGTGAGCCAGAACCATCGGCCAAAACCAGTGTTTCTTTGCTAGAATCATGGGTGAAGAAATAATACATCCCCTCCTCTTCCATCAGTCGGGTCACAAATTCATAGTCGGTTTCCCGATATTGCACGAGGTATTCGCGCTTCTCAAAAGTCGACGAGGTTTTGTCCTGAATATCCGAAAACCCACGGTCAGAAAAAATTTCCTTTATCACCTCAAGCGCTGATTTCTCCTGAAAAATCCGGCAATCCGCATGCAGAGTTAAAAACCAAGGCCAAGGCCGCACTTCGGCCCGATAAAGCCCCTGCCCGCCCATGCGCCCTTCAAAAGCGCAGCTAATGCAATGGCCGTGCCAGTGGCGAGTGTTGCCTTCCTCGTCATCCAGCTCAAGCGAAAGCCGCTGGCCGACCACATCTTCCATTTTCAGGTTGTGATCGGGCGAAATAAACTGGATATCGGTTTCTGTAAGCCTGGACATTTTCTCAGAAACATCCGCACGCACCAATACCATTTTTTTCGGCCCCAACGGGCCTTTCAGGCGTAGCTGCCTGTTTTCCAGTACAATATCATTGGGCATAAAATTCCCCTTTCAATATATATGAGCGCGCTAAAATCACTTGCGCTCTTCTTTAATATGTTCATCACGTCTTAACCGGCCAATAATGCCGGGGTGGATGCCCCAAAGAGAATTCAGCGTAACGCCCTCTTTAAGCTCCATATTCAACTCAAATAGCGAGTCGTATTCATAAAAAATAACTGGGGTAGGATAATATTCCTCGCCCGATAGCATAGCACTTAAGTATTCTTCGCCACTTAACAACCAATAGCTCTCCTCCGCGCCAATCACAATAACACGCTCACCGGTTTTTGCTTCTACGTCCTCACTCATTACAAATCTCCCAATAGCGCGGCGAGATCAGCATCCATTTCGTCATCATCGTCGTCGTCATCATCATCGTCAAAACCGGCCAATAGGTCGTCCATACCGTCGTCATCATCGCCAAAGTCCAAATCCAAGTCCAGGTCGTCGTCGTCGTCGTCGAGATCAAGATCAAGGTCCAGATCATCATCGTCATCATCACCAAGATCACTGTCAAAGCCATAGGCTGCGTCATCGCCGCCGCTCTTCGCCTTTGCCGCAGCTTTGGGAGGCGCGCCGGCTTGCTTGGCACTGCTCGAAATCCCCACCGAAGTTTCCATCCGCGCCTTGCCGCTCTTCATGTCCTTGGCCGCATCGCCCGACCATATCCCGAGCAGCTCGCCGCCGCCCACAGATTGAAATGAGCCAAGCTTAACAATGTTTTGCCCTTGCACCGAAATCACCGGCATAAAGCCTCGCGCCACAACCTCCGCCGCGCCGCTCACGCTCAGCAGGCGCTCAGTGCAGGGCAGCGCCACTTGGTCGCCATATTGGTCGGTCATAAAATGGAACGGCATATCGTTGAGCGACATGATGCTGCCAAGGCTCATATCGCCACCCTGCCGCGCTTTGGTTTCGGCCAAAAGCACTGCCACCAGCAGCGCCGGATTGGCCATCAGCATGCTGCGCATACCTTCTTTTACATTGAATTCCTCATAGTCAAAACGGTCCAGCGGCTCGGTCTTTTTGCCGTAAGGCATCCGCAACATAAAGCGCGGGCTGGCAAGGCCAAGATATTTCGCCTCGGGCATTTCGCCCAGCGCGTTCCATGTTCTTTGCACCAACGGATGGCGGTCTTCCGGCTTAACGCCCATAAACCCTGTGCTAATCGCGCTGATAAACGGCGCGTCCATATGGGCCGAAATTCGCGCCATACGGGCCAAAAGCTCCGCGTGCGTCGGCGTTTCTTCCCACGTATAAAGCCCCACCACAGCCGAGATCGGCCCCGCGCTTTCATCCTGCATCGGCTTTTCAGCCAGCATGTCAAACAAGCCGCTCTGGCTCACGTCATCTTGCGCCGCAAGGTCAGCGGCAAACTCCTCAACGCTGACATCATATACCACCACCTCAAGCTCGGCGCTGGCTTCCACCCTCCGGCCCAAAAGCTCTATCGAGCGCCACGCGGCCTCAATGGATTGAAAATCCGGATGGTGCAAAACGCTGCTCATCGCGGTGGAAAGTGCTGCGTCCACCGCCGCAATCATCGCCTCCGAGCCGTTATCGGCCGCCGCCACAATATGCGGGCCAATGATGCGTGAAATCAGGTCTGACGCCGCGCTCGCCTCGGGCCGTTCAACCTCGTCTCCGATCAGGTTCTGAAAATCTGTCAGGCGCAAATCAGCGGGGGCATCTGCGCCCTTACTCCGTTTTTTGCTCAGCGCTTTAAAGTCACCGAATTCGCCGCCCCACGCCTTCATCCGCTCTACGTTTTGCTCAAAATTCCGGCCTGAATTCAGGTCGCGCCGCAGCATATATAGCTCGTTAAACAGCTCCACGTTTTCGAAAAGCTCGTCGGGGTGCAGGTCGTCCAGCTCGTTCAGCTCCACCTCCACCGCCGAGCCATCATTGCCCAAGGGCAGCGTCAGCGTGGTGCGGAAGCGCATAATCACGTCTTCCATGGTGTCAAAATCAAGCTTAAAGGCCTTGCGCGCGCCCAGCGCCTCGCCGATCTCAAGGTCACCCCTATTGCCGCGCCCCGAGAAATCTCCCAGCACGGCAATGCGGAACTTGCGGCGAGAACCAGCCTCATGCTGCAATTTGGCCGCGCTCATAGAGCCAAAATCCGGCTTAAAATCTGGCTTTTTAGGCTTGGGCGGCGGGGCTGCTGGTGTATCTTCAACATCATCAATCTCCAAATCATCAAGGCCGGAATCAGCCAGCAAATCAGCTAGGTCATCATCGTCACTATCGTCTGAAAGCAAGGCATCCAAATCCAGATCGTCATCATCGTCGTCAGCCAATAAGGCATCCAAGTCGTCATCGTCTGAACCACCCGCTAATAGGCTGTCTAGATCATCGTCATCGTCACCCGCGTCCGCCAGTAGCGCATCCAAATCGTCATCGTCGTCGTCCAAAGCAAGCAAGCTGTCCAGATCATCATCGCCATCTTCCGCACCGGATAACAGCGCATCTAAGTCGTCGTTTTCATCATCGTCACCGTCAACACCTGCCAGCAAGGCGTCTAGATCAAGGTCATCTGAGCCGTCGGCTTCGTCATCATCGTCGCTCAAACCCAGTAGGCTTTCCAGATCATCGTCCTGATCGTCATCACCCTCCGCCGCGCTTTGCGAAACGTCCGCCAATAGGTCGTCTAGATCGACATCGTCGGCGTCATCCTCGGGCTCATCCAAAGCCATATCCGCAAGCAAATCATCTAGCCCATCATCTGCGTCTTCCTCTTCAGCCGTGTCGTCTGCAATGCCCGCCAGCAGATCATCCAAACCATCGTCGGCGTCATCCTCGGGTTCATCCACCGCCATATCGGCAAGCAAATCATCTAGCCCATCGTCTGCGTCTTCATCGTCAGCCGTGTCGTCTGCTATGCCTGCCAGCAGCTCATCCAAACCATCGTCGGCGTCATCCTCGGGTTCATCCACCGCCATATCGGCAAGCAAATCATCTAGCTCATCGTCTGCGTCTTCATCGTCAACCGTGTCGTCTGCTATGCCTGCCAGAAGGTCATCCAAATCGTCGTCTGCGTCGTCAATTTCTTCGTCATGATCATCAGACATGCTGCCCAATAGGTCATCCAAGCCCACGTCCTCGGACTCTTCCTCAGGCTGGTCCTCCGCCATTTCAGAAAGCAGATCTTCGATGCCGTCCGCCACTGGTTCATCTTCGGTGGTTATGTCAGCTATATCAGCGAGAATATCGCTTGTGGCATCCTCGACGATATCCTCCTCAGTAGCTGCCTCGGCAATCTCGCCAAATATATCCTCAAGGTCGTTATCATCCGTATCATCTTCTGGCGCGTCTTCGGCGATGTCGGCGAGTAAATCGTCTAAGCCATCATCCTCAGGCTCGTCCTCAACCGGCAGTTCAGCCATTTCAGCCAGAATATCGCCAGAATCATCCGGCTCTTCTGCCTCAAGCACCTCTTCAGCCATATCGGCCAAAAGATCTTCCACCCCATCGTCATCTGCCTCTTCCTCAACCGGAACCTCAGCCAAACCAGCGAGAATATCGTTGGCAGCGTCATCTTCGGGCTCTACCTCGTCAAGCGAGTCCGCCATATCAGCCAATAGGTCTTCCACGCCATCATCCTCGGGCGCGTCCTCAACCGACGTTTCTGCTAAATCCGCCAAAATGCCGCCCGAAACATCCGGTTCGTCGTCTTCCTCAAGCACCTCTTCGGCCATGTCGGCCAAAAGGTCCTCTACACCGTCATCAACCACCTCCTCAGCCGGAGCTTCAGCCATGCCTGCGAGAATATCGTTGGCGCCGTCCTCTTCCGGCTCGTCCTCCGGCGCAGCTTCAGCCATGCCTGCCAGCACATCACCGGCACTGTCATCTTCTTCAGGTTCTTCATCTAGCAGATCGGCAGCTAGGCCCGCCAAGGCATCCTCTGTGGCGGTATCCTCTGCCGCATCTTCCGGCGCGGCCTCAGCCATATCCGCCAGAATGTCCACGCTTTCGTCTGGTGTTTCACCCTCATCCTCAGGCGCTTGGTCGGCCATATCTGATAACAGATCGTCCACACCGTCATCTACCTCGACCTCCTCAACCACATCCGCTGCCAAGCCTGCCAATGTGTCTTGGGTCGCAGTGTCTTCTGGCACATCCTCCGGCGCGGCTGTCGCTAGCCCCGCCAAAATATCTGCGCGCTCGTCAACGTCCTCAGCGGCTTCAACACCGGCTTTGGCCATACCTGCCAGAATATCCCCATGAGCATCTTCCTCAACGGCATCTTCTGGTGCATCAGTTACAAGCCCCGCCAGCACATCGGTGCTTTGGTCTGCCTCGGGGGCGTCCTCAACTTCAGTGCTCGCCAGCCCAGCAAGCGCATCTTCAACGCTGGTATCTGGGGCGGCCTCTTCAGGGCTGCTCTCTGCCATGCTTGCCAGAATATCCGCAGACGTATCCGCCTCGGCTTCTTCAGTAATTGCCGCGCTGGCAAGCCCCGCCAGGGCGTCATCCGTTGAAGTATCCGGCGCATCTTCTTCAGGTGCATCAGCCGCTAACCCTGCCAGCACATCGGCGCTAGTATCTTTAGGGGGTTCCTCCGCCGGAGCGGCCGCCGCCATGCTGGCCAAAATATCGCCGCTATTGTCTTTTGGCGCGGCTTCTTCTTCAGGCGCGGCGGCTTTCATAGCGTCAAATGCGGCCTCTTGTTCATCTGCCGCGCCCGCCCCCAGCGCCAAGGCGCGCAGTTGGTCGGGGTTGCCTACAAGGCGCTCAATCAGCTCCTCAGCGCCGGTTTTACCGTCCATATACGTCATCAAGTTTGCAAGCTGGGTGCGGGCCTCTAGCAGTTTTCGCAGCGGCTCCACCTTGCTGGCAATCGCCGCCGGGCTAAAGTCACTCATTTTTTCAAACACAAGATCAACCGAAAGGTTGCCCTCGCCGCTCAGCGTATTGGGCACGCTAAACGCCGCCCTCGGCTTCATTGCCTTCATCCGGCTGTCAAAGTTATCAATGTCTATTTCAAGGAATTTCCGGTCGGCCACGCTGCCCGTAGGCACCTCCGACTTGCCCGAAAGGTCAGACATAACGCCCATTACAAAGGGCAGCTGCACCTTTTTCTGCGCACCATAAACTTCCACATCATATTCGATCTGAACCCGTGGCGCGCGGTTACGGCTGATAAATTTTTGACTGCCCGACATATTAACTTCTTTCCTTCAACAGTGCTTTCATCTCGGCCAGCTCTGCCTTGGTTTCCTCGTTGGACTTCATCACCATGTTCAAAATGCGCTCCAGCTCCTGATCTTGCGCCTCCTCCACAGCGGCCTGCATGGTGTTTACCAAAATACCGATAAACAGGTTGAGGACCGCAAAGGATGTCGCAACAATGAAAGGCACAAACAAGAGCCACGCCCACGGGAACTCCTCCATAATTGGCCGCACAATCCCCATCGACCAGCTCTCAAGCGTCATGATCTGGAACAGTGAATATAGGCTCTCGCCAATGGTGCCAAACCATTGCGGAAAGGCCTCGCTATAAAGCATCGTCGCCATCACAGCGAAGATGTAATAAACGATAAACAGCAAGATAATCACCGCGCCCATGCCCGGCAAAGCCTCTAGCAGCGCGCGAATAACCGAGCGTAGTTGCGGCACAACCGAAAGGATGCGCATGGCCCGAATGACCCTGAGCGCCCGCAAAACCGAAAGGTTTGTGTCGGTCGGCAGCAAGCCCACACTCACGATCGTCAGGTCAAACAGGTTCCAAGGGGATTTGAAAAACCTAAAGCCGAAGGCGTAAATTTTAATGGCCATTTCGGCCACAAAAACCCACAGTACGATATTATCAAAAATCGAAAGCGCCGGGCCAATAACATCATTCACCCGATCTGAGGTGCTAAGCCCCAAGGTGAGTGCATTTAGCACGATCAATCCAAGGATAGAGTACCGAATACGCGGGCTCTCAATCCACTGCGCTAACTTCCAGCGAGCGCTGCCTTCTTTTGCATTGGTGACCTCGGCCATACCATCCCCCGTCATTTCCGGCTTTTCGCTGTTTGCTCCAGCTTTTTCAGCTTAGCATCAATCTTTTTCATTAATTCATCAAGCTTATCTAACGAATTGAGCACTTTGCTAGCAACGCTGTCAAGCTCTTGCCAAACGCTAGACCCAACGTCTTTGCGCGCAAGCCGCTTGATCACATCCAGCATGCCCTTTTCAAATTTCCCGACAGACGCTTCCACCGGCCCTGTGGCTTTTGACAACGCATCCATAGATTTTTTGAACTCCGCCTTAGCCCCATCTGACAAATCCTTGCTCAAACCTTTTTTAATGGCCGCCGGAATGCCCGACAGAACCCCGAGGCGTTTTTTCAAAACCGAAGATTGCGCCGAGAGTACTTTTTGAAGCTTCGGAAGCTCGGCTTTCAATAAGTCATCAAACTCTTTTGAGGCTTCCTCTTTGGCTGGCCCGCTAGATTTTTGTTCTTTCTTTTTCAGCTTTACAAGGGGCTCATATACATCATCAAATGCTTGGGCAAAATCAGACACCACATTTATCATCGCCTCTGGATGGCCCGCTGTCAAAGATTTGCGGGTGGATTTAAGCTGGCCAAGGTCGTCCCCCGCGCCTGATGCGATATCTTCCTGAAATTCAACAAATTTCTCGTTCAAATTTCGCACCATCGCTTTTTGCAGCTTCGGCATATCCTTAATAAATTCCGAGCTGGCTTTCTTTTTATCCTGCCCGTTTTTAGCTTTGCCTATCGGCACAAAGGCCTGCCAAATTTGCGAGGCATACAAGCTCAGATCATAGCGAAATATCGCCCGCGCCTGCGCCTCCAGCTTGCGCTTATCCCATTTCGCCGTGGTCGGCTCAAACTTGCCAGAAATATCAACCCGTCCAGGTTTTTTAAATTCCTTTACGTCGGCCTCGATCTTTTTCCACTTTTTCTTGTCGAACTCCTGAAACGGATCAATCGACACTTTCACCGGAATAGGTTTTTCGCCCGCCATGTGTCACTCCATAAATAAATTTATTAAAAAAACGGTGGGCAGCTCTAGGCCGCCCACATCACTTTAAATAGCATCCAGCAGTTGCTTATCAGCCTCAGACGCCGCCGCCGTTGCAATACCAAGCAGCGCCTCTCCGGCTTTCGAAAAATCTCCGCCGGCCAAAACGATATCAATCAACGGCAAGCCCTTCTGGATATATTTCCACTTTTTCGGCTCCAGAGTTTCCAGCTCTTTTACCGCAAAAGCCACCGATTTATTAAAGGCCATGCCCTTAGTCACCTGCCCCTGCATATCAATGATTTTATCAATCAAGTTCGCCGTCGCCTTGCGCAATTTGCTCAGCACCGCCTTCATCTTTTTATTGGCTTTAATCTCGGGCATCGCCTCGATCTTATCAATCTGCGCCAAGATCTGGTTTAGCTTTTGCGCCATCTTGTGCGAGGCCACATCCACCCCCTGCACCTTGCTTTTATACTGGCCATTATCCGCCTTAACACTGGTTAAGGACGGAATAAAATCTGCCCCCAACACCGAGTTGATAAAAGCCTTGCCGGTATCCTTAGCGCCCGAAAGTTCTTTGCGCTTTTTATCATAGCTTTTCTGAACCTTTTTCAGGCCGTTTGTGACCCGCTTTTGCATTTTGTCCGCATCAATGGCCAGCTTGTAGAGCTTCATGGTGATCGTGATCAAAGTTTTGATAACACCGTAAAGCGCCACAATCAGCGCAAAGCCCCCCGTCGCAACCGCGCCAGCTGTGCCAATTACGCCACCCGCCAAGCCGAGCCCGTCAATCGCCAAGCCAATGCCCGCTTTTATCTGATACTCACGGTATTCCGCCTTGGTTTTTTTCACATCTTCCCAAGCGCTTTGCGCCGCAGATTGGGCGCTGGAAATAAAGGTTTTGGTGCTGGATTTATACTTTGATTCAAGCGAGGCCAGAACCTTATCTGCATCCTTTTGGGTTTTGGCCTTTTGATAGGCGGCATCGTGCTTTTTAAGCAAAGACGCCATTTGTTGCATATAGGCTTTATACTTTTCCGAAGCCGCTTCTGTGATTTTCGCTTGCAACAACGCATCTTTTCTAACGGCATCATAAGCCTTGGAATCCACATCAAGGGAAACCGAAAAAGGCAGCGAATTACCTGTAATCTCTTTCGGCTTTACTGCACGTTCAAGCGTGCCCCAGATGTCATTTTCCAGTAATACAATTTTTGGCATTTTTCACTCCCTTTTTTTATTTACTATTCAAATGCGTAGGTAAATTCTCCATCTTCCACGCTCACATTCACCGCGTTAATATCTTCACCCATCATCATCCGGCGCAAAAATTCGCCCGAGATTTCTGGCAACATAGAGTTGGTCAGGATAGCGTCAATCATCCGCCCACCGCTTTCCAGCTCTTGGCAACGGTCCACAATGGTATCGACTACAGCGTCGTCGAAGCTGACCGGCACGCCGTGGCTTCCCTGCACCCGCTTTACAATCCGGTTAAGCTGCAAGCGCGTGATCTGGCCGATCATATCCGGTGAAAGCGGATAGTATGGGATCGTCACAATACGGCCAAGCAGCGCCGCGGGGAAAACCTTAAGCAGCGGCTCCCGCATCGCTTTCGCTATGCCCTCAGGCTCCGGCATCAGGTCCGGGTCTTCACACATATCCATAATAAGCTCGGAGCCCACATTCGACGTCAGCAAAATGAGCGTGTTTTTAAAGTCAATCGAGCGGCCTTCACCGTCTTCCATGATGCCTTTATCAAACACCTGAAAGAACATCTCGTGCACGTCAGAGTGCGCCTTCTCAACCTCATCCAGCAGCACTACCGAATAAGGCTTGCGGCGCACAGCTTCGGTCAAAACCCCGCCTTCGCCGTAGCCAACATAGCCGGGAGGCGCCCCTTTCAGGCTACTCACAGTGTGGGCCTCCTGAAACTCAGACATGTTGATAGTAATAATATTTTGCTCACCACCATAAAGCGCCTCAGCCAGTGCCAGCGCGGTTTCGGTTTTACCCACACCGCTTGGCCCCGCCAGCATAAACACGCCAATCGGCTTGCTTGGGTTATCCAGCCCCGCCCGCGCGGTTTGCACCCGCTTGGCGATCATCTCCATGGCATGGTTCTGCCCGATCACCCGCTTTGAGAGCGCCGACGCCAAGTTAAGCACGGTGTCGATCTCGTCCTTCACCATTTTGCCCACGGGAATCCCCGTCCAATCACCCACAACGCTGGCAATCGCCTGCGCGTCTACAATCGGCAAAATCAGCGCGCTATCACCCTGAAGCTCTTCCAATTCCGTCTGCTTGCCCTTCAGCGTGGCCAGCAGCTCAGCGCGATCCTCATCACTCAGTTCAGCCCCCTCGGGCGCATCCGCGGCCTCCTCGCCATCGACCTCACCGCCCTCAGAGCGCAGCTTGGCCCGCAAGTCCAGAATCTCGTCCACAATAACTTTTTCCGCCTTCCAGCGCTGGGTTAACCCATCAAGCCGCACCTGCTCCTCGGCCATTTCAGCATCCACCCGCACACGGCGGTCGTCGCCCTCATAGCCCGCGGTTTCGTCCCGTCCGATGATCTCAAGCTCGGTTTTTAGCGCCGCAATCCGGCGTTGGCTATCGTCCACCTCAGCTGGCACCGCATGCTGGCTAATCGCCACCCGCGCACAGGCCGTATCAATCAGGCTCACCGATTTATCGGGCAACTGCCGCGCCGGAATATAGCGCGCCGAAAGCCGCACGGCGGCCTCGATCCCCTCATCCAACACCTGCACCTTGTGGTGCTTCTCCAGCATTCCGGTAATGCCCCGCATCATCAAAATCGCCTTTTTCTCGTCTGGCTCATCCACCACAACGGTTTGGAAGCGCCGCGTTAACGCAGGGTCTTTCTCGATATGCTTTTTATACTCGGCCCACGTGGTCGCGCCAATCGTGCGCAGGGTTCCGCGCGCCAAAGCAGGCTTCAGCAAGTTTGCCGCATCGCCGGTGCCAGCCGCGCCGCCCGCGCCCACCAGCGTGTGGGTCTCATCAATAAACATCACAATCGGAATTTCAGAGCTTTGCACCTCCTCGATCACCTGCTTAAGCCGGTTCTCAAATTCGCCCTTCATCGAAGCACCCGCTTGCAGCAAGCCCACATCCAGCTCCAGCAGCTTGGCCCCTTGCAGCGCTGGCGGCACATCGCCCCGCGCAATCCGCAAAGCAAAGCCCTCCACCACGGCAGTTTTACCAACCCCCGCTTCGCCCGTCAAAATCGGGTTATTCTGCCGACGCCGCATCAGCACATCCACGATCTGGCGGATCTCCTCATCACGCCCAACAATCGCATCAATCTCGCCATTACGCGCTTTTTCGGTCAGGTCTGTGCAATAGGCTTCCAGCGCCTCGCCCGCACCCATTTGGGCAGGGGCCATAGCATCAGACGCTTCCCCCGGCACAGCGCCACCGCCAACACCATCTTGCGGCGCCAAACCATCTTCGGGCGATCCCGAGCAAATATCATAAAAATCGTCGGCTAGCTCATCAGCCTTCACCTTGCGGAACTCTGCCGAAATACTGCTCAAAGCGCCCATTAGGGTTTTGGTTTTCACCATGCCCAAAATCAAATGCCCCGTACGAATTTGCGGCGATTTATGCATCAGAGAGGCATAAACCCACGCCCGCTCAACGGTGTCTTCCAAATGCTGCGAAAGGTCCGAAATACTGCTCGCGCCCCGCGGTAGGCTATCCAAAGCATCGGTAAAATCCTTGGCCACGCGCCCTGCGTCAAGGTCAAAATGCTGGATAATCCGGTGGATGTCACTATCTTGCCCCTGCAAAATCTGGTGCAGCCAATGCACCAGCTCCACATACGGGTTGCCACGCATTTTGCAAAAAACCGTGGCCCCCTCGATGCCTTGATATCCAAGCTTGTTCAATTTCCCAAAAAGGGCGACGCGGCTAATTTCACTCATATTTACTCTCCCGGTTGTGCATCTGATTGTATGTATAATTGATCCAGATCTTTATCGCCTGGTGGTGTGCCCAACCATGTTGTCCAACCAAGGTATACGCCCCTTGGTTCGGGTCGGGTGTCATCTTCATGACCATTCTCTGCGCTAAGTGGCGGAATTTGCGGGGATTCCTCAAAATCCTCTGCAATCTCGCCAAATTCAATATCACTCGCCACCGTTGCTGGCGCGGGCGGGGCGGCGATCGGCAGCACAACGGTTTTTTCCATATCCAGCGGTGGCTCTTCAGGCAAAGGGGCCTGCACTGCTACGCTTGGCTCATCCAAATCAACCGCCGCTTCCGTCTCAGGCGTTTCATCTTGATCAGCGCCCAGCGCCGTTGACACTGGCGCTTCACTAAGTGCAATCTCTGGCTCCATGACCTCAGGCGAAAACGGCACCTCTTCGGCGCGCTCAACCTCGGTCACAATCTCTTCTTGATGGCTCAGCGTCACGCTGACCTCTTCATCAACCACAGCCTTGGCCAGCATCGCCGGCTCGGCCTCGCCTTTGCGCAGCACAAGGTTCATGTCCCACATCATGGCCTCACCCATATAATTATTCACCAGCGATTTTAGCCGCTTAAGGCTATCTCCCCCCGGCAATAGCCGCTTATAATCCGCCAGCCCAACAGGCCCCACCCGAAACCTAAATTTCGCTTGCCGCGTCCAAACTTTGGAGCCGATCGAGCAGCTCTGCCCCAGCTTGGCGGGCTTATGCGGATTACCCAGCTCCCACGTATCTTTTTTGTCCAGCTCCAGCCAAGTCCCGACAAAGCTTTCCATTGTCGCAGGCGCACCAAAAAACCCGGAAATCAGCGCCAAAAGGCCTTCCTCATTGCGCGTCCCGTGCGCCAGCCGCCCCGCATAGCGCAGCTTGGCAAGGTCTGGCATCGCATCCCGCTCTGCCATGGCCGCCCCGCGCAGCCCGGCAAAGGCCGCAACCTTTTGGGCAAAAGGGTCCACCTCGCCCTTACGGTCAAAGCTCGACGTTGGCTCACCCGAGGCATAGGCGCGGTAAAAAAGAGACAGCATCCGGTGGTGAAAAATATCACCAAAAGCCTTGAATGTCGGGTCTCGAAACGAGCGCTGGCGGTTATAGGCATGTTCCGTGAAATGCAGCGGCAGCGGGCCATTTGGCCCAAACAGGCCAAACATATATTGCGCCAGCTCACCCGGCTCGCCCGTTTGCGCATCTTGCGGCACAAACCGCGCCACGGTTGAGCTGGCAAAAGACATATCTATCCGCTGCTTGAGCCGAATAGCATCTTGCTTGGGCCGGCGTGACCGCCCAAAACGAGGCTTGTCGGCATGCGCAGCTTCGATCAGGCGCAGGGCCTGAAAGATATGGTATTTCTCGGGGTGCTCCTTGAACGCTTCAAAGCGGCTCAGATCACCCGCCTCTTTCCGCTCATCGCTGGCCACCGGGCAATTTCCCCTCTATCTGGGCTGTGAATTACTGTTTCGGTAAAGCTATTCACCGATACATATTTTGCAAAAAAACGTTGCAGCACCACGCCGAGCACATAGACTCCGGTGCCTTCATAAAAACTCTCGTCAAATTCTACGTTCACTTCCAAGCCGCGCACGGCGGTCGAAAGCACTTCGTCGGCCATCCGCCGCACAATTGGCACCGTCCAAACGCGGGTAATGCCCTCAAGCTGCTTGGAAAGCGATTTATCGCCGAGCGGGCCATAGACCCCGAGCAATTCCCGAATGGCCGCCGCAGGGTCGCCGCGGTCGGTTTCGGAAATTGACAGGTAATTCAGGCTCAAATGCGAAATAAGCCGCCATGCGCTGTCACCTTCCACAGCCAGGCTAGCCCTAGGCCGTGTGATCGGTGTGAGCGCCGTTACCGCCTTAACCGGCCCG
Organism: Paracoccaceae bacterium; assembly: GCA_013139635.1. GTDB lineage: Bacteria > Pseudomonadota > Alphaproteobacteria > Rhodobacterales > Rhodobacteraceae > UBA3077. The sequence goes on from WTAL01000178.1 coordinate 16,253, forward strand.
CCTTCGGGCAGCTCAAAATCGGTGGCGTGCTTGCCGATGGTCAAGAGCATGGGCAGGTCGCGATTGGTGCACATGGCCTTAATGGCCAGCTGCTCAATGTCGCCGCCATAAGGCGCCTGAAGCTGGTCCACCAAGTTGATAAAAATGTCGGCACCGAGGTAACTCGTGCGCGTGCCTTTTAGCCGCTGGCGCTCGGAGCGCTGGTGCATACGGCGGCGCAGGCTGTAATAGGCGTCATAATTCTCACCCGCAGCCGTCAGGTCATCGGCTGAGTAAAACGGCTCAAACGCCACGTCGTCTTTGCCCTCCGAAGAAATCCCCGTCACTTTATCTATGCCATAAATCTCGAAATCCAGCGGGGCGGTGCGGTCAGGGATGATCTGATAATCCACGTCGCGGCCATCCACATGCACGCGGTCACAGCGCTTTTCAAACAGGTTTACCGCCGGGGTGGCGAACAGCTCAAAAGCGCTTGGCTCAATGGCGGCGGCAAGGCTGCCCATAGATTGCTTGAGCAGGATATAAATATCAACCTCGTCCCCATCTTTTACCTGCTTTAATATCGGCTGAAGGCCGCCGATTTTGGTAAAGAAATAGCGGTTGGGAAGGGCATAATACTCTTGCAGCAAACGGTAGCCATCAAAGCTTTGGCCGGGGAAGGGCAGCAGCGCTTGCTCGGGCTCGCACCCCGTGGCCTCAATTGTGTTCCAGCGGTTCACATAGGCCCAGTCATCCCGCGCGTTGGTCGAGCGGCCCGCCACCTGAATACCATCATTGGCGATATGCTCAAATAGCCGCCATGGCTCCCAGCCAGAGCCGGTCATGAATAGCGTCAGCTCATCAAGGTTCAGCTTTGCGAGGCCCATTTCAGTGAGGCTTTTCAGCCGCAAACGAATAGCCGCCTTAACCTCACGGTTTTCACCGACGCCAGCCGCCATCACTTCGCCGCGCCCATTCAGATACGAGGCTTCCGTGATTTCGATTGGCCACAGAGTTACGTCCTGCGCCGTGCGGAATTGGCACGCCGTATTGTCGCCATCACGCAGAGGGCTGCGCAGCGTCGTACCACGCGCAATTTTATAGCCGTCTTCCATGGCGGCCTGCGTGGGGTCTGGCTGCAATTTGGCAATAAACATGCTTGGAGTCGGGGCGAGGTAATGCGGATAGACGATCTCTAGCAAATGCTGGGTCAGCACCGGATATTGCAAGTCCAGCTCCAGCTGCACCCGCGCCGCCATAAAGGCAAAGCCCTCCATCATACGCTCTACATACGGGTCGGCAATTTCTACACCGTCCATCCCCAGCCGCGCAGCAATTTTGGGGTAGGACTCCGAAAACTCCTCGCCCATCTCGCGCATATAGGCCAGCTCTTCTTCATATTTTTTCAGTATTCGCGTGTCCATAGCCTACCCCTTTACCACCGACATATCACCCGAAGCCAAATCAAGCTCGGTGCGCATAAATACCTCTACCGGCACGGGCTGAGCCCAAATTTCCGCGTGAATATTAAACAATATGCGCGAATGTGTGCCTTCCACCGTGGTCGAAAGCCTCACCTCTAGGCTGCCCTGCACTATGCGCGGCTCAAAGCGCTCAATGGCTTTGTGGATCATCCGCTCCAGCTCATAAGGGCGCGCCTCTGCGGCCTTTTTGCCCGCAATATCCGTTATGCCATAATTCAGGGTTGAAGCCGCTGCAAAAGGAAAGGTTTCCTCATCCACATCGCCCTCTTGGTTAACGGTGTTTAGCAGCCAGCCAAGGTCTCGCAGCACAATATCGCGCAACTGCCGGATATCTATGATTTGATCGCGCGCGCTTTCCTTAACCTCGCCAGGGTTGTTATCCGTCAGCCGGTCAAGGAGCGACGGTTGAAGGCGCTCGGAATCTCCGAGATCAGCCATCCTCGCCCTCAATGCCGGTATTAAACGTAACTTCGCGCAGGTCCATCAGGGCGATATCTCCGGCATCAGTGGCCAGCAGGCGCTGGCCGTGGCCAGCAAAAGTATCGCTGCCCAAATCAACCCATTCGGTCACTTTCGCAAGCTTGATTTCATCAGAGCCTTTGGCCGCATCAGGGTAGCGGGTGGGGATGAACCCAACCACTTCGCCGCCATTGGCCCACGTAATTTCAACCGGCGTCCACACGCTATCGCGCAGGTCTGCCGGCGCTTCAAAGACCAGCTTCTGGATGGCCGAAAACGGCACCCAGTAATAGTTGCCGTTCATCACCAGCTCGAGCAGCGGCCCAAGGCGCATATCGGCGTCGGCGATCCACTCAAAAGCCTGCTCATCAACGGTGCCCGAAACCGCAGGCGCGGCCTCAAAGGCGGTTTCGCGTAGCTTGGCAGCGGCGGCGTGGTCGCCCCGCGCATTGGCCCCGAGGGCCTCTACCATCAAGGCGATCCAGTCCTCCGGATCCCCAAAAATCATCGGAGTCTTTTCGCCGGCAAACACCTTCTCGCGCACCAACTCACACACAATCGCTTCGCGATAGCTTTGCACCATCGGCAGTGTTTCCACATCCATGCCGCCGCACACTTTAAGTTGCTTTACCGCCCGCTCCCACTCGCCAAGCACGGCAAAGAGCTGAAACAGAAAAATCCGTTGTTTGATGTTTGAAGGGTCTTTGCGCACCTTGTCCATTAACGCTTCCTGCGTCTCGTCCAAGGTTCCGGATTTCAGGATATCTTCGGCTGACATATCGCCCCTTTCAAATCATACCAATTCGCCCAAAGCCAACGGCTTGGGCGAACTGTATTTTAAGGTGGCCGCATTACGCGGCCAGCAAGCCATTAAACAGCGTATTGCGCTGTGTTCTTGACCCGGCTCCACTCGGCCTTTTTGGTGCGCGAAGTATCCATCGAGCCATCGGATTTTTGTGGGATATATTCCACTTTCATCGCGCCATATTGGTAGGTGATGCTCTCTTCGCAGATATCATCGCCATCAGAGCCGGACCATTCAATGTCCTGCACCATTACGTGCTTGAAATAGAACTTCATGAACGTTGCACCGGACTCAGTGGTTGACCCACCCGAGCGGCGAAGCTCAACAATGGCCTCGTCAAAGTGGCGGCCAACGCAAAGCTGCTGGAAAATACCCGGCGAGCCCATGTCGGTTTTCTTTGTGGTGCTGAACTCCTTAAAGGTGGATTTACCGGCACCGCCGCCGCCAGAACCTGAACCAATGTTAATGTTGTTTTCAGCGCCAAACGAAAAGCTGATCAGTTCGTGTGCGCCCTTATCCGCCATTGCGGCGTCAAGGGTTTCGCCCGGAACCTTCTCTTTGTCTGCGGAAGCTGTGAAGTAGAAAAATGCGTCAAAAGCCATGGTAATCTCCTATAAATCATGGTGTCTCTAATTATTGAGTCGGGCCGCGGGGAGCGCACCCCCCGAAGCAATATTATATCACCAGTTACTTTTTCTCGGAGGGCAGTTTCGATACCAATCGTAACGAAACAGACAGCCCCTCAAGCTGGTAATGCGGGCGAAGGAAAAACTTCGAAGAGTAATATCCGGGGTTGCCCTCGATCTCTTCGACGACCACCTCAGCGGCGGCCAACGGTTTTTGTGCCTTTACCTCTTCCGACGAAATGTCGGCGTTAAAGTCAACGTAATCGTTAATCCAGGTTTGCAGCCAAGCCTGCATGTCGTCCCGTTCTTTGAACGAACCCACTTTATCTCTTACGATACACTTCAAGTAGTGTGCGAAGCGGCAAGTTGCAAACAAATAGGGCAATCTAGCCCCAAGATTCGCGTTTGCTGTCGCGTCCGGATCATCATATTCAGCTGGTTTGTGCAGGCTCTGGGCACCAATAAAGGCAGCTAGATCAGAGTTTTTACGGTGCACAAGCGGCATCAAGCCATTATTTGCCAGCTCAGATTCCCGCCGATCAGAAATCGCAATTTCTGTCGGGCATTTCATGTCTACGCCGCCATCATCGGAGGGGAAGGTGTGTGTTGGCAGGTTTTCAACCGCCCCGCCACTTTCCACACCGCGAATACGCGTGCACCAGCCATATTGCTTAAAGGACTTGGTGATATTAGTGGCCATGCCGTAGGCAGCATTTACCCAGGCATATTTGCCGCTATCTGCGCCTTCGGTATCCTCTTCAAAGGCAAACTCCTCCACAGGGTCGGTTTTGGCCCCGTAAGGATGCCGGCCCAAAAAGCGTGGCATAGCCAGCGCCAAATATTGGCTGTCGGCGCTCTCGCGCAAGCTGCGCCATGCCGCATATTCCGGCGTTGAGAAGATCTTGGTTAGGTCACGCGGGTTGGCCAGCTCGTTCCAGCTGTCCATCTGCATCAAGGACGGGCTACCGCCAGTGATAAACGGTGCGTGTGAGGCCGCAGCCACCTTAGACATTTCGCCCAGAAGCTCCACATCGGGTGGGGAGTGATCAAAATGATAATCGCCAACGAGGCAGCCATAAGGCTCGCCGCCAAACTGGCCATACTCTTCTTCATACAGCTTTTTGAAAATCGGAGACTGATCCCACGCCGTGCCCTTAAATTTGCGCATGCTTTTGGACAGATCTTTTTTCGAAATATTCAGCACACGAATTTTAAGCTGCTCGTCGGTCTCGGTGTTGTTCACCAAATGAGACAGCCCACGCCAAGCGCTTTCCAGCTTCTGGAACTCGTCGTTATGCAAAATCTCGTTCACTTGCGCGGTCAAGGTTTTGTCAATCTCGGCAATAATGCCCTCGATGGTGCGCAAGGCATCATCTGATACAAGTGCGGTATTCACCAATGCCTGCTCAGCAAGGGTTTTTACCGCCTCTTCCACAGCCGTTTTCGCGGTGTCAGATTTCGGGCGGAATTCTTTTTGCAGCAAGTTGGCAAAATCATCATTTGCAAAAATGGATTCGCCAGCTTGGGCTTCCTGTTCTAGTTCAGCCATTATTCAGCCTCCCCTTCATCAGATTTCGGCTTTGGCGTAGACGCCAGCGCTTTAAGCAATGCTGGGTCTTGCGTGATTTTCGCCATCAAGTCCTCAGCGCCGGTTTTGCCGTCCATATAGGTCATCAGGTTCGAAAGCTGGGTGCGGGCCTCCAGCAACTTGCGCAGCGGCTCCACCTTGCCGGCAATCGCGGCAGGGCTAAAATCGTCCATGCTTTCAAAGGTGATATCCACCGCCATGTTGCCTTCGCCGGTTAGCGTATTGGGCACACTAAACGCCGCGCGCGGTTTCATAGATTTCATCCGGCTGTCAAAATTATCAATGTCAATTTCGAGGAACTTCCGGTCGGCCACCGATGGCAGCGGCTCTTCGGATTTGCCAGAAAGATCAGACATAACACCCATAACAAACGGCAGCTGCACCTTCTTTGAAGCGCCGTAAACCTCCACATCATATTCGATCTGGACGCGCGGCGCGCGGTTTCTCGCAATAAATTTTTGACTACTCGACATATTTCAATTTCCTTCCTGATGCCCGAGGCAGCGCCCCGCTTAAATTAGTAACTGTCATCTTCCAGCCCGCCAATGGTGCGAACCTGATTCATGCCCTCCGAGGCCATATCTTTCATAATGGTCACAAAATCGGCCGCCACCAAGCGTCGCGCGCGTTGCAGCAACACCGGCACAGGGCTAGAAGGCTCGCTTCGCGCATAATATTCGCAGATTTTATCAATCATGCGGGTCACATCATCACGCGTGTTAATAGCCCCAGAAACCGGCCCGGCCTGCGCTACAGGGGCAGCCCCAGCCCCGGCCTCAACGCCCGCCGCGGAAGGCGCCTCCTCTTCATCAGCACCAGCGCCCAATACACTCGAAATCGCCTTTTGCGCTTTAAAAAGCGCTTTATCCAGCTCCGAGAGATCTGGCCCAAGCATGCCAACCTTTTCATCAAATACAGCCGTAATGGCCTTCACATGCTCGCGCGCATTGCTCACCGCCTCCCGAATGGCGGCCATGGTCTCGTCATCGGTGTCCTGAAAGGCTGCCGAAATACTGGCATGGTCAATCGGGTCCTGCCCCTCTCCCGGAGAGATTTCGCCATCTGCGATTGAAATATCTCGAAGAGAAAACCGCCCCATGGCGCGGCTTTCAGTGAGTGGCGCACGGCGCACCGCCCGCAAAACCGTATCCGGCCCCACCAACCCGCGCAGCGCGTTTACCCGCATCGTCGGGTCGTCATCGTCATCTTCATCCAACTCGGGGTGCACGCACTCCCAATAGCGCTCAACCGCGCCATGAATATAGGCCAGCACGCGCTCAAACGGCACGAAGCCATGGCTATGCAAGCAGGCCTCCGCCAAAAACACAGCCGCCCGCAAGTCTTTGCTACGCTCCAAAATGCCCAGCGCCATGCTGCCCACTTTAGAAAAATCAACATCTTCTCCAGCCAGCACAGAATCGCCAACCTGCTGCTCTTCTTTGGGCTTAGAAATGGTTTCAAGCTCAATGAAATCCGGGTCGTATTCCAGATCATCCCCGCAGGCAGACTCGCCCGAATACTCAAGCAGCAACGCTTCTACGTTGATTTCCATACTTCCCCCGTTACGGCGGCCAAACACGCGGCACACCATTGGTTTTTACCATTTCCCACCATCCTAGGCGCAAAATTTCCCTCCGGCAACATTTTTTCTCAAAGCAATTCCAATAGTTTCGCTAAATTGTCTTCAAGTAGACACTCTCAGGAACTGCCATTTTTAAGATGCAAAGATTATCGACAGTTCAGGCCTTTTCCCATAGCATGGCCAAAATCTTTAAGAGGTGCCCCATGAAACTGGCTAACATCCTGCTTGCCACCGCCATTATTCTTGCCCCAGCCGGGTGGTATCTGGCGTATTTTCTGTTTTTCAGCATCAACAGCTACCCAACCCGCGAAGAGTTCAGCGCCCAGCAGGAAAAGCTCACCGCCCTCACGATTGATTTTAACAGCTTAAAGCAGCAAATCACTGCGCAGGGCCAGCGTGCCGCTGAAGCCCAAACCACTACCTATTCTGACTCGGTCGAGGAAACCAACGGGCTCGTCGATATTTACACACAGGTTGTCAACATCGCCAATCGGCGCGAGGTCAATGCCGGCCTCACCAACTCATCCTCTAGCTATCTGACCGGCCTATTTGGCCCGCCGCGCCAAGACCTTTCGCAAGAATGCCAGCCCATGACCAACCCCATTCTGAAAGACCTTGTGGTCACCCGAGATGTCGGGCCCATTCGGGTAACCATGCTGGAACCGGCGATCATCTCCCTCCAGCAGGTTTTTAAAAACGTGCAAGTGTTTGAGCCCGAGCTTTATGATCGTATCTCGACCGCAGGCTCGCTGTGCGTGCGCTTAATCCGTGGTTCAGAAACCTCAGTATCCACCCATGCCTACGGCCTCTCGCTGGATCTCAACATTGATGGCCAGCTTGATACACTGGGCGATGGCAAAACCCAGCTCGGGCTTACGATATTGGCCGAGTTCTTCAAACGAGAAGGCTGGTATTGGGGCGCTGGCTTCGGGCGCGAAGACTCGATGCACTTCCAAGTCTCGCGTGAAAAAATCGAAACATGGCGGCGGCTCGGCCAAATCCCCAGCGGCACCTAAGCGCCAACCTCGCAGCGCGGCGCGCACGCGATCTCGCCACAAGCGCAACTTCGCCGCGCCGCCACCGATGCTTAAAACTTGATGCTAACATCCGGCAAATCAAGCGCCTTCACCAGTTCCCGCACCTCTTGGCGTGCCGCAATGTTAGAAAGGCTCAGGCTCAGCCGATTACTCTTTTTCAGGTCCAGCAGCGTTAGCCCCATAGCAAACAGCTCCCTAAATATCACCCGTTCTGAGAACCCCGGCACAATGCGAAACCCAATCCGCTTAGAGAGGTTCTCCAGCGCTTTCCCAACCTTGCGCCGATTATGCGCCTGATTATGCGCCAGCCGGTTGCGCAGCAGCACCCAATCCATCGGCTTCAGCCCCGCCGAGGCCCGCAATTGCCGCGCCTCCCACACCAGTTCTGAATACACCGACGGCCCCAGAACCTTACCAGATTTCGCGTCCATCCGCGCCAGCAAATCAAAATCCACCAGTGAGTCATTCATCGGGGTTATCAGCGTATCCGCCACCGAGTGCGCCATGCGGGCATAGCGCGTGTCCGACCCAGGGCAATCTATCAAAATAAAATCACAGCTTTCATCCAGCGTCGAAAGCGCCTGCGCAAAACGCTCCTCTTCCTCCGCCTGCGCGATCTCAATGCTATCGGCATTTGAAAGCCGCAGCGTAAATTGCCGAGGCATGGAAAGCTCCATCTTATCCCGCGCCGCCGTTGCTGCACGGTTCTCCAGATACCTAAAAAAGCTCTGCTGTCGCAAATCAAGGTCAATGGCCCCCACAGCTTTCCCCGCCGCCATAAGCGCCGCGCAAAGATGCATCGCGGTGGTAGATTTACCCGACCCGCCCTTTTCATTCCCCAAAACAATCACATATGCCATCATCAAACCCTTATAATCCCCCTCTCTTTACCCGATCATTTTGGTTTGGGGAAGGCGTGAAAAATGCTTGCTAAACGCCCTCAATGGGCGTTCAGTCAATGCCGAAAGATTCTCTTGGCTCAAAAAGGCAAGCACATGAAAACAACTCCAATCTGGTGGGAATTCCCTGAATGGGAAAACCGCCCAACCACCATCGCCACGCCCCCCGCAAAAGTAGATGTCGCCATCATAGGTTCGGGCTATACGGGGCTAAACACTGCGCTGGTGCTGGCCCGTGCTGGGGTTTCGGTGGCGGTGTTTGAAGCCGGAGAGTTTGGCGAGGGCGCCAGCTCCCGCAATGGCGGCATGGTCGGCCCAAGCTTTCATAAGCTTGGCGTAAACGGTATGAAGCAGCAATTTGGCGAGGCTGTCGCCAATGGCATTTTGGCGGAAAGCATCGGCTTTATTGACCATCTTGAGGCTTTCCTGAAGGTTGAGAATATAGACGCCGATTTCAACAGAACTGGCCGCCTGTTAGGCGCGCGCAAACCCGCCGACCTTGAGCGCTATAAGCGCATGCTGGAAACCCTACAGGGCGCGTGCGCGGTCAAGGGCCATATCGTTGCCAAGCAAGATATGCAAAGTGAAATCGGCTCGCAGCACTATGAGGGCGGCCTCGTGTTTCCAACAGATGGCGGGCTGAACCCAGCCAAATATCTGGCAGGCCTCGCGCAAAAAGTTGTGGAAGCGGGCGCGCACATCTTCCCCCAAACCCCCGTTGAGCACATCACCAAAACCGCCAAAGTCCATACCCTCACCACCCCGCGCGGCGAAGTGCTGGCCGATGAAATCGCCGTTTGCACCAACGGCTACACCGGCAAACAATTTGGCGCTCTCCGCCGCCGCATTCTACCGCTCCGCAGCGCCATACTCGCCACCGAAGAACTGCCAACCGCCCTCATGGACGAGCTCTTCCCCAACCGACGCATGCACGGCGACAGCCGCCGCTTGGTAGCATACTACCGCCCCTCGCCGGACAGAAAGCGCCTGCTGTTTGGCGGCCGTGCGGTTGGCCTCACCGAGCGCCCGGCCGCCAATGAGCGCCTGTTGCGCCACATGATGCTTGAGGTCTTCCCGCAGCTTTCAACCGTGAAAACCACCCACGTATGGTCTGGCCTCGTGGCCTATACCTTTAGCCACGCGCCCCATTTAGGCAAGCAAGACGGCGTTCATTACGCCATGGGCTATGTTGGCTCTGGCGTGGCGCGCGCCAGCTATTTTGGCCAAAAGCTTGGCCATAAGATTTTGGGGAATGTCTCTGAGGGGGAAACTATGTTTGACCAGCTCACCTTCAAAACCAAGCCGCTTTATAATGGCAACCCGTGGTTTATGCCCGGCCTCGTGCGCTGGCAAAGCATGCTCGACAAGTTCAAGCTATAAAAAAAGCCGCTCCAAAATGGAGCGGCTTTCTTAATTCCGAAAGGGCGTAGCTTAGAAGCCAAGGCCTTCGTATTTTTTCTTAAACTTGGAAACACGGCCGCCGGTATCCAGCAGGCGATGGCCGCCACCGGTCCACGCAGGGTGTACTGTTGGGTCGATGTCGAGCACCAAAATCTCGCCCGGCTTGCCGTAGGTCGAAAAAGTTTTGTACTCGGTGCCATCGGTCATTTTAACCGTGATCTCGTGGTATTCTGGGTGGATGTCATTTTTCATCGTTTTATCCCTTCTCTTTCAGCGGCTTATAGTTTGTATCCTCGGCGATACGAGCAGATTTGCCACGGAGCGCGCGAAGGTAATAAAGCTTGGCGCGACGAACGCGGCCACGGCGAATAACCGTAATGTTGTCAATATTTGGCGAGTGGAGCGGGAATACGCGCTCAACGCCCTCACCAAAGGAGATTTTGCGAACGGTAAACGCAGCACCAATGCCAGCGCCGCCTTTGCGCGCAATGCACACACCCTCATAGTTTTGCACACGAGAGCGGGTGCCCTCGGTCACTTTATAGCCTACGCGGATGGTGTCGCCGGCCTTGAAATCCGGAATGTCATGGCCGAGCGCAGCGATCTGCTCAGCTTCTAGCTGTTCGATGATATTCATCATATTTCCTTTGCTCACCTTTGCGGTGAAGTTGCTCGCGTCCGAGAGCTCTCGGTCTTCCACCGAGTCCGCATATAGCGCTCGCCAGAGGTCGGGACGACATTAGTTTGTGACGTTTCAGCGTTATTTTTATAGCCGCAATGCCGGATGGGGGGAGAACCCCAAGGGCGGTGCGACCAATAAAACCAAGCGGCCTGTTGCCAACATCCCCCTAAATAACGCGAATCGCGCAGGTGAGAGGGACACCGACCTGCGCGATATACTGCGAATTGAGGCAGTATTCAAGGCCTGTTAGTTGCTCACACGGTAAGCCACAAATCCATTTGACGTAACCACCGGCCAGTTGGCCGGACAGCCACTTACTTCGGTTTTAAAGCCCGAGGTGCGCCCCCGCGCATTGCTCGCAGTCACCTCGCCAAAGCCGCCATAACGGGTTTGGCTGCAATAAAATATTTCGCCTTGCAGGTTGCGCACCCGCTCCACGCGGCCCGCCGCGCTCAAAAGCTGCTCTTGCGTGAGCGTACCAGACATCACGGAGCAGGTTTGCCCTGAAAGGCGCTCGGTAGAAAACCCGGTGATCGTGAGCGGAATCGGCGCAAGCTCATGCTCCAGAACATTGCCATTCACATCCAGCCGTCCGCCGCATAGCCGATAGGTTGGCGGCGCTCACCGCCACGCCCGTGGCCCCCAGTTCGGTTTCAGTAATCCTTGCCCTAGCCTAGGGGAAATGCTTGCCGTGGCATTATGCGGGCGCGGCATATTTTGGTTGGTTGCTGTAGCCCCCACCATAAGCGCGTGACTTGAATCGGGCATAAAATCAGAGCTGAATGTGAACTGCGAAGCGCTGCATGAAAGGTTTTTCACCTCGTAGGTAAAGCGCGCAGTATTACACGCGCAGCCAGCAATGGTTTCCGTAAGCTCATGCGCACTGGCCGGAGTCGTTGCAAATACCGCAGGGACAGCGGATGTATAAATTAACCTCATAACCCCCCCCTTGTGGCTGATCGTAATGCGACACATCACGATATTATCAAGCTTCAGGTCATCAGACCAAATCAGGTTGGCATTGCGGTTCCATGAAATCCGGTCATAGCCGTCTTTTGGCCCCACCGCCCGCTCGGAATGCTCAACGGCTATCGTTAAAATTTGGGGCGGTCCAGTTAGATGGCAGCACCGTGGCTTGCAAAGCAATCGCACCGGCATCCCCAATTTGCTGCCGGTTAGAGCCGATATACTCCAGCCCCGTGTCATTCTCCATGGAATCACGGAATTCAAACGTAATAGTCATCGGGAAATCCGCGTTAAACTGCACGCGCTCGGCATTAAACGAGCGCTCGGTGTGGTAAGCCGTGCTGTCTTCCATCAGCTTTACGCCGTTAACCGAAAGCGCAAACCAATTATCAACCCAGATTTCCCCAATAATAGCCGTGCCGCCCGCACTGTTAATCTGGCTTTGGTTCACGTCGCGTGAAGCTTGTGCAAGCCCCGCCAATGCGATGCCACCCATTGCAATGGCTATTGGCAATAATTTCATTTGGTTTGCCCCCTTTTTTAAAACTTGCCCCCATATACAGGGTCGCCAGCCGTTTCCTGCGAAAAAAAATCAACAAATCCCAATTACCGCTTGAGCCCCCCTAGATTCGCGGATACACCCATCGGCGGAGACGTGGCCGAGTGGTCGAAGGCGCTCGCCTGCTAAGTGAGTATAGGGGTAACTCTATCGAGGGTTCGAATCCCTTCGTCTCCGCCACCTTACCTTTTTTCTCGATATCACACAGTTGCTTTTGTAGGGATATTCACCTTATTTACATGGCAAATACCACCCTTTCCGATTTATCTCGATTTCGTTCGTTTGTTCCTGTATACTTTCCTTGCGTGGTATGGAAGGTGGTATTCTATAATGGCACATATAAATGGAAAGCTAACAAAGAAGCTCATTCAGAACCTAGGCGCTGGGCGGCATGGGGATGGGAACGGGCTGCATTTGGTTGTTGACCCGTCCGGGGCAAGGCGCTGGATTGTTCGGGTAACCATAAAAGGTCAGAAAAATAGAAAGGGTGCGCCTCTTCGAACTGACTTCGGTTTAGGCAGTGCAGACCTTGTTACGGTGAATCAAGCGAGGGAGCGGGCGCTGGAATATAGGCGTATGGCACGGCAAGGGCTGAATCCTCGATACAACGCCCAACGTGATATCCCGACTTTTGAAGAAATATGCCAACTGGTCCACATAGAGCGGCTTCCAACTTGGAAGAATGCCAAGCATGGCCAGCAATGGATTAACACTTTGCGCGATTATGCCTTTCCGAAAATTGGGCGTATGCCCGTTGATAGCATTGGTGAGCCGGAAGTGCTGATGTGTCTTTCGCCTATCTGGATTGAAAAGCACGAAACCGCGCGGCGCTTGTCACAACGTATAAAAATAGTTTTGGATGTCGCGAAGTCAAAAGGGTTCCGCTCGGGCGAAAATCCTGTCACCGCCATTAAAGATGGGCAAGTGCTTCCCAAGGTTAAAGTTAAAGTAAAGCACCATAAGGCAATGCCGTGGCAGGATATTCCGGCTTTTTGGCAAGACCTATCCAGCCGCAACGCAATGTCAGCGAAAGCCCTGATGTTTACGTGTTTGACGGGCAGTCGGACAAATGAAGTGCTTGGGGCTAAATGGGAAGAATTTGATTTCATCGACAACGTGTGGACGGTTCCCGAGGAGCGTATGAAGCCTGATACGATACATCGGGTTCCGCTTACGCCGGAAATGCTTGATATAATCGAGCCACTGAAAGCCATGCAAAGCCAATATGTTTTTGAAGGGCAGAAGCGCCATAAGCCGCTTTCCAACATGTCGATGCTGATGCTGTTACGGCGCATGAAGGTTGAGGGTGTTACGGTTCACGGTTTCCGCTCCACTTTCCGAGACTGGGCCTCAGAGGTGGCCAGAGCGCCCCGTGAGGTGGCGGAAATTAGCTTGTCCCATACTGTAGGGACAGACAGCGAGCGAGCCTATGCACGGTCAGATCTGCTGGAACAGCGGCGGGTGTTGATGGATCGCTGGTCGCGTTTTGTGAATGAGAAAAGCGGGAAGGTGGTTGAAATTGGATGACGCCAAAAAGAAAGGTTTGCTGGATTTTAAAGAGCCAGACAAAACAAACTCTCTTGTTTTCGCAGAGGCGTTTTTTGCAAATATTGGGAGTTCAAGTGAACTACTCGAATCAACTTTTCAGAATACAATTTTGAGTGGCTACGAAGATTCGAATTATACTCCTAGCCTTAAGGAAATTGATGAAATTACAAAGCCTGCAAGGGACGAGTTTCGTCAACATTCTCAAGAATGGGTTCAATCCCAAGTGGATGGGAAGGGGTTGGCCGTATCTATTGGTGAGTTGCTTGAGCGCCATTCCAAGAGAGAAATTGAGGAAGTAGATGCCATTCAAAAGCTTTCCAGTATTTTTAATTTTCTAAATGAATCTCCTTATTGGAATGGCACTTCGATACAAAAGCACTGGCATTCAGCACGGATTGAGTCTGCGTTATATCAGATGGCGAAATCGCAAGTAGAATTTGTAGACAAAATTTACGATCAATCTAATGATATTATGGACCTGTCAGGCGAAATAATGATTGCTCGATTTGCGAAAGACGCTCCAAAAACCCCGTCGATTAACGATATCGAAAAGTGCGGGCAAAAACAATTGGAAGTAACAAAAGATATTTTGGAAACAAAAGACAAATTGCTAGAATACGCATTGAAAGTTGGATTCCTATTTCGCGATAATTGGTGGCTTGAAAAACATGGCGAAGCCGCTTCGGAGTATTATGCAAGGGTTGAGGGTCTGTTGGGTCAACAAAGTGGTCGTAAAACAGGGGCAATGAAAACTCGGAATAAAGCTCTGGAACTGCGAAAATCGTGTAAAATCCTGATTGAAAAAGCTGTATCAGAGAGGGGCCTAGCTTTCGCCTATGCGCCAACAGAAATTAAGGCGCAGACAATACGTGACATAGCGAAAAGAGATAACGGATCTGAATTTGAATTTAAATCAGGTGAACTTCTGACATTGAACTGGTTCAAGGAAAGAATTGAAGATTTTTCCGCTTCTGGTGAAATTGTCCAGATTACTGAAGCTATCCTGAATAAGGCTTAAGCCTTGTGAAAATCAGCTTGAGGCTTAAGCGGTATATCCTTTTTGTGGATAGCTTTAGCCTAATATTTTGCTGTTCCTAAATGAATGAATATATCCATAATACGAAGTCATTAATTGAAACCCAATAAAGGTTAAAACGATGACAAACCTCTTTGACGAAACCCGCCATTACCAACCCGCCGATCCTGAAATTATCGCCCTCTTGGGTAGCACGTCCAAGCAAGCGCAGATGCGGCACTTCAAACGCTCGCCTAGTTTCTATCGCTTGGGTCGCAAAATCATCTATCATGGCGCTGATTTAAATGCGTGGGCAGAGGCCAGTAAGGTGAAAATAGGTAGCGGTAACGCTTAATGGCCAAGCGCTACAGCATACGCCGCATCAAGAAAAACCAAGCCTATACGGTTGCAGAGTTGGCCGAGGAAACGGGTGTCACCGAGCAGACCGTTAGACGCTGGCTCAAGCTTGGAATGGTGGCAATTGATGCCCAACGCCCCACATATATTTTGGGTGAAGCTGCAACCGAGTTTCTCAAAGCGCAACGCGTTAAAGCCAAGCGCCCAATGAAACTGTATGAGCTTCTTTGCTTGAGCTGTAAAAAGCGCCGCGCCCCTCTTGGCATGTTGGCGGATTACACGCCGCGAAACCCGCTTGGCGGGCGGCTGAGCGCCCTGTGTTGCGAGTGCGGGCAAGAGTGTTTTCGCAATGTTAGCGCGAGCCAGCTTCCCGATCTTCGCCAACATTTGGATATCGCGACTAGAGGCAGTGAATGAGACTAAGCGAACCATTCAGCCCCCTCTTAAATGATACATTCAGAAAGGACGCGTAGACATGCGGAATTTTAATGCCCAAAATGAGCGTTTCAAACGCAAATACATTGATTTCATCAAAGAGACCAAAGGTCGAGACCACAAGACGTTGGGCAAGGTCACCGCTGCCCTCGTGAAGTTTGAAGAAAGTACCAAATACAAGCCGTTCAAGGCCTTTCACATTGATCAAGCCCGCCAGTTTAAGAACACACTTGACCGCGCTAAAAACCCGGCCACTGGCAAACCGTTAAGCTTGACCACAATCGACGCAACGCTCCGTATGGTGAAAGGGTTTTTCCAGTGGTTGGCGTGGCAGCAAGGGTTCAAAAAGGTGCTGAGTCACGGCGATGCCGAATATTTTAACAATAACGCCAAGGACGCCCGTGCAGCCCACTCACAACGGCCAATACAGGTTCCTAGTATCAAGGCCGCCTATCACGCATTTCAGGCGA
Organism: Paracoccaceae bacterium; assembly: GCA_013139635.1. Lineage (GTDB taxonomy): Bacteria > Pseudomonadota > Alphaproteobacteria > Rhodobacterales > Rhodobacteraceae > UBA3077. Next base: position 32,145 of record WTAL01000178.1, read on the forward strand.
TGCCAGAGGTCACAGAGCTACAGCAGCGGGACAAAGCTATATTTGCGTTCCTTATGCTCACAGGTGCGCGTGTAAGTGCAACAGCCACACTAAAACTCAAACATATCAATTTGATTGATGGAACCGTGTTTCAAGATGGCCGCGAAGTTGATACAAAAAACAGCAAGGTGTTTATGACTACGTTTTTCCCTGTTGATCCGGCCTATCTTGCCAGTTTCACAGCTTGGGTGAAACACCTAATCAATGACCGGCTATTCGGCCCAGAGGACGCGCTTTTCCCCAAGCCAGAACGAGAATTTATTGATGGTAAGTTCGCCTTTAGAAAAGTTTCCCACGAGCCTTACGCCAACTCAGCCAAAATCAATATGATTGTCAGGCAAAGCTTTGCCAACGTTCAGTTGCCTGAATACACGTCGCATAGCTTTCGAAGCACCCTCAGCCAGTTAATGTCAGATTTCAATCTGTCAGTTGAAGAGCAAAAAGCGTGGTCGCAGAACCTAGGCCACAAACATTTTGCAACGACTGTTTCGCACTATATGAAAGTTTCGGAGCAAAAGCAGGTTGAATTGATCGCGGGGCTGAAGGGGTAAGTAAGGGCAAATAAAGGAGTTTCGCTTTGCCACTGTTCACTTTTTTAACCTTCTCACTTACAGTACTTTAAACAGCACAGAATCTTTAAGGATTTGTTATGAAGATTGATCGGTTTCGAGCATCCGGACTACACGGCTATTTGAATTTTGATATTAAGTTTAAAAACCGTCTAACGTTTCTTACCGGTATTAACGGCACAGGTAAGACTACTGCATTAAACTCGATTGTTTCTCTACTGATGCCTGATCTGCAGTTTCTTTGCAGCGTTCAATACAATTTCCTTGAGGTTAGCATTGAAGTCGACAAGAAAAAATTTCAAATATCTTCGAAAAGCACAGATTTTGGTGCAACACTGTCATGCAGTGGTGTAGAAGATTCTGTTGACCTTCCCAGCTATATCCGAGACCAAGATACCCCCCATTACCGCCAAGAAGAATATGAAGCAGAATACTATCGTGAACAAATTTCGACTCTACATAACTCTGAGGTCATACAGCAAATACTAGAGTTTCCGAGCCCGATGTATTTGGGTTTGGACAGGCGTATTATACATGGAGCTAGGCGAAGAAGCGAGCGGCCGCTTCGTTCTCGCGTTCGCAAAGGAGATTCTAAGCGGACAATCTTTTCGGGAAATATGGAAAACCGATTATCTGAAGCAGTCGTGCTTGCAGAGCGCAGTTATTCTCAGCAGGTACTAAAACAAAACTCGCTTGATTCGGACCTTCAGCGGCAATTACTTTTAGAGTTAATCAATATCTCGCCAATGGATATTTCCGATGGTTTGAGAATAACTGTACGTCAAGAAGCTCCACGAGTGGATGATTGGCTGGACACTCTAGCAGCGCTGCCAGGAATTTTGAAATTACCAAAAGATGACGTGAACAGCGCAATCCGCCCGATGTCTGAATTTCTTATGGGCCTCAAAAAAGATATGGCCGATCCTTCGAAAAGCGAACTCGACTTCAATATTAACAATAAAGATAACGGCGTTGATAATACAACGCTCCAATTTGCATTTAATCGACCACATTTCGAAAAAATAGAACGAGTATCTTCAATCATCAAGGAATATGACGGGAAAAAGAACGACATTGAAGTCCTGAACAATCGTTATCTGAAAGGCATCAATCGATTCTTCTCTGACGGCGGAAAAGTTGTGGTCTTTGATGCAAATGGTCATATCAATTTTTCTTCTTCTCGAACAGCAAAGGAGCTTGGCTTCAAAAGCTTGTCCTCCGGTGAAATTCAGCTTTTTGTAATACTTACACACCTCTATTTTAACTCTGACGCGCGCGAAGCAAACCTATTCATTATTGATGAGCCGGAACTTTCGCTACATGTAACTTGGCAAGAGGCATTTGTAGATGGATTATTGGACGCGACAGAAGATGTACAATTGATACTGGCCACACATGCGCCATCAATCATTCTTCACCGCGTCGAAAACTGTATCGAAATTGAGCAAAAAAGTTGAGTATACCTACTTTCCCTGCGGCCGCCGCTCGTGCATTGGCTTTTCTTAAAAGAAAAAATAGTGACATTGAAATATTTGTCGAAGATTCTTCAAATCCAAATGTTTGGCTTTATTACATACGGCAGCACCTGAAAAGTAATGCTTCGCTCGACAGCGTTAATATACTGGGGTCCCGATCTCAAGTCTTGGCTGCATGTGCGCTTGATCAAGGCCAAAGGCCGGAGAAACGCTTATATTTAATTGATGGTGACATTGATATCGCCCTTGGGAGACCTAAGCCACGGCTAAAACATCTGTACAGACTTCCCGCATATTGTATTGAAAACATGCTAATATCAGAAAAAGGGTTAATAGAAGTTGCCACAGCATGTGACGTTATGGTCACGGAAGCGAGGGCAACAAGCCGATTAGATTACACGAATTTTTCGACCTCAAATGGGCGCACCTTGCTAACTCTATTCATTGTATATGCGGCACTGATTGATCTAAAGGTCCCTGAGAAAACAGTTTCTTTAGGTGCAAGCAGCCTCTTTGTCCCGAATGGTCGCGGTAAAGTCCGGTTCTGTCCGAAGAAAGTTTACCGACGAAAACGAGCATTGCTGAAATCGGCCGCAATCATTTACGACCTTCCAACTCTACGAAATAAGTTGAGATCAATTAAAGAGTATTTAAAGGTTCGCAATATAGATTATGAAAACGTGGTTTCAGCCAAAGATTATACGCTAGTGGCACTGATGATTAACTTTAGATATTTATTTAAATTTACCGGCAATAGCGAACAGTTTAAGGTCCATTTGGCGCAAAAGCCTCATGTTCGGCTAGACTCGAATCTTAAGAGAAGGCTAACCCTCGCATTAAAATGACAACCACAGAATTTGGCCAATCATAACCCTTTAATAAGTGCTTCATGTGGTAGGATATGTGGTATTTTACTTATGGCGTACAATAAAGTTTATGATTGACAACGGATTGCAGAGATAGTTCGTCGGACTTCGTCTCCGCCATTTCTTTTTCTTCATCGCTCAAGGCCCCTAAGGCCTTGAAAGGGCTTGTGGTTTTGGCGGTTCGAAAGCCTTGATTTCGCGCATATGGCAATGGGGCTGCGAAGACCAGTTTTAGAAGG
>WTAL01000100.1 GCA_013139635.1 Paracoccaceae bacterium
GGCCGCATCGAATTTGCCCCAGCAGCCAATATGTCAGCCGAATTTCCTGCGCGCTTTGCGGCCCGCCTGCAAAACTGGACAGGCGCGCGCTGGGTTATCAGCCTCGCCTCTGAGGGCGGAGAAACCACGATTGAGGCGCTAAACGACGCCCACGAGGCCAGCTTGCAGGAAGAAGCTATGGCGCATCCTCTGGTGGCAGCGGTTTTTACCGCTTTTTCGGGTGCTGAAATCCTAAACATTGAGGCAGATCAAGTCTTTGACAATGCAAATGAGGGTATCGTCCCGATTGATCCAGATGAGCTGGACGATGATTGGGAACCGGTAGACCCCTTTGAGGAGCAAGCCTGACCCGCTAAAATAGAGGAGACCAAGATGGGACGGCATCTTGCAACTTCACTAGCTACGGCGATTATCGCTGTGGCGCAATTGGGCTTTGTGACCCCAAGCTTCGCGCAATCAGACGAGGCCTTAGAGGCCGCGCGGCGGGTTAATATATCAGGACGGCAGCGCATGCTCTCGCAGCGCATTTCCAAAGCGGCGTGTTTCTTGAATGTTGGCGTTTCAACAGATGGCCTTCCCAACCAAATGGGGGATGCCGTGGCGCTATTTGAAGGCAGTTTGACCGCCCTCACTCGGGGCGACGAAAGCATGGGCCTTGGGCCCGAGCAAAACGTAGACATTCTATTGGCGCTCCAGCAGGTCACCAAAGATTGGAACGCGTTTTCGCAAAATTTCAGAATGGCTATGACCAACGGGTTTGTGCCGCGCCCCGCGCTTTCAGGCATTGATGAAAGCGGGTTGCAACTGCTGGCAAGCATGAACCGCACGGTAAATAAAACCGCCAGCACCTACGGAGATGCCTTGCCGGATATGCCGCTAATATTGTCTCTGACAATTGATCTGGCAGGCCGGCAGCGGATGTTTACCCAAAAAGCCGCCAAGGAGTTTTGCCTGATAGATGCGGGTGTGGAGGTGGCAGAAAACCGTGAACGCCTCGCCAAAACCACCCAGCTTTTCACGCTCACACTGGGCGCGCTGCAAAGCGGCATGCCGGGCATGGTTATGGCGGCCCCTAATGATGAGATCAGAGCGCAACTTGCTTTGGTGGCCGAAGCTTGGGCTGGCCCAAAGGCAGCTTTAGAGCATGCGGCTAACGGTGGAGAGATCAATGATACCCAGCGCATTGCCATTGTGAATGCCATGGAGCCGGTATTGGTCTTGATGAATGAGGCCGTTGGCATGTATGAAGAAGCCATACCAGCACCGGAATAGGGGAACACCATGCTAAAAGGACTAGGCCAAATTGGCGATATGGCCAAGATGATGAAGCAAGCGCAAAAAATGCAGGCTGAGATGACCGGCGTGCAAGATCGCTTGGGGGATATTATGGTCACGGGCGAAGCGGGCGCGGGCATGGTGAAAGCTACGGCCAACGCCAAAGGCGAGCTAAAGGGACTGGATATTGATCCGTCCCTTTTTAACCCTGACGACCGTGAGGTTGTTGAGGACCTAATATTGGCCGCCATCAAAGATGCCCAAGCCAAAGCCGCCGAGGCCGCGCAGGCCGAGATGGCCAAGGTGACCGAGGGCATGGGCCTGCCGGCTGATATGAAACTGCCGTTTTAAATGTCTGGCGGTAGCGAGGTTGATAGGCTGATAGAGCTGATGGCCAAGCTGCCGGGGCTAGGGCCTGTTTCGGCTCGCCGCGCGGTGCTGACGCTTATCCGTAAAAAGGCGCTGCTGATGGGGCCGCTGGCGCAGGCCATGGCCGAGGTGGAAGCCACGGTGCGTGAATGCGCGATTTGTGGCAATATAACCACGCACCAGTTTTGCGATATTTGCCGCAACCCCAAACGTGACCAAAGCCAGCTTTGCGTGCTCGAAAGCGTGGCAGACCTGTGGGCCATGGAGCGCGGTGCGTTTTTCAAGGGCCGGTATTTTGTGCTGGGCGGCGTGCTTTCAGCACTTGATGGTGTAACACCGGATAGCCTGCGGATTCCGGAGTTGATAGAGCAGGTGGTTGGTGGAGATGTTACCGAGGTGATTTTGGCGCTGAACGCCACAATAGATGGCCAAACTACGGCGCATTATATCGCAGATCAGCTCGGCAGCACAACGACGGTAACGTCTTTGGCGCAAGGCGTGCCGATTGGGGGGGAGCTGAACTACCTTGATGATGGCACTATTACGGCGGCGCTGACCGCCCGGAAAGCCTTTTGAGCCGCGCTTCACGCAGGGCGATATAAAGGGTGGCCGAGATAACAATCAGCGCCCCGATGATGGTGAATTTATCCGGCACTTCTTGATACATAAAATAGGCGGCAGTGGCGATGAGCACGAGGCGCAGATAGGTAATTGGCGCTAAAAGCCCGGCCTCGCCGTGGCGATAGGCCTCGATATCGGCATAGCCGCGCAGCGCACCGGCAACCACAACAATGCTGAGCGCAATGCTGCCGCGCATATCGGCTGGCAGGGCCAATACGGGCCACGCAAACGGCAGCGAGACAAGCGCCGTTATAATTACTGACGAAAAATAGGCCGACGTAGCGCCGTCTACCTGCGCCAACCCGCGCGACATATTGAGCGCAAGGGCAAAAAGAAAAGAGCTGGCCAGCGCGGCCAGCATGGCGGGCTCAAAGCTGCCAAAACCGGGGCGCAGGATGACCATGGCCCCCGCAAACCCGACCGTTATGGCAACAATACGGCGCGGGCCTACCCGCTCTTTGTGGATAAGGATGGCCAATAGCGTGGCCCAGATTGGCGCAAGGAAAAACAGCACGGTAACGGTGGCCATGGGGAGCTTGGCGATGGCGTGAAACCCAAAATGGGTGGAAGCCGCAATGAGGCTGCCGCGGATGAGGTGGCGCATTGGCTGGCTAAAGCGGAGCTGGGCGCGCAGGCGGGCAAAGAGGATGAGCGCCAGCAAGATAGCCCCGCTTGAAATGGCGCTGCGCAGGAATACGATGGTGCGGCTGTCAATTTGTGTGGAGATATCACGCACCGCAACCGCCATGGCGCTGGAGCCGAGAACTGAAAGCAATATCCACCAGATGCCGCGCAAATTATCAACCTTGTGCGGGGGATTCGGAGGTTTTGGCGGGTGCGTGGGAGCCGGATTCATGAAAATTCCTTCCAGCCACACACCATTTACAGTTTTTTTGCAAAGGTCAAGCGCTGATTGTTGCCCTGTTGTTGAGCTCATGAATACCCGACTATTTTTGACAGAGACCAATTGGTAAATAAAATAACTTAGTAAAAACAGGCATATAGGCGAATAATGACCGCTATGGGTGCGGGTGTTCTCTTGACGAATGCAGTGCGAAATCATAGCTATGCGTTAATCGCGTATCTGGTATGCAGTATTTGCACTTCTTTCACATGCAAAAATCGTCATATTGCACTGCACGCAAAACGAATTTAGAGAATAGGAGCAGCGTATGTTCGATTACGTTGATCAGACGGCTTATGCCAATGACCAAGGCGCACGGGCGCAAAAACTGTTTGCCGCCGTTGTGCTGGCAGCGTTGGATGACGCCATAGCTGACGATAAAAAATACGGTAATGGCCCTGAAGTTATTGCCCGCTGGGCGCGCTCGCGCGATGGCCGCGAAGTGCTTATGTGCGCCGGGATCGACCCGAATGAGCGCTGCGTAAAAGGCATGATGGAGTTCGTGGGCCGAGGCGTGCGGACATCTGTTGCGCTATCACGTGAAGAAAGCGAACGGCAGGCGCAAGCTGCGGCGGCCTGAGGCTAAGCTGATTTGAATTTGAAAAGCCCTGCCATTTGGCGGGGCTTTTTATTTGCGGCTCACCATTGGCGATGGGTGTTTTATTAACCTAGGTTAGTAGTTATTAGATAGTGCTGGAAACAGCTGTAATATCAACGCCATAGATTGGTTTTGTGCGGGGGAATTGCCCTAGTTTTTACCGCGAGATTGTTTTTCAACAATGCCAGAAGTGCCCTCGCGGCGCTCTAGTTCTTCCAGCACTTCATCCCACTTCACATCGCGTGATGACAGCATGATCAGCATGTGAAACAGCACGTCGGCGGCTTCTTCTGTGAGATTCTTTTTATCATCCTTGGCGGCGGCAATAATCGCCTCCACGGCCTCCTCGCCAAACTTCTCGGCGCATTTATAAGGCCCGCGGGCAAATAGCTTGGCCGCGTATGATTTCTTTTCGTCTTCGCCCTTACGCGCCTCTATGGTGCGCGCCAACCGCGTTAGTACATTTGCCATTAAACCCGCACCGGAACCCCGGCCTCCTGCATATATGCTTTTGCTTCCCCAATGGTATACTCCCCAAAGTGAAAAATGGAAGCGGCAAGCACGGCTGAGGCATGGCCAAGCGTCACACCCTCCACAAGGTGTTGCAAATTGCCCACACCCCCAGAGGCGATCACGGGGATTTTAACGGCATCGGCAATGGCGCGGGTAAGCGGCAGGTTAAAGCCCGCTTTGGTGCCGTCACGGTCCATGCTGGTGAGCAAGATTTCTCCCGCGCCTTTGCGCTCCATCTCTAAGGCAAATTCCACGGCATCAATGCCGGTGCTTTCCCGCCCGCCATGGGTGAAAATCTCCCACTTGCCATCCGAAACCGTTTTGGCGTCTATCGCCACCACAATGCATTGGCTGCCAAACTTGTTGGCGCTGGCGGCAATCACATCGGGGTTTGCCACCGCTGCCGAGTTAAACGAAACCTTGTCAGCCCCCGCGAGCAATAGCTTGCGCACATCCTCCGGCCCGCGCACCCCGCCGCCAATGGTGAGGGGCATAAAGCAGGCCTCCGCCGTGCGCCGCGCCACGTCATACATGGTGCCACGGTTTTCCAGCGTGGCGGCGATGTCGAGGAAGCAAAGCTCATCCGCCCCCGCCGCGTCATAAGCCTTGGCGCTCTCCACAGGGTCGCCTGCATCCCGCAGCCCAACAAAGTTAACGCCCTTAACGACGCGGCCATCCTTAACATCAAGGCAGGGGATTATGCGGGTTTTAAGCATGAGGGTCGGCCTTCTTTAACAATTTTTTTGTTTTGCTTTCTTATGCACTGCCCTAAGTCGGTTGATCTCAAGGTAAAGGCAATAGATTGCGATGAAGGCAGAGATCGAAACCAGTAGGGCATATAACCCTACAGGAGTAAGGTTTGCAACGATGTCTGGAACTGGGCTGCAAGCGCCGAATTGTTGGTCAAGATGCCCCCGCTCGCAAATACGTCTGAATACAGCAAATAGTGTTGCAATCATTATGGGCGCTGAAAGGGCAGTTAAAAAACCGCGTACCAGCAGTTTTTTAACTTTTGGGATTTTCGAAAGCCAAGCCCAAACCAACATGAGTAGAGCTGGGGACGTAACCATTCCTGTCGTGATCAGTATGAAAAATAATTCATCCCATCGCATTTTGCTTACCCCTTCAACAGCTTCGCCGCCTCTGCCGCATCTATCGCCCGATCATAGAGCGCGCGCCCTGAAATGGCTCCGTTGAGCGGTGCGCCACAAGCCTTCAGCGCCCGCAAGTCATCCATTGAGCTAATCCCGCCCGAGGCGATTACCGGAATGCTGACGGCATTTGCGAGGGCAGCCGTGGCGGCCACGTTGGGGCCTTGCATGGCGCCGTCGCGGTCAATATCGGTGTAGATAATGGCGGAAACGCCGGCGTCTTCAAATTGCTTGGCGAGGTCTAGCGCGGTTACGTCAGAGGTTTCGGCCCAGCCTTCAACGGCAACCATGCCGCCGCGGGCGTCTATCCCTACGGCCACATGGCCGGGGAAAAGCCGCGCGGCTTCTTTTACAAGGGCAGGGTTGCGCAGGGCCACGGTGCCGAGGATCACCCGCTCCAAACCGCGTGAAAGCCAGCGCTCGATGGTGGCAATATCACGGATACCGCCGCCGAGCTGGGCGGGAATGCTGCACGCTTTCAAGATGGCCTCAACGGGGGCGGCATTGACTGGCTCGCCAGCAAACGCGCCGTTGAGATCAACCAAATGCAGCCACTCACAGCCCGCATCCTGAAAGGCGCGGGCCTGCGCGGCGGGATTGTCTGAAAACACCGTCGCCTGATCCATCTCGCCTTTTACAAGGCGCACACAGTTGCCGTCTTTTAGGTCAATCGCGGGGTAAAGGATCATTTCGGCCTCCAAAGCTTTGCCCGCTTTTTAGCGCAAATACGCCCGAGGGCAAGCTGCCATTACGTCACCATTGACTGGAAAGCCTTTTTCGCTAGAGTTTTAGCACCCAACAGGAGAGTAACAATGAAAAAAATACTAATGGCGGCCTTGCTGGCCCTGCCGATGGCCGCACAGGCTGGTGATGTAACCGGATTGTGGCAAACAGCGCCCAATGACGAAGGCAAGTATATTCAGGTGCAGGTTTACCCTTGCGCCAGCGATGCGGCGCAAATTTGCGGCGTGATCACCGAGGGCTTTGCTGGGGCCTCGCAAGACAACAACGGCAAGCCGATTATCTGGGGCATGCAGGCCAACGGAACAGACCGCTGGAACAAGGGCAATGTGTGGGCGCCAGACAGCGATAAAACCTACCGCGCCAACCTGACGCTGAACGGCAACACGCTGGTGGTGCAAGGCTGCGTTGCGGGCATTTTCTGCCGCTCAAGTGATTGGACGCGGGTGCCGTAGGGTGGGTTTTTAACCCATCACCAAGCCGCCCGATATTTGTGTCGGACATCCGTCGGCATACCGTCGGATTTTTGGAGTGCGCACAAAAGTTAATCGTCGGGCGGGCGGTTGGCGAGGAATTTCTCCAATTTGGCTTTAACGGCTTGGGTATTTGGGTGGTCTGAGCCAAGGGATTTTTCTTTAACTTCGACATCTTGGCGAAAAAAAGGCTCGGCCTCCTCATATCGCCCCGTGGCCTCCAGCAGCCCTCCGAGGTTGGTGAGGAATGTGCCAAAGGTGGGGTGTTCCTCCCCAAGCGCCGCTTTAGTAATTTCTAGAGCTTGGCGATAAAGCGGCTCGGCCTCCTTATATCTCCCCGTTAAATGCAGCAGCAACGCGAGATTGTTGAGGCGTATGCCGAAGTCGGGATGCTCCTCCCCCAACGCCGCGCGAGTATTTTCCAATGCTTGGCGAAAAAGAGGCTCTGCCTCGACGTAGCGCCCCGTGGCTCGCAACAGCGCCGCGAGGCTGTCGAGGCGCGAGCCAAAGTCGGGATGGTCCTCCCCTTGCGCCACACGTGCAATTTCCACCGCTTGACGATATAGCGGTTCGGCTTCTTCTAGGCGCCCCGTATCTTTCAGCAGACCTGCGAAGTTGTTTAGGCGAATGCCATAGGTGGGATGTTTCTCCCCCAGCGCAGCGCGGGCATTTTCCAGCGTTTGGCGATAGAGCGGTTCGGCTTCCTCAAAGCGCCCTGTATCTTTCAGCAGCCCCGCGAGATTGTTGAGGCGTGTGCCAAACTTGGGATGATCTTCTCCCAGCGCCTCGCGGGCATTTTCCACCGCTTGACGGAAAAGCGGCTCGGCATCTTCATATCGCCCCGTGGCCCGCAGCAGCCTCGCGAGGTTGTGGAGGGCCGTACCATAATTTTCGTGAGCTTCACCAAATTCCTGTCTTGCCAATACGATGCCTCGTTTCGCATAGACTTCGGCCAGCGAGTACTGCGCTTTGGCGATGAAGTCCGTTGTGATTTTGTGCACCTGTGCTAAATTCATGCTTGGGTCTATCTCCAGCGCCTCTTCCGGAATATCCAGTTCCTCAACATTCAAACGGGTGTTGATTTTTTCCAGTTGCACCACAAGATCCGAATTTCGGGGACTGGCAGAAAGCCCAAGTGAAAGCCAGCGCTTCGCCTCGTGTAGGGCGGCTTTGCCGTCCTCATGCTCATGTTGCAGGGCGCATTCAGCGAGGTGCTTAGCGGCGGCGGTGATGGCTTGGTTTTGGAAATCAAAATATTTTTCGGCGGCCTTTTGCAGCTCGGCCCCCGGTGCGCCCTCGGCTTTAAGCTGGTTAAGCTGCGCGACAATCAGGTTTGGGTCATAGAGTTTGAGCTGTGATTCGGCGGCGATCAGCTTTATGGAGAGTTTTTTATTGTCAGAATCAATGGCATTAAGCGCCGCGAGGTTTAGGTTTGATTTTTTGCGAAAAATGGCAGCAACGCCGCCAAAAACGGGGCTGGCGAGGCCGGACACCGTGAGGAAGGCGGCTATGAGCTGGTTTTCATTCAGGAAGGTAAGAAGGGTATCAAGCATGGTGGCCTCCGATAGCTTTTGCAAAGCCTAGGGGGTGGAGGGCAGCGCTTCAACCTAAAGGTGGGGCGTTAGGGCTTCCACCTCAAGAAGTTTCCGATAAGCCGTAGGCCGGCAGTTTGGCTTTTTTCGGGGTGAAATTGCGTGCCGATCATATTATCCCGCCCAACCACAGCCGTGATTTTACCGCCGTAGTTGGCGTGGGCCAGCACTTGCGAAGGGTCTTCCGGCACGAGGTGGTAGGAGTGGACAAAATAGGTATGGTCGCCGTGGTTCAGGCCCTCCAACACGGGGTGTGGTTGGTCAATTACGAGGTCGTTCCAGCCCATGTGCGGGATTTTTAGGGTTGGGTCGTCGGGTTTAAACTCGACCACCTCGCCCGGAATCCAGCCAAAACCCTTGGTTTCATGGCCATGCTCACGGCCAAGGCTGGCCATAAGCTGCATGCCCACACAGATGCCAAGGAAGGGCGCGCCTTCGCGGACAACCCGCTGTTCGATGGCGTCAAACAGCCCGTCATAGTGGCCCAAGCCATCGCGGCAATCTTTAAAGGCGCCGACGCCGGGGAGGACGATGCGGTCGGCTTTGGCCACGGTTTCGGGGTCGGAGCTTACAATGATTTTGTCACCGGTTTCAGCCGCCATGCGCTCAAAGCTTTTGGCGGCTGAGCGCAGGTTGCCGGAGTTATAATCAACGATGACACAGGTCATTCGCTCAGGGTTCCTTTGGTGGAAGGAATGGCGTCTGATTTGCGCGGGTCTGTATCCAGCGCTTGGCGTAGGGCGCGGGCCACGGCCTTAAAGGCGGCCTCGGCAATGTGGTGGGCATTGATGCCGTTAAGCTTGGCCACGTTTAGGGTGATGCCGCCATTCATCGCGAATGCCGTGAAAAACTCACGTACCAGTTCGGTGTCAAAGGTGCCAATTTTTTGGGCCGTTATCTCAACGTCCCAAACAAGGAAGGGCCGGCCAGAAAGGTCAAGCGCGGCGCGAACCAGCGTATCATCCATCGGTAAGTGGCACTCGCCATAGCGGTTAATGCCGCGCTTATCGCCAACGGCCTGCACGAGGGCTTTGCCAAGCGCAATGCCCACGTCTTCCACGGTGTGGTGGTCATCAATGTGCAAATCCCCGATCGCGCGAATTTTCATGTCTATGAGGGCGTGGCGGGAGAGCTGGTCTAGCATATGGTCGAAAAAACCAATGCCGGTTTGGTTGTCATAAATGCCCGTGCCATCAAGGTTAATCTCGACGGTGATATCGGTTTCCGCAGTTTTGCGGGATTGGGTTGCTATGCGCATTTTCGCCTCCGTTTGCGGGCTTTATAGCGGGGGCAGGCGGTGGGGGCAACAGGCGCTGAGGTGGCAGCGCGGCGCGAAACGGAAGCTTGCCAAGCCGTGCGATGCTGGCCGCGCCGCCACCGAGGCGAAGCCGAGGCCACGGCCCAAACGCGGGGAACGTCTTTGCGTAGCAAAGGCGGTTTCCGCGGAGGGCGACACGGTGGTGGTGTGGGGTAGGCTTACGCTTTTTTCAAGGGGCTTGCTTTGGCCTCGGGGCGGGTAAACCCACCCCTCGGCCAAAGCACATTTATCAGCAAGCTGAAAATACCTGCCGCTGGCCGTGGCCTCGCTGCGCTCGGTGGGGATGGGCCGATGCTGACTTATTTATATACGCCAGCAATAAGCGACATACGATTTTGCGCAGCCCATTCTTGCATCTCGTGCTTTACGCTGCATTCGGGTTGAAAGTATGAATCTAGGAACGCTCGGCCTGTCGCGGGGAGGGTTTGGAAATCCCAAGCGCCATCACCTGAGTAAATCAAGCCTTCTGTCAGCTCTGCCAAGGTTGCGGCAATGATACCGTAGCTCAAATTTACAATTGCGGGCTGGCTCATTGAGCGCCGAAAACTCCATTTCCGATCGACTTCTTTTGCTTGAGATAAAATAGCCTCGTATTTGGGCTGAAAGTTTGGCGATTCGCGTAACTCGTCTAAAAAGTACCACTTTTCACTGTTTGATGCCCTGCTAGAGTGAAGTGTGCTGCAATAAGCGTCGATGCCGTCTTTCACGCCGTGGATTGAAAACCACGCATAGGATTTTCCGGAAGGCCAGGCGAAAGGTTGGTCTGGATGAGTGTCCCGGTGTTCCGTGCCAGAAATAATTTCTGCGTGGAGCTGTGCGCTCTGTCGCGAGCTGGAATGACGTCAAAAGTTGTGGCCATAATTGGCGCCTAAAACGGGGGCTTTTCCCATGCTGACAGGTTTCTAAGCCCCTCGCAAATATGCTCAAAAGCCTCCATGGCGCGGGCGGAGTGGTGGCGGGCGTGGAGATGGCCGTGCATCAGGCCAGCTTCCTCCATCAGCACCGATTCACCGCCGGAAAACATGTGGAGCGTGTTGTAAAGCGTGCCTTCATCGCAGAGCGGGTCGCAGTCGGCGATGGAAATATAGCTTGGGGGGAGATCATTGAAGTCGTCGCCCATCAGGGGGAAATAGTCGGATGTTTTGGGGCGGGGCTGGCCGGAAAGGCGCAGGGCTTCGAATTCAAATATCGCCTCCGTGGTGAGGATGGGGGCCTCGGCATGGGTGCGGTGGCTATCATGCTCGCCGGGGGCATCAAGCCACGGGTAAATGAGCATATGGGCGTGAATTTTTTCACGGCGTTTTAACGTAACGCTGGCGGCCAAGGTGGCACCGGCGCTATCGCCCGCGAGGATCATTTTTTCGTCGAGGGCATCTACGACTGCCAGCGCATCTTCAAAATGCGCAGGGTAGGGGTGCTCTGGGGTTAGGCGGTAATCTACCGCCAAAACATCGAGGCCGGTTTTATCACACATTTCCATGCAAATGGCGTGGTGGCTTTCGAGATTACCCATGGCAAAACCGCCGCCGTGAAAATAAACCACCAGCGCGTTGGGCGTTTTGCCCGCGTAGCGGCGGGTGGGAACGCCTGCAATATTGGCGTCGGAAAAAGTAACCTCGGGCAAGGCTGGCTGGATGGCTTGGCAGAACGCAAGATAGGCAAGCCGAATGTTTTCCAAACTCGGGTCATCAGGCATAAAGCTGGCATTGTAGGCAAGATAATCATGGATTTCAGCGTCTAGCAGCTTTGAATAATCTGGGTTCGACATTTATTGGCCTTTTTTATACTTGTTTTACAAAGCATTACGAAAAACCTTCCAGCTTTGGGAAGTTTCTTTGTTGCATGTATTGACCTTCCAGAGACTGGAAGCCTTATTGAAGGGGCAGAGTATGGCAACTGGAACAGAATCATGGATGATTTTAGCAGGCGCGGCAAGGCGGAATTTCCGGTGATCGGGATGAATTGCGGAGGCTGTGCACAGAAAGTGAAGCGGCATCTGGAAGGTGTTGACGGTGTTGAACGCGCTGATGTGAGCCATGAAGCGGCCAAGGCGATGGTGATGTTTGACGCGGGAAAAACCGATATCGCGGCGCTGAAAGCCGTGGTGACGGGGCTGGATTACAGGGTTGAAATGCCAGCTGCCGAGACGGCAGTTTTTAACGTCTATGGCATGAGTTGTGGGAAATGCTCGGGCAAAGTTGCCAAAGCTTTGGGCGCGGTGGATGGCGTGATCAAGGCTGATATTAGCCATGCCGACGGTATCGCCACACTGGAATTTGACCCCGCGCGCACCAGCCTTGAGGCCTTGAAAACTGTGGTTATAGACACGGGCTATGCGCTGACACCAAAGGGTGAAACTGCCGAAAGTGTGGTGGAGGCCTCCGAGACCAAGCTTTTGGAGAGCCTCAAAATGGGCATCACGGGTATGACCTGCGCCAGCTGCTCTGGGCGGGTTGAAACAGCGCTGAAATCTGCGGCTGGTGTTGCGAAAGCCTCTGTTAACCTCGCGATTGAAAATGCAACTATTCGGTTTGATCCGAAGGTCACAAGCGCCGCAGAACTGGCGAAAGTGGTGGAAGATGCCGGCTACGGGGCCAAAATTGAGGGCGAGGGCCGTGACGAGGAAGCCCCGTTAAAGCGCGAACGGTTCACGCTGATAGTTTCGGCGCTCCTGACAGCGCCGCTTCTGGCGCAAATGGTCTCTATGGTGCTTGGGCTCGGGTTCCATCTTAGCCCATGGGTGGAGCTGGCCTTGGCAACGCCGGTGCAGTTTTTAATAGGGTCGCGCTACTATATCGGCGCTTGGCATGCGCTGAAAGCAAAAGCCGGCAATATGGATATGCTGGTGGCCATTGGCACGTCGGCGGCCTATTTTTATAGCCTGTGGCTGGTGGTTTCGCTGGGTCATGCAGCGATGGGGCTGCTTTATTTTGAGGCGTCAACGGTGGTGATTACCCTGATTTTGGCAGGGAAATATATGGAAAGCCGGGCAAAGCGCTCGGCGAGCTCGGCCTTGCGGCAGTTGATGGGGCTACGGCCCGCCAGCGCTACGATATTAACGCCCGAGGGTGAAGTGGACACGGCGATTGAACTGGTAAAGGTTGGCGATGTGGCCTTGCTGCGCCCCGGCGCGCGGGTGCCGGTGGATGGCCTTATTGTTGAGGGCGAGAGCGAGCTTGATGAGGCGCTTATTACGGGGGAGTCCATGCCGGTGCACCGCCGCGTGGGGGATGAGGTGATTGCAGGCGCGATCAATGGCGGCGGTGTGCTGAAGGTGAAAACCATGCGGGTGGGGGAGAACACAACGCTTGCCAAGGTGGCGCGCATGGTGGAGTCCGCTCAGGTGGGCAAAGCGCCGATTCAAAAGCTGGTGGACCAGATTTCGGCGGTTTTTGTGCCGATGATTATTGCGATTGCCTTGCTGACCTTTGGCATTTGGCAGTTAACGGGCGCGAGCTTTGAAACTTCGATTGTGGCGATGATTTCGGTGCTGGTGATTGCCTGCCCCTGCGCGCTTGGCTTGGCCACGCCTACGGCTTTGGTTGCGGGCACGGGCGCGGGGGCAAAGGCTGGCATTTTAATACGGGATATCGAAACGCTGGAGCGGGCGAAAAGCATAGACACCGTGGTGTTTGACAAAACCGGCACCCTGACGGAGGGCAAGCCAAGCGTGGCAGAGCTGCATGCTTTTGAGGGCAACGAGGCCAGCCTGCTGGCGCTGGGCGCGGCGGTGCAATCTGGCTCAGAGCATCCGCTGGGGAAGGCGATTGTGGCTGAGGCGGCAGCGCGCGGGATTGCCCCCAAAGGGGTGCAAGCCGCCAAGGCGACGGCTGGTGAGGGCATAGAAGGGGTGCTTGAAGGGGAGGCCATTCGCATGGGCCGCGGCCGCTTTGCGGTTGCTCAAATGGACCCGGCGCAGGAAACGCAAGCGCTAGAAATGCGCGAAGGGGGCCGCACTGTGGTGTGGCTTTCTAAAGCCGGTAAAGCCATCGGGCTGGTGGGATTTACAGACTCGGTGCGGCCAGAGGCCAAGCAGGCGGTGGCACAGCTTCATAAGCGCGGTGTGGCGGCCTATTTGATGACAGGCGACAATGCCGAAACTGCAGCCAAGGTGGCGGCAGAGTTGGGGATAGACCATGTGATTGCCGACATGCGCCCCGAAGATAAAGCCCGCGAAGTTAAGGCCTTACAGGCTGTTGGTAAACATGTGGCCATGGTGGGCGATGGCGTAAATGACGCACCCGCGCTGGCAGAAGCCACATTGGGCATTGCCATGGGCGGCGGCGCTGATGTGGCCATTGAAACCGCTGGCTTTGTGCTGATGCGCAATGACCCGCAGCTGGTAGCGGCGGCGCTGGATGTGTCTGCTAAAACCGCGCAAAAGATCAGGCAAAACCTGTTTTGGGCCTTTGCGTATAACACTGTGGGCATCCCGATTGCAGCGCTAGGGTTTTTAAATCCTGCGGTTGCGGGCGCGGCCATGGCCTTTAGCTCGGTCTTTGTGGTCAGCAATTCGCTGCTGTTGAAATTTTGGAAACCGGAGGCGGGAAAATGAATATTGGAGATGCTGCATTGCAAAGTGGCTTACCGGCAAAAACCATTCGGTATTATGAAGATATCGGGCTTGTAGCGCCGGGGCGCGCGGGAAATGGCTACCGAGATTTTTCGGATACAGACCTGCACAAACTGGCCTTTGTTCAGCGGGCGCGCAGCTTGGGGTTTTCAATTGAGGAATGTCGCGCGCTGCTGTCACTGTACGATGACCGCGACCGTGCGAGTGCGGATGTAAAGGATTTGGCAAAAGCGCATCTGGCCCAGATCGAAGAGAAGATATTAGGCCTGCAAACTATGCAAAAGACGCTCTCTGAGTTGGTCTATAAATGCCACGGTGATGATAGGCCGGATTGCCCGATACTCGACGGGCTTTCTGGGGGAAAGACATAGCTGGGCAACAGCCAAAAGCACGGTGGCGGCGCAGCAACCTCAGCACTGTTTTGCGAGGTTTTTCTTGCGCCGCGTCAGAGGTTAGCGCTTGTGGGAACACCGCCAAGAGCGCAGATG
>WTAL01000144.1 GCA_013139635.1 Paracoccaceae bacterium
TCGCGGGAAATGACTACCTTTGAAAGATATCATGCGTTGGCCTCGCTATCCGATTTGTTTAACGCAGAAAACATCCATTTTGCTTCTAAGCGCAATCTACAATCAAATCTTTGCAACAGAACCCTAAGATTATCATACGTCACAGAGAGGTTGCTGAACGGCTGGAAAACATGCCAATCGCAGAATAAAAGCGTGGTCAGATACGCCGCCAGTATCAACATAATGAAATTGCCCAACGTAGGATTTAGCACTCAGCCGGAGCGGCCCCCTTATTCAGCGAGCGTACCTTGCGAAAGCGCCTCGTAAGACGTGCTACCGCGCGGGCTGAGCAAAAATGTGTTCAGGTGTTCAGGCCGCCCCTAAGCCGCGGGCCGAAGATCAGTACAGGCTGTCACGGAAGTTAGAGCATCTTTGCCAGCTGTCCAGACATGAACAAATGGAAGCGTTGCCGCTGGGCCATTTTTAATCTTCACCTGATACCGGCCCATCACGGTCACATCATTCCCGCCGTCAATCATGCGATCAACATGTACTTGCCACTCACTATAGCGCTCTTCGAGTTCTCCAAAAAACCCGCCAAGCATAGCATTTCGCCCTTTAT
Source organism: Paracoccaceae bacterium (assembly GCA_013139635.1). Taxonomy (GTDB): domain Bacteria; phylum Pseudomonadota; class Alphaproteobacteria; order Rhodobacterales; family Rhodobacteraceae; genus UBA3077. Next base: position 602 of record WTAL01000144.1, read on the forward strand.
AGTGTGTTTTTTGCGTGCCATAGCCGATGGCATGACAATCAAACTCGGGATCAAGCAAAGCTTCACCTCCTGTATTATACCAAACTTTCACCATGTTTAGCCCTGGGCTTTTGGTGTGTGTTGCCGGCATTTCCATAATATGATCCTCTTTTTATGGTAAGATTGACGATTACTATTTAATGACCGTTGGCGGCGTATAGGTGCCAAAAAACCGATCTCCAAAATCGCCGATCCCTGGCAGCATAAACGCATGCTCGTTCAAGCAGTCTTCAACTGCCGATGTCAGAATCCGAACTTCCGGATGCGCTTGCATTATGTAATTTAGCCCGTCTGCGACGCTCAAAATTGTCACAAACACAATATTTTCGGGCTTTGCGCCGTGGGCTATTAATTGGTTAATCGCCTCAACAGCAGTGCCACCGGTAGCCAGCATGGGATCAAGTAATAGCACCTGACGAGTTGCTATATCTTCCGGCAGCTTGGCAAAAAAGAACTTTGGTAGCTTGGTCACAGGATCCCTCTGGATCAACATTTTGCCAAGTGGAACTTGCGGGGCAATTTCTCGAAGCTCTATCTCCATACTATCACCTGCCCGCAAAATGGAGACACCGCAGAATGGCATTGCCAGTTGAACGCCTTTGTAGACCCCGCCAGACGGTGTTTTTACGTCAATATTTTCATGGGGAAGGAAATCGAGCGCAAATTCCATTAACAACCGCGTAACACGCCGTGCGTTAAAAACGAAAACATCCTGCGTCGCCATCCGATCCCGCATTGCAGAATGTATGCCGCGTAGCCCGTTGGTTTGAGGTAATACATGCAGGGTATCTTTGTGGAGTGGTGTTGCGGAGAGCTGTATATTGGTCATGGGTCTATCCTCTTTGTTGAGTTGAAAATTGGTTGTCGAATATTAGCTCAGGCTGCCAATGTATGGGCCTCCTGAAGGAGAGTTTTGGTAGCCTCGGAAAAACTGTCAGCAACCCACGTTGGGGAGGCAGCATTGAGAGTAGCGAAATCATCAACCCCATATGTAACAGCGATGGTCCGCATGTCAGCGCCGTGCGCCATGTTCAGGTCATGATGGGTGTCACCAATCATGATGCTACTTTCCGGTGTAGAGTGAAGCATGTCCATTACAAGCAAGGCCATTTCAGGGTCGGGCTTGGGGCGCGACACATCATCTGCTCCCGCGACATGATCAAAAAAGCTCAGCAAATTTGCGGCGCGCAAAATAGCTTTGGCACTCGCATTGTGCTTGGCGGTTGCTACGCCGAGGCGAATGCCTTTATCTGACAATTCTTGCAGGCCCTCAATAACACCGGGGAAAACAAGATCTGACGCTCTCGGAACGAGCCATTCATAAAACAGCTCTTTATAGCGCTTTATGCAAGTTTTAACCTTTTGGTGATCTTTGGGTAAAAATAGCAAAGAACTGATACCAACTTCAAGCGGCAACCCAATGGTGGAGCGAATATCGGTTTCGCTGGCGGGCTTCTCACCAATATCCTGCATGGCTTTTGTCATCATCGTCACAATAGCTTTAGGAGTATCGATAAGCGTTCCGTCGAGATCAAAAATGGCTGCGTGTATCATGTTATTCTCCGGTCAATTGAGGTAAGGCTAGGGTTGGTGGCGCGTGCGCTGTGGATTACGGCCAACTCTGCGGCTAGCCGCGCATTTGAAATAAGAACCGCGGCGTTTGCTGCGTCGCTTTTGCCAGCAGTGGCCTTGTTTACCGAACGCATGACAAACTTGGTGAGGCCTTTTCCATATACGTTTTCGCGGGTAGCTTGCGCCGAAGCATCTACGATCGCTGCTTCCACAACCGCCTCATCAATTGCGTCTACTTCGTCGATTGGAGCTGCTACAATAAACCCGCCCTTGCCTATGGTGCGATGTATATCAATCGCCTCGGAGATTTCCAGCAAACTGTCCATACGGCAAGGGCTTTTGAACCCGCTGGACCTTACGTAAAAGGCCGGAAAATCATCGAACTGATAGGTAACGCATGGAATGCAGTGTGTTTCTAAAAACTCGAGCGTCAGCCCGATATCGAGGATCTTTTTAACGCCGGCGGTGACTGCTATCACATTGGAGCGGGCGATCTGGATCAAATCGGACGAAATATCAAATGTGCTGCCAGCCGCGCGATGAACACCGCCTAATCCGGCGGAGGCAAAGAACTTTATCCCTGCTAACTCGGCAGCCACAAGTGAAGCCGCCACCGTGGTAACAGCCGACTCCTTGGTTGCGAGCACAATGGGCAAATCACGACTACTCACCTTTGCAAGGCCGGGTGTTGTGGCAAAATAATGGATTTGCGAAGCCTCAAGCCCCACAAGGATTTTGCCATCCAAGACAGCAATCGTGGCAGGAACTGCCCCTGCGGAGCGGATGGCATTTTCCATCTGGACGAGTGTTTCCAAATTTTGGGGAAAAGGCAGACCGTGCGCGATCACGTTTGATTCAAGCGCGATGACCGGTGTGCCGCTGTCTAGGGCAGCACTCACTTCGCTTCCTATTTTAAGCTCTGATTCCAGAGTGATATTTTTCATTCCAGTTCTCCTTTTACAGCGCCTTGGCTGCGTAAGATTTTGTATAAGCCAGCATTACGCCGCTTGTTGGGTGCCTGTGATGTTGTCGAGTAGATCAAGTATTTGGTCGGCAAGGATGTCCACGCCACCCGCTTTAAGAAGTCCGTAATGGTCGGCATTAAGTTTTGTAATACGCGGCGAATTCACAGCATAAGCAGAGCAGGATTCGATAAAGGAAGAATTGTCTCCGATGGCATTGAAGACCGTGATCGGAGCGTTAATTTTGCGCTCGTGAAGCTCCTCAAACCGATAGGTGGCGTCGTAGCAAAGGCGCGCAACTTCTGCGATGCGGCTTACAACTTCCCTATCAATATTGGGTTTGATTTGTGAAACGAAAGCCGCAAAACTTTCGGCATCGTCAAAGTTTGGCATACTCCGCTTGAGCACTGCGGGGTCTATACATTGGGTAAACACAGACAGCAAAACGGCAACATAGGCGGGGTTTCTGAAACTAGGAATCTCTTTGATGCTTGGATCAATGTTAACATCCACGATCGGATTTCCTGGCGCGATTAGGATCAAATTGTCAACGGTCTTGCCGTTGGCCTCGAGCCAATGCGCCGTCTCAAAGGCTACGCGAGCCCCAAAGGAATAACCGACAAGTGTGTAAGGCCCGTTTGGCTGAATTTGAAGGATTTCTTCTTTGTCGAGCAAACCCATTTCCCGAACAGAAAGTGCGGGGTGTTCGTCTGAATTCAACCCGACGGCCTGCATCCCAAACACAGGCCTGCCAGTAGAGCCAAGACGGCCTGCCAATTGCCGAAGGTTCATTGGGTATCCGCCCAACCCTGGCCAGCACAAAATTGGTTGCCCCTTTCCTTGGTTCAATGCAACCAGTCTCGAGCGTTCTTTTGAGGGGCGAGCTCCGGTATTCAGTGCCGCAATATGTTTGGCCAATGCCGATATAGTTGTGGCTTCGAACACTGTCTCCAATGGCAGCTTGAGGTCGAAGGTTTCATTCAAAAGGCTGATCATGCCCACGGCCGAGAGCGAGTCTCCGCCAACGTGAAAAAAGTCGTCGTTAACCGAGGGCTGCTCGCATTTCAGAACTTTCCCCCATTGCGTGGCAATCTCTTTTTCGATGTCGTTTCTAGGTGCTACGTGATCTTTGGTCGTGCGCGCTTCTTCTTCGTTATACCTCTGTTTAAGCGCTTTGATGTCTCCTTTACCATTGGGCAAAAGAGGAAGCATTCTCACCAGCCGAACTTTATTTGGGATCATAAATGCCGGAAGCGTTGCTTTCAGATCTTCCAAAATTAGCTCCGCAGGGCCTTTTGTATGAATTGAATCCTCCTTCATACCGCGGTGGGAATATTGCTCATCGCTGATCCGGCCCCCCACGCAGAAATAGCTTGCCCCCGGCCGCTTGCCCAAAATATCGGCGAGCCTTGTGGCCGAGCCAAGATCATGGCCACTTTTTGAGCTGTAGCCCGACGACATAAAGCCGTAACCTGCTATATTCATCTGCAAGCGCTGTAGCACCCGCCCGAGCGCGACATATGCTAATGGCTCTTCGTCATCTACGCAGAAGGAAATTCCAAAGCTTGCTTGATCATATACCTTTTGGTTAATGGCGATAACATGCCGCCGCTCTATGATGTCGTCAGACACTTTCCGGACAGTCTCCTTAACTTCGTAGAAACCGGCGCCTATACCCTTCACTTTGCCGCCTACCGTTTGCAGGTAAGCCGATACTTCGGGTTTAAGCCAAGTGCTTCCAGATTTGCCGCTAATAGAGAAGCCTCCGACGTAGTGGTCATCTGCGTCGTTACTTACAATGCCCAGAAGGTTTTCCCACTGGTTTACGCCGGAAAGTGCGAGGCCATACTCGGGCAAAACCCCGTCAAGTAGCCCAAGAATATGGCCTGTTTCAAAGTCCAGAACTTCGCGAATATTCAGTTTATAAACAGCTTCGATCGCACGGTTTTTGCCAATAAAATGGACAGAAAAAGGCTCTCCTTTTGGCAACCGGCATTCGGCTACCCGATACAGCGCATGCTCTATCGGGTGATAGTAGTATACCCCTGAATTCACGCCGACGCCTTCGTTTATTTCGAGATAAACTTGGCAAGCGTATAAGGCGCCGGGCGACGCATAGGCAAGTTTTGGAAGCAATCGCTCTGGGCTATGAAATTTGCCAAGATTTCGAAGCAGGACACCCAGTTTTTCGAGTGTAAACTCCCGCAAATCACACCCTGAGGCCGGAGACGGCGCTTGTGCTAGTATCTGTTGCAGTTCTTCAATTTTCGGTTGCTTCGAGCCTTCAAAATGGCGGTAGGTTTTCCGGCCAAAAGCAAGTTTTTGTTGCGCGTCGGTCTCATTGGCCCCAGGCAGTTCCAACCGTGCAAAACCGCGTAATGCTTCGGCCGCCTTGCATCCGGCAGCTGATAATTGTGCCTTCACTTGAACCTTGCTTGTTTTGGACATGTGATGCTCTTCGGCAGAGCTCTGGTCCATCAGCTGTGCTTGGTTGGGGCTAAGTTCTACGCATGCTACAAGCATATCACTGCCGGTATTTGCATTGTTATTGACGAACACGCCGGCTGCACTCACCCAATCGTGGTTTTCAATTGCACTCCGGATTTCATCCAGTTCGATACGGTAACCGCGCAGCTTGATCTGGCCGTCTATTCTGCTGAGATATTGAATAGAACCGTCTGGGTTCAACCGGCCAATGTCACCAGTTCGATACATCCGAGATCCATTACTGCTAACTGAAAACCTTTCAGACGTTAGGTCTTTACGGCCTATATAACCACGTGCAACCTGCTTGCCATATATGAATATCTCGCCAGATTCTCCTTGGCTGACAGGGTCTCCCTGTTCGTTCAAAATCAGAAAACCTGTTTTCCAGACCGGATTTCCGATCGGAACAATATGCCCCTGCATGCTTGCTGCTTCCGGCGTTACCTCATAACTGGACGCATTAATTGTGCATTCGCTCGGGCCATAAAGGTTGATCATTCTGGCCTGAGGACAGGCGCGCTGGCAATCTTGGGCAAGCTGATGGGATAGCGGCTCTCCTCCGCTAAACATAACCTCCAATGATGTGCATGTGCCCAGCTTTTCACTGTCTACCAAAGCGCGCCAAAGGGTGGGCACACCTTGCAGCATTGTCACGCCAAAGGACTGAACGAGTTGAAGTTGATGCTCGGGGCTACGATAACTATCTGCAGAGCCAAAGATTAACCGCGCCCCAAAAGCGCTAGACAAAATCTCCCATTGTGCAGCATCAAAACTGAAAGGGGTTTTTTGGAGTATTGTGGCCTTCGAGCCTAGGTTAAAGCTACTGTTCAACCACCCCATTTGGTTGGCAATGCTCTCTTGTTCGATCATTATGCCTTTTGGCTTACCCGTACTTCCCGATGTGAAGATGACATAAGCCAGATCAGTCGGGGCAGGGGATTGAAACGAAACGGGTGGTACTGGGTTGCCGTGCCAGTCGTCCGAGGTCAGGATTGTCAGGTCTGCACTGCAAATTTTGCGAAGTCGGTTCGCGAGTGCTGCTTCACAAATAACAACACGCATTTTTGATTGTTCAATCATGTAGCGCACGCGCTCTTCCGGGTAATCCGGCGAAAGTGGGCAATAGGCTGCCCGCGCCCGCAATACGCCCCAAACCCCTTCCAGAAGCTCAAAACCGGGGTAAGCAAATATCCCGACCACATCGTCTGGCGCTACATTTAGTGTTAGCAGTGCGTGCGCAATATGGGCAGAGCCATCAGCAAGTTTGCGCATAGTGAGTTTGCCACTTTGGCTTTCAGCAACAATGCTTTCTGGTGTGTTACTTAGGCGAGTGTGGAAATGCTCTAATAGGCTACGTGGTTCCAGAGCGGTGGTTAGTGCGTTTGATTGATCAATTGGAGTGAACGTGTTCATAATGCTTTCCTGTCCTTATGTGTCGGACTCAAGGCCTGACGATGAGTGCTTTGATTTGGGCTTGGGAAATCTTAAAACCTGAACCTAGGGGAAGGTGGTGGTAAATCATCCAGCTCTCGTAACGACATTTTTTGGATATCGGGGTGTGAGAACGGATCGTGATGCCATTGTCGGCTTTCGCCTGATGGTAGTATTGGCGGCTTGGCAGGTAGAGTTGGGCCAGGGCCACTTGCGGGTTCTTCTTTTTGGAAAAATGTCCTGTCAACCTGCATAACCATGACGGCATAGACACTGAGCAGCACAAGAGCTACGCCTCCACTCTGCACGATGGACAACGATTGCCCCAAAATTGCCCAGCCCAAGATGACGGCTGTAAGGGGGCTTAAAAATCCTAGGGTTGTAACGGTTGATGGCCCCAGTCGAACAATGCCCCTGAACCAGAAAACATAGGTCAGGGCGCCGCCGATCAAACTTAGATATGTGTATCCAATGATGTTTCCCGCTGTGAGTGACGGTAAGGCCGGGTCCAGAAATATTGCAAAGGGCGCGATAAGAATACCGCCTGCGATCAACTGCCAAGATGCAAATGCCAATGGTGAGATCGGCATCTGCCAGCGCTTTGAGAGCACAACACCCAGAGCCATCGAGAACGCACCACCGACGGACGCCAATACGCCAATCGCGTCTACCTGAGCATCTGATGTCAGCGTTAAAAGCGCAACTCCTATCACGCCTACACCACCCGCTGCCATAAGCTTCCATGTCGGTGAGGTGCCAAGTAAGACCGAGGAGAGGACATAAACCATTAGAGGCTGAACAGCGCCGACAGTCGCGGCCATACCGCCCGGCAACCGATAAGCAGCTTCAACGAGGAGCCACCAGAAGATCGAAAAATTCAATGCCCCGAGTATGACCAGCCTTGGAATCCACTCAAGCCGAGGCAGTTGACGTGTAAGCAACAAAAGCAGAAGCCCAGCAGGAAGAGCCCTTAATGCGGCATTAATTAGCGCACGGTCTTCGGGCAAAAGCTGGGTGACCACTAGATAGGTGCTCCCCCAAATAGCCGGGGCCAGACCCGTAAGAAAAATTGTAACATACCTGTTCATGCGCACCTCCATAGGTTGCCTTGACGTCAAGATACCTCATTTAATCTTGATGTCAAGGTATTTGTTTTGACTTAAAGATAAAATATCGCTTAGCATTTTCTGTGTTTACCTTGACATCAAGACAACTACCTGTAATTACTAATTTTATGGATGCAGTAGATCAAATTATTAGCCAGTGGCGCCAATCCCGACCCGACCTAAACCTTGAGCCGATGGCACTGGTTGGCCGAATCAGCCGTGTCGGCGGATTATTCGCTATGGAAATGTCGAAGACGTTTAAAAGCCATAATCTTAACGCAGCTGCGTTTGATGTATTGGCGACGCTCCGGCGATCAGGGCCGCCCTATGCATTGTCAGCTGGGGAGCTCATGCGCACCATGATGATTACATCCGGCTCTATGACCAACCGCATTCAGCGACTGGAGCAGGCGGAACTTGTTCAGCGTAAGGTGGATACCCTAGATGCGCGCAAAGCGTCTGTGCAACTGACAGACAAAGGGTTCGAGACAATCGAGCTCGCCGTGGTCGACCATCTAGCCACTCAGGCTAAGTTGGTAGGGGAGCTGTCAGAAAGTGACGCAGAGTCCTTAATCCGTATACTGCGCCTGCTGGAGGAGCAGCATAGCGAAAATAAATAGCTACTTCCGATATTATGATGAAAATTGTTGGCCAGCTTTGGATATGAAGACCATATAGGGGATTTACTCTGACTGAGTGCTAAACGGTTTTGTCGCAAACTTTTTCACCGACACCAATTCGCCCAGCGATCAGGCACACTTATCTGGCGAGCTCAGCAAACTGACTGAAACCTGATGCCTCAGAACCGAACTGTTTCTTACGTATCATGTATGTGTGTCACTTCGATACCCTCCAGTGTGGCTGACGCGGATGAGGAGGATTTAAATCCAAGCATTGGCCTCGTTCTCCGTTTGATGAAACGGTGATCCCTCGACCGGCAGGTGAATGCGCAGCAATCACCGAGAGGGGGGCTTGATGATGTTGTTCAGATATTTCGGCCTGACGGTGCTG
>WTAL01000007.1 GCA_013139635.1 Paracoccaceae bacterium
GAGGCCGAGATTCGCCACCATCTGGACGGCAATATCTGCCGCTGCACCGGATATCACAACATCGTGAAATCAATTCAAGCCGCTGCAAGCGCGCTGAGCTAAGGGAGAAAGCATATGCCTAAGGACCAAGGAATTGGCGCCAGCTCGAAGCGGCGTGAGGATGTCCGGTTTTTGACCGGAAAAGGGAAATACACCGACGATATTAACATTTACGGCCAAACCTACGCGTATTTTGTGCGCTCACAGGTGGCGCACGGCACGATCAACGGTATTGATAGCGCCGCTGCCGAGGCCATGCCCGGCGTGGTAAAGGTGTTCACCGGCGCTGATTTTGAAGGCGTTGGCGGCATTCCGTGCGGCTGGCAAATCACAGACCGCCACGGCGAAGTGATGCAGGAGCCAGCCCACCCTGTGCTGGCCCAAGGTAAAGTCCGCCATGTAGGCGACCCGATTGCCGTGGTGGTAGCCGAAAGCCTTGAGCAGGCGCGCGATGCGGCTGAGGCCGTGGACGTAGACATCGACGAGCTACCCGCCGTGGTAGACATGAAGGCCGCGCTGACGGATGGCAGCACCAAGGTGCACGACGACCTGACCAGCAACCTGTGTTATGACTGGACACTCGGCGGCGATAAAGCCGATGTGGATGCTGCTTTTGAAAGCGCGCACCACGTGACCACGCTGGACCTCGTCAATAACCGCCTGATCGCCAACCCGATGGAGCCTCGCGTGGCCATTGGTAATTTTGATGCGGCAGATGAGGAGTATACGCTTTATACCACCTCACAAAACCCACATGTTATCCGGCTGCTGATGGGCGCGTTTGTGCTGGGCATCCCCGAGCATAAGCTGCGCGTAATCGCCCCTGATGTCGGCGGTGGTTTTGGCACCAAAATCTTCCACTACGCCGAAGAAGCCTTTTGCACCTTCGCCGCCAAGGCCGTTGGTCGCCCGGTTAAATGGACAGCTGATCGCTCGGAGGCGTTTATTTCAGACGCCCATGGCCGCGATCACGTGACCAAAATCGAGCTAGCGCTGGATGATAAGGGCATGTTTGTAGCGCTGCGCACAGACACCCTCGCCAATATGGGCGCTTATTTGTCCACCTTTGCGCCGAGTGTGCCTACATGGCTGCACGGCACCCTGATGGCGGGCACCTATAAAACCCCCCATGTTTCCGTAAACGTGCGGGCGGTGTTTACCAATACGGTTCCGGTAGATGCCTACCGTGGCGCTGGCCGCCCCGAGGCAACTTACCAGCTGGAGCGCGTGATTGATAAAGCCGCGCGTGAAATCGGGATGGACCCAATTTCCATCCGACGGCAAAACTTCATTCAGGTGGATGAGTTCCCCTATGCCACCCCTGTGGCCGTGGAATATGACACCGGTGATTATGACGCCACCATGAACAAGCTGATCGAGATCGCTGATATCGCAGGCTTTGCCGGTCGCAAAGCTGAAAGCGAAGCCAACGGCAAGCGCCGTGGGCTGGGCATTAACTGCTATATCGAGGCTTGCGGCATTGCGCCAAGTAACCTCGTGGGCCAGCTAGGTGCGCGCGCCGGGCTTTATGAAAGCGCCACGGTGCGGGTGACTGCCACGGGGTCTATTGCCGTTATGACAGGCTCTCACAGCCACGGGCAAGGCCACGAAACCACCTTCCCACAGGTGGTGGCCGATATGCTGGGGATTGACGAAAGCCTGATTGATATCGTGCATGGCGACACCTCCAAAGTGCCGATGGGCATGGGCACCTACGGCTCTCGCTCGCTGGCCGTTGGTGGCTCTGCGATTGTGAAGGCAACCGAGAAGATCATCGCCAAAGCCAAGAAGATTGCCGCGCACCTGCTTGAGGCAGGCGAAGCGGATATCGAGCTGGCGAATGGTGAGTTCACAGTAGCTGGCACCGATAAATCGGTCGCATGGGGTGATGTTACGCTGGCCGCTTATGTGCCGCATAACTACCCGCTAGAGGACATCGAGCCGGGCTTGGAAGAGACCGCGTTTTATGATCCCAACAACTTCACTTACCCTGCGGGCGCTTATGCGTGCGAGGTTGAAGTTGATGAAGCCACCGGCAAAGTCACCGTCTGCTCGTTTGCGGCGGCTGATGATTTTGGCAACGTTATCAACCCGATGATCGTTGAAGGCCAAGTGCATGGCGGCATTGGCCAAGGTATTGGCCAAGCGCTGCTAGAGCACGCGGTGTACGATAGTGACGGCCAGCTTCTAAGCGGCTCTTACATGGATTACGCCATGCCCCGCGCGTCTGATCTGCCAAACTATGTGGTTGATCATAGCTGCCAAACCCCCTGCACCCATAACCCCCTAGGGGTTAAGGGCTGCGGCGAGGCGGGGGCCATTGGCTCCCCCCCAGCCGTCGTAAATGCGGTGGTCGATGCGCTGGCTGATCTGGGGGTCACCCATATCGACATGCCACTTTCACCAAACCGTGTTTGGTCTGCCATTCAAGCTGCGAAATAAGGAGAGCGCACATGTATGATTTTGAATTCGTAAAACCCTCCACCGTGGATGAGGCTGTGGCCGCGCTTAGCTCGGAAGATGCGCAAGCATTGGGCGGCGGGCAAACCCTGATCCCGACAATGAAGCAACGCTTAGCGTCGCCAACGAAGCTCGTGAGCCTGCTCGGCATCGCTGGCTTGGCGGATGTGTCTGAAGCTGACGGCGTTGTGACTATCGGCGGGGCCACTACCCACGCCGAAGTTGCAGCAGCAGGCCTCGGGGCCATCTCAACGCTGGCAGGCAATATCGGCGACCCCTCCGTGCGCAACCGTGGCACCATTGGCGGCTCGCTCGCCAATAACGACCCCTCGGCAGATTACCCTGCTGCGGTGTTGGCGCTCGGTGCAACCATCGTCACCAACACCCGCGAAATCGCGGCGGATGACTTTTTCGACGGTATGTTTACGACAGCCTTAGAAGACGGCGAGATCATCACAGCTGTGAGGTTCACCCCGCCCACTGCGGCCTGCTACCAAAAGTTCGAGCAACCCGCCTCGCGCTTCGCGCTTACAGGTGTGTTTGTCGCCAAAACAGCTGATGGTGTGCGCGTGGCCGTTACCGGTGCCTCAGAAGAAGGTGTCCACCGCTGGGCGGCTTCTGAGGACGCGCTAAACACCAATTTCAGTGCCGACGCGCTGGATGGCCTAAGCGTTGCGGCTGATGGCATGATCGCCGACCTACATGGCTCTGCCGCCTACCGCGCCAACTTGGTGAAAGTCTTGACCCAACGGGCTGTCGCTGACTGCTAAAAACAAAGCCTCACCCCCCCGGGTGAGGCCTCTACCCAACTTAATTCTTCTCTGCCAAATACTCTGAGGTGAATGCGCTTGCGCAGAGGGGCAAAGCCCCTGCCGATGGCGCAGCCGATGCCACGCCCAACTGTTGGCATTTTGCGCAGCAAAACCGTCCAACAGGCGGGAGTACTCCCTTTAATTATAGCACATTTTCCGAGCGCCCCGCCTGGCCAAGTGTGTCTTTGCTTCGGGGAGGGCCGGACCGTTAAGGATGGGGGCAAACCTGCACCCAGCCCCCCGCTCAGCAAAGACACAATTTTTGCAAGCAAAAATCTGGCCTGCCGGTGGCGGTGGCCTCGGCTTTGCCTCGGCAGTTCTTGCGCTTAACTATGCGCTCCATCAGCCAATTCAGCCACAAACTCCAGCACATCGCTCACGCTTTGTCCTTCGCCAATGCGCTGCACAATCGCTGAGCCAACCACAGCCCCGTCAGCTATAGCCGCAATTGCCTGCGCTGTCGCGGGCGTCTTAATCCCAAACCCCACACAGACCGGCAGGTCGCTCGCGGCTTTAATGCGCGCCACTTCTGGTGCGATAACGCTAGCATCAGCTTCCGCCGTGCCCGTAATGCCATTGATCGACACGTAATATATGAAGCCAGAGGTATTTTGCATCACCTTCGGCAGACGTTTGTCATCTGTTGTCGGAGTCGTCAGGCGAATAAAATCAATACCTACAGCAGCGGCTGGCAGGCACAGTTCGGCGTCTTCCTCTGGTGGCAAATCCACCACGATCAGCCCGTCAACACCTGCGTCCATAGCCTCGGTCAAAAACGCATCCACCCCCATTGCATAAATCGGGTTATAATATCCCATCAGCACAATCGGTGTCGTGTTATCCCCTTCGCGAAAGGCGCGCACAAGATCGAGCGTGCGTTGCAGGGTCATCCCTGCCCCCAGCGCGCGCTGCGCGGCCAGCTGAATGGCGGGGCCATCGGCCATCGGGTCCGTAAACGGTGCCCCCAGTTCGATCACATCAACACCAGCAGCGGGCAAGCCGCGCACAATCTCCAAACAGGTATCAAAATCCGGATCTCCGGCCATAATATAAGACACAAAAGCCGATTTTCCTTCGGCTTTCAGGCTGGCAAATTTCGCGGCGATGCGTGACATAGTATTCCTCCGGTTTTCAAGCCGTTTCTGCGGCACCCCCGCGCAAAGATCAAGCCCTCTGCGCCGGAAACACGTTGCGCAATAGCGGACTCATGACCATAATTTCCTGCATTCAATTCAAGCTTGGAAGCCCTATGAGGGCTATATTCCTTCTTTTCTTAACCTAGTTGCCTTTTCCGCGCCCATAAATGCGCAGATATCGCGGCCAGACACCCTTACCGATACGCTCACCCTTCTGGCGCAAACCTTGCGGGCGCACCAGAAATTCAGGCCGTAACCGTGATCCGTTCAGACCTGTCTCTCGGGTTTGCCAACGCCGAAACGCCTGTTAACCCGCTCAGTATTATTTCGGTCATCCGATCCAAGGGCTATCGCACGGAGCTTGGGGGTGAAATTCTGATCTGGGCTTCTGATCATTGGGAGATAGATTAGCGGCCAAGATCAAGCCCTACCTTGACAAACAGCGCCGCCGTGGTTCTTTAAGGGCAAACCGATAGGGAGACCGCCATGAACATGCTCAGCACCTTTATTAAGCCCATGCACAAAGAAGGCCGCCGTTTTGTCGCGATATCAGCCGGTATCACAGCTGGGTTTTTCCTGCTCGCGTGGCTACTGCCCGTGCTAACGTTTCTGGCGTGGATCATGGTCGGCATTACCATCTGGGTTTACTACTTCTTTCGCGACCCAAAGCGCTTTACCCCCACCCGCGAAGGCCTCATCGTTTCCCCTGCTGACGGTATCATCTCCCTCATTGAGCCCGCCGTGCCGCCCGAAGAGCTGGGCATGGGGCCAGAGGCGCTGACCCGCGTCAGCGTATTTATGAACGTGTTTAACTGCCACGTAAACCGCGCGCCGATTGGGGGCGAGATAATCTCTATCGCCTATCGCCCCGGTAAGTTTTTTAATGCCTCGCTTGATAAAGCCAGCGTGGATAACGAGCGCAATTCGCTTTGTATTCAAATGGAAGATGGCCGCAGGCTTGCCGTGGTGCAAATAGCCGGTCTCGTGGCGCGCCGCATTGTGTGCTTTAGTAACTATGGTGACAATATCAAAACCGGAGAGCGCTTTGGGCTTATTCGCTTTGGCTCGCGGCTAGATGTTTATTTGCCTGACGGCGTGATGCCCATGGTCTCGCTTGGGCAAACCATGGTGGCGGGGGAAACCGTGCTGGCGGACCTATTTTCCGATGAAGCCGTGCGACTGGCGCGCAAAGATTAATGGGCGCGCCTGCGAAATTTCCGATCATTCAGTTGATCCCAAACCTAGTAACGATCATTGCGATTGTTGCGGGGCTGACAGCCATTCGGTATGGGCTTGAGGGCGATTTTGAGCGCGCGGTTAAGCTTATTTTACTGGCAGCCGTGCTGGATGGCATTGATGGCGCGCTGGCGCGAATGTTGAAAAGCGAAAGCAAGGTCGGGGCTGAGTTGGACTCGCTAGCAGATTTCCTGAATTTCGGGGTTGCCCCGCCGATGATCATGTATTTTTGGGCGTTGCAGGAGGCCAAAGGGCTGGGCTGGATCGCGGTGCTGGTGTTTTCAATTGCCTCGGTTTTGCGGCTGGCCCGCTTTAATGTGAGCGCCAAGTCAGATGACGAACCCGACACAAAGGGCTATTATATCGGCATCCCCTCCCCTGCGGGCGCGCTCTTGGTGATGATGCCGATGTTTATCACCTTCGCGATTGAGGTGGGGCCGTTCCTGCCCCCACTGGCGGTAAGTGCCTATGTGGCGCTGGTTGGGCTGGGGCTGATCTCCCGCATTCCAACATGGAGCATTAAGGCCGTGCATATTTCCCGAGAATATGTGAAATTTCTGGTGCTTGGGCTGGTTTTTGTTGGCGCCGCCGTGATGAGCTTTCCTTGGGTCACGCTATTTGCCATTGGCTTGGGGTATATCGGGATTGTTGGCTGGTGTATTTCTACGCGCCGCGCGCCAGACCTTAGCAAGCCCGAATAGCTGCACCATTGCGGCGCGTCTGCCATCGCCCTGCTTGGCGATGCCGCGCGCGCGCCGCGCTGCAACACTGCATTGCTTTACAGGCCCCCTTGCACAAACTCATAGCACGCCATAAAAGCCGCTAAACCATTTTCAAAAACGGAGCACTTCAATGGGTTTCAAGACCGGAATCGTGGGCATGCCCAATGTGGGCAAATCGACCCTCTTTAATGCCCTTACCAAAACCGCCAGCGCACAGGCGGCTAATTTTCCGTTTTGCACGATTGAGCCGAATGTAGGCGAGGTGAGCGTGCCGGATGTGCGGCTGGATACGCTGGCCGAAATCGCTGGCTCTGCCAAAATCATCCCCACCCGCATGGCGTTTGTGGATATTGCGGGGCTCGTTAAGGGGGCCTCTAAGGGCGAGGGCCTTGGCAACCAGTTTCTGGCCAATATTCGCGAATGTGACGCTATCATCCACGTGCTGCGCTGCTTTGAGGATGACGACATTACGCATGTTGATGGCCGAGTCGACCCGGTGATCGACGCCGAAGTGATCGAAACCGAGCTGATGCTGGCCGATTTGGAAAGTATTGATAAACGCCTTGCTAACCTTAGCCGCAAAATTCGCGGTGGTGATAAGGACTCGCTGGAGCAGCACGACCTGCTAACCCGCGCCAAAGACGCCATTGAAAATGACAAGCCCGCGCGGGTGGTTGAGGTGACTGAAGACGAGCAAAAAGCGTGGACTATGCTGCAACTGCTTAGCGCCAAGCCGGTGCTTTATGTCTGCAATGTCGAGGAAGAAAACGCGGCCTCGGGCAATGCTCATTCTGAGGCCGTCGCCAAAATGGCGGAAGAGCAAGGCGCGGCCAGCGTAGTGATTTCTGCCGCCATTGAGGAAGAGATCAGCCAGCTGGATGCCGAGGAAGCCTCAATGTTTCTTGAGGAAATGGGCCTGCACGAGGCGGGCTTGGACCGGCTTATCAAAGCGGGCTACACCCTGCTGGAGCTTGAAACCTATTTCACCGTTGGCCCCAAAGAGGCCCGCGCTTGGACCATTCATAAAGGCATGATGGCCCCGCAAGCGGCTGGTGTTATCCACGGTGATTTTGAGCGCGGCTTTATTCGGGCTGAAACCATCGCTTACGACGATTTTGTGGAAAACGGTGGTGAGCAAGGTGCCAAAGAAGCGGGCAAAATGCGCGCTGAAGGTAAGACATATGTCGTGAAAGACGGAGATGTGTTGCATTTTCTGTTTAATACCTAGGTCACACATTGGTTAATTTCAGACGCTGTTAACCCGCACCCCGCAATGCTTGTTTTGGGAACAAGTGGAGTGGGTACATGCAAGTGGGTTTTGCGTGGCTTGGCACGTGGCTGGATACAGCCGCGCGCCAGCTAATGGGGCTGTCTAGCCTTGATATTATAAGCATCGGCACGCAGCGATTTTTAATCGCGGCGGGCGAGGCGGATGGCGGGCTTTCGAGCTACGAAATCATGAGCGACGGCACTTTGGTGGCGACGGATGATGTGATTTTAGGGGTGAATTCCGGCACGCAAAATGTGCGCTATGTGGATGCGTTTATCTTTGAGGGCGAGGCCTTCATCGTGCCTTCGGGCCGCTATGATGACAACCTTTCGGTTTTGAATTTTGACAACACCGGCAGCTTTACGGCCACCCAGACCCTTACAGGCGCTGGCACCGCGCAAATGACCATGACCGAAATGGTGACGGTAGGGGCCAACAGCTACCTTTATACCGCCAGCACCAGCGCAGGGCTGGAGCGCTATACCATCACAACGGGTGGCACGCTCACGGCAGCCACGCATATTGCGGACACCGCCTCCGTGTCGCTTGGGGACATTTCCGCCATGATCTCCGCCACGCTCAAAGGCCATGATTTCCTGTTCGTCGCTTCGGCTTTTGATGCAGGCCTCACGGTTTTTGAAGTCGGCGCGAATGGCAGCCTTACAAACCGCTATCACCTAACGCCTGATATAGTTGGGTTTAACGCGATTACCACGCTACAAACCGCCCAAATCGCTGAGCGCGCTTTTTTGCTGGTTGGCTCCGCTGAAACAGATACGCTTTTGGTGCTGCGGGTCTCCCAAGGGGGGCAGCTCAACCTTGTGGACAGCCTGATTGATAAATCCGAAACCCGCTTTGAGCGCATTTCGGCGCTAGAGGTTTTTGAGCATGAAGGCCGCACCTTTGTGTTGGCCGCCGGCTCTGATGACGGGCTAACGCTGTTTGAGCTGACCTATCGCGGGCGGCTGAATTTGCTCGGCGTGGTGGCCGACCAGTTCACCACCACGCTTACGAATATTTCTGATATCAAAGTCACTATTTCTGGCGGCATCATTCTGGTTTTTGTCGGCTCCACCACCGAGCACGGCTTTACCGAATTTGAGCTTACGCTCGATCCGGGCAGCACTTTTGTTGGGGGTGATAGCTTGGATACCATCATCGGCTCATCAGGGGATGATACGATTTACGGCATGGGGCGCAACGATATTCTGGATGGCGGCGCAGGCAATGACAGGCTGGTGGATGGCCGCGGGCGCGATGTGCTTACCGGGGGCAGCGGGGCCGATATTTTTGAGTTCATCCAAGACGGCAAGCGGGATTTTATCACTGATTACGAAATGGGGATCGACCGGATAGACCTTTCCGATTACGACTTCCTCTATTCCTATCTGGACCTCGTGATCCGCAGCCGCCCTGACGGGGCTGTCATCATCATCGGCACCGAAAAGATCTGGATCACCTCTATCGACGGCCAGCCGATAGACCCGAGTGACTGGACGCAGTTCGACTTTATTTTCAGCTAAGCATCACCAATATGCACCGAAGTTGCAGCGCGGCGCGAACGCAGCCTCGCCAAGCAAAGCAACCTCTACGCGCCGCTACCGAAGGTAGGGGTTCATCACATGGTCGGCCCTTATCAGGTTCTCGCGGCTGAGCGCGCCCACCTCGCGATGGCCACAGAACGCCATGGTCAGATCCAGCTCTTTATGGAGTATCTCCAGCACTTTGGTCACGCCTTCTTCGCCCATCGCGCCCAGGCCATACAGAAAAGCCCGCCCGATATAGGTGCCCTTGGCCCCCAGCGCCAGCGCCTTCAGCACGTCTTGCCCCGAGCGAATGCCGCTATCCATATGCACTTCAATCTCGCTGCCCACGGCATCAATGATCTCCGGCAAAATCTCAATCGCCGAAACCGCGCCGTCCAACTGCCGCCCACCATGATTGGACACAATAATCGCATCCGCTCCCGATTTCACCGCCTGCCGCGCGTCATCTGCATCCAGAATACCTTTGATGATCAACTTACCGCCCCAGCGGTCCTTGATCCACGCTACGTCGTCCCAGCTCAGCGCCGGGTCAAATTGCTTGTTCGTCCACTCCGCGAGGTTGCCCACGTCTTCCACGCCATCCACATGGCCCACAATATTGCCAAACCCGCGCCGCTTGGTCCCGAGCATGCCCAGCCCCCAGCGTACTTTTGTGGCCATATTGATGATATTCGCCACCGTTGGCTTGGGCGGGGCCGATAGGCCGTTTTTCACGTCTTTGTGCCGCTGGCCGATGATTTGCAAATCAAGCGTCAGCACCAGCGCCGAGCAGCCCGCGGCCTTGGCGCGGTCAATCAACCGGCCCAAATAATCCTTATCGCGCATCACATACAGCTGGAACCAAAACGGTTTAGTCGTCGCGGCCGCCACATCCTCGATCGAGCAAATCGACATGGTGGAAAGCGTGAACGGCACGCCAAAAGCTTCCGCCGCCCTTGCCGCTTTTATCTCTCCGTCAGCACATTGCATGCCTGTAAGCCCCGTGGGGGCCAGCGCCACCGGCATGGCCACATCTTGGCCTATCATCTGCCCCGCCGTGCTGCGGTTTTCCATGTTCACGGCCACTTTTTGGCGCAGGCGTATCCGGTCAAAATCGGAAGCGTTCGCCCGATAGGTGCTCTCCGTCCAAGACCCGCTATCGGCATAATCATAAAACATTTTTGGCACCCGCCGCTTGGCGAGTATACGCATATCTTCAATACAGGTGATGGTCGGCATGGCAATTTCCCGTTTGTTAACCTATAGCTACCGATATGGCTTTTGCCGCGCCCCGTCAAACCCCACTTTCCCCCTTTCCTTTCGGCTGATTCTGCCGTATATGGCTGCCTTCACGCGGCGCTTACACCCTTGGAGGATCGCCGCCCTAACTTTGGAGAATTAAACATGGCTGAGAACACAACACTCAACGCCACAGCACGCGCAGGAACTGGCAAGGGGGCCGCCCGCGCAGCACGACGTGAAAACCTAGTGCCTGGCATCGTATATGGCGGCAGCGAAGAGCCAACCGCGATCAACATGAAGTTCAACGAACTTTTCAAAATGTTGAAAGCTGGCGGCTTTTTGAGCACGCTTCTGACCCTGAAAATTGATGGCAAAGACCAGCGCGTTATCTGCCGTGGCGTTCAGCGCGATGTGGTTAAAGACCTGCCGATCCACGTGGACTTCCTGCGTCTGTCAGCCAAATCCCGTATTAACCTGATGATCCCTGTGCAATTCCTCAACGAGGAAGAGTCCGCAGGCCTCAAAAAAGGTGGCACGCTGGTTGTTGTGCGTAACGAGGTTGAGCTGAAAGTGACCGCGGGCAACATTCCGGACCACCTCGAAGTGGACCTGCTGGAAGTTGAAATCGGTGATACTATCCACATGTCAGACATCACGCTGCCAGAGGGCACGCGCCCAATGATTACAGATCGTGACTTTGTGATCGCCAATATCGGCGCGCCTAAGACTGTTGATCTGGATGACGAAGATGAAGATGGCGCAGAGGGCGAAGCCGCTCCTGAGGCCGAAGAAGGCGCTGCTGAAGAGTAAACGCTTTAGAACCACATAAAGGCCAGCCCCGAGCGCTCGGGGCTGGCCTTTTTTATACCCAACCACTGCCCAGCGTAGCCTCTACGGGAAACCGGCAACAACAAACAACCTTGAATTACGTCTTTAATCCTTGTATTATCAGTGTGTTAACACGAAATATGGTTAACGAAAGGTTAACAGACGGAATGCGGTTGGGAAAGTTGTAGTTGCCACAGTAGGTTGGAGGTTGTTAAATGGTTACAGAAACTCTTTCATGGTCAGCGCAACCCGTTGGCTCAGATGAGCAGCTAGCCATTCTTGGCTCTGGCAATACCTATACTTCAACAATAGGCGGTGGCGGTGGCTCTGTTGAGGTTACCGCGACCCTCATAGCTGGGGAAGATATTGAGTCTGAAATTGATTACAACTATTCCGGCTCGGGATATGATTTTGACACAGGCTACCTAAACGCAGGCGAATACTATAGCGGCACGGTTTACACCGGAGATGTCGGCGGCCTGCCAACCACCACCACGGGTGCGTTTTTGCTCACAAACGATGGTGATACCTATACCTCGCCCGTCGGGCTTTCCCACACCGTGACCGCAAGTTTTGAGTTCACCACCAATGACAGCCTGACCTATGAAGACGGGGTAGAAAACCTCAGCTTTTATATCGGCGATATTGATAGCGGCGCGGCGATTGATCAGATCCAGATCATAGCTTATGCCCTTGATGGGGTCACGCTGATAGACCCGTCAGACATAGAATTTCTGTCCGTGGGGAGCAATGTTACCCCTAGTATTTTGGGCGGCGTGGCCACGCTTTCGGCGGGCCCCAGCGCCGTAGATGTTGATTCAGCTGATGGCGCGGTTCAGGTTAATATCGCGGTGCCGGTTGGCCGGATCGAGATCGTGTATTTTAATGGCAGCACAGGTGGGCAAGCCATCACCCTTTCGGATTTTTCCTTTGACAGCATCCCGCTCGCCCCGAGCTGCTTTGTGGCTGGCACGCTCATCAGCACCCCCCGAGGGGAGGTCGCGGTGGAGCGCCTTACGATTGGCGATCTGGTGCTTACCACAAATGGCCCCATGCCTATCCGCTGGGTTGGCCACCGCCGCTTTGCCGCCAAGGGCAAATTGGCACCGATTTGCATCGCAAAAGGCGCGCTTGGAAATACGCGAGACCTGCTGGTTTCTCCGATGCATCGCTTAGCGATTTCGGGGCTGCCCGTGGCGGCACTTTTTGCTCAAAATGAGGTGCTGGTGCCAGCCGCGGCCTTGCTGAACGCAGACCAGATTTACCGAAAACCCGGCGGCGAGGTGACTTATTATCACATTTTGCTGGATAGCCACGAGCTATTGCTGGCCGAGGGTACCTTGGCTGAAAGCCTGTTTCTTGGCCAAGACAGCAGCGAGCTTTCCGGCTTTTCACAAGCCGCGCAGGACGAGGTGCGGGCGATCTTTCCCGAGCTGGAAATGACCGCCGCTTGCCCGCTGCTCACCCCCACTGAGGCGGCGCTACTTACCAGTTTTGCCGCTTTATAAGCCGTAACACTTTTTGCGCCGCATTGGGAATGTTGGTCCCCGGTCCAAAAATGGCTTTCACGCCGTGGTCATACAAAAACTCATAATCCTGCTGCGGAATAACCCCGCCGCAGACCACAATGATATTATGCGCACCCGCATCCCGCAGGGCATCTACCAACAAAGGCGCAAGGGTTTTATGCCCTGCCGCCAGCGATGAAATCCCGACAACGTGCACGTTTTTGGCTATCGCCTCGGCAGCGGCCTCCTCAGGTGTCTGAAAAAGCTCGCCCACGTCGATATCAAAGCCAAGGTCGCCAAAGGCCGTGGCGATCACTTTGGCACCACGGTCATGGCCATCTTGCCCCATTTTGGCGACATACATATGCGGCGCGCGGCCTTCCTGCGCGGCAAAACCCTGCACGTCCTCAACGATTTTCGCAAAGCCCTCGTCGCCTTTATACGCCTCGCCATAAACCCCTTTCAGGGTTTTTACCTCGGCCCGATGGCGACCAAAAACCAGCTCCATCGCGCTTGAAATCTCGCCCACGCTGGCCCGCGCCCGCGCGGCATCTACCGCCAACTCCAGCAAGTTACCATCACTGCGTGCGCCTGCTTCCAGCGCCTCAAGCGCGGCCATGCAGGCCGCTTCATCGCGGTTATCCCGCATTGTTTTCAGCCGCGCAATCTGCCCTTCGCGCACCGCCATGTTGTCCACGTCCAGAATATCCAGCGGGTCTTGCTCGTCTAGCTGGTATTTGTTGACCCCGACAATCAC
>WTAL01000071.1 GCA_013139635.1 Paracoccaceae bacterium
TCGCGGGAAATGACTACCTTTGAAAGATATCATGCGTTGGCCTCGCTATCCGATTTGTTTAACGCAGAAAACATCCATTTTGCTTCTAAGCGCAATCTACAATCAAATCTTTGCAACAGAACCCTAAATATTACTAACAACACCGACCTTATCTGCGTACCCTCTTTTTTTAGGCGGGTTCTCGTGCCAACAGCCCCCTATTGTTAAACTCAAGTTTTGCGATATTGATAAACGAGCTTTACGGCAACGCCTATGAAGCAGAATAGGTGTGAAGTAGAAGTTGTTGTAGGGCTCATGGCAAAGCGCCCTACCCTCAAAAAAGCGCTTCTGTATCCGACGAGTTATCTAGTCACCCAAATTAAAGTTCGCGACATAAAGTGGTAATCCTGAATTGGTCCTGTTTTTTCGAACAGGTTTGCGGCTGAGTTAGGATGTAGCGGGTTTGGTTATCATGCCGCTTTCATTGTTTTGTTGCTGTCAAAGTATGCCGCGTCCGGCGTTCGTTTATCAGGCGCCATGTGGGGGCGGTCAGTGTTGTAGAATGTGATCCATGCCGATCCGCTGAACGGGGACATAGCTGATATCAGCGCACCATACTTGGTTTGGGCGTGAGCCCTTCAACGGCCGGCCTTTTCTGAGTGCTGCTCTGGGTCGGATGTAATCTGTGCATCGCGGCCATCTCTTGCATCCTCCGGTCGCCCCGCAATGCTTCAAGCGCAATCTTGGCCTTAAACAGGCCTGAAAACTGCCGCCGTTTGGTTGCTATGGTGTTCCTAAACCGTGTTGGAATACACCCCAACAGACTGTCTTATTTTGTAGCGACACTTCAGTTTTTAAGCCACGTGCACTTTTTGGCCACCACTACATGTTGTGTCGCAAAAATAAGCGAAAAATAAATCACTGATTTATTTAAGAAAATGGTAGCGGGACAGGGACTTGAACCCCGGACACCAGGATTATGATTCCCGTGCTCTAACCAACTGAGCTACCCCGCCAGACCGAGGCTTTATTTAGGGCAGGTTTTGCGGGGCGTCAAGCGAATTGTAGTGGTTTTTTGAGCACGCCCCAATGCGCGGTGATTTTTTGGCAACCTATGTGCCGTTGCAAAGCTAGATGTTGCCATTCTCAGCCCCATCTTCACATTATGATCCCGGAGAGAGCCACTTTTTTAGCGTATAAAAGCTGTTTTTGGGCACCCTCTGAAGGGTTTCAAAATCTACATAAATCATACCAAAGCGCTTTTCATAGCCAAAAGCCCATTCATAATTATCGAGCAATGACCAATAGAAATAGCCCTGAATATTGGCCCCTTCGGCACGGGCCGATTTTACTTGGGCCAGATGGTCAAACAGGTAGTTGGTTCGGGCGAGATCATCCACAGTGCCGTTTTGCATCGTGTCATCCCACGCCATGCCGTTTTCAGTTATGTAAATCGGCAGGTTTTCAATGTAGTTGTCCTTGAGCATTTGCAGCGTTTCCGAAAGGCCCGCGGGGTAAATATCCCAACCCATCTGGGTTTTGGGAGCATCGGTTTGGGCCATGGTGTAATTGGGCCACGGCCCTGAAGCCTCGGCGATGGTTTGGCGGGTGTAATAATTCACCCCCAGCCAATCCAGCGGCGCAGAGATGCGGGCCATGTCGTCCTGCCA
Source organism: Paracoccaceae bacterium (assembly GCA_013139635.1). Taxonomy (GTDB): domain Bacteria; phylum Pseudomonadota; class Alphaproteobacteria; order Rhodobacterales; family Rhodobacteraceae; genus UBA3077. Next base: position 1,650 of record WTAL01000071.1, read on the forward strand.
GTTTTCCGGCAGATGCGGCGCCAGCCCTTCCAGCATTAAATCCGGATAGTGCCCCTTGGTCAGCGGCTCAATGAACATGCGGTTCATTATCGCATCAAACCGCGCCGCGGCGGGCTGGTCTTGCGGGGTGGCAGGCTGGAAGGCCTCAAAATTAAGCACAATCCCGAGGTTTTTCTGGCCACGCGCCCGCAGGCGCTCCATAGCTTCCGCGTGGGCCAGCAGCACATGATGCACAGCGCGGGCGGCGGCGGTAATGTCCTGCTTGCCGGGGGCATGGTGGCCGAGAAAATGCGAAAGCCAGCTTACGCACCAAGGCTCATTGATGGTAGCGGTAGAGGCCACACGGTCGCCAATACGGTCCATCACGGTATCGGTAAAATCTCCAAACCAGCTGGCCACATCACGGTTTTCCCAGCCACCCAGCGCGCCAAGGGCGGCGGGCATATCCCAGTGATAAAGCGTTAGGAAGGGCTGCAAACCCCGCGCCAAAATGGCATCCACGAGGCGGTCATAAAAATCGAGGCCCGCTTGGTTGACCGTGCGGCCATCGGGCATAACCCGCGCCCAACTGGTGGAAAAGCGGTAAGCGTCAAGGCCTTTAAGCAGGTCAAGGTCTGCCTCATAGCGGTGGTAATGATCACAGGCGGTAGCGCCGGTTTCTCCATTTACTACTTTGCCAGGCTGCGCGGCGAATACATCCCAAATGCTGGGGCCAGCCCCGCCAAAGCGGTGGCCCTCAATTTGGTAAGCCGAGGTGGCGGCGCCAAAAAGGAACCCTTCGGGGAAGTCTTTTCGGGCTATCATTTTAGCACCGGCCCCGTGCTCTCGCCAAGGGTCAGGTCGGTTTCCAACAGGGTGTGGCGCGGGGTTTTATCTCCGGCATCAATGATATCCAGCAGCATTTGCGCGCACAGCTTGCCCGCCTCATGCACCGATGATTTTGTGGCCGTGAAAATCGGAATTTCGGCCCCGTTGGGCAAGTAGGAAAGCGCATCATCATGGATGATCACCGAAATATCGCGGCCCATTTGAAGGCGGGCATCGCTGATGGCGCGACGCACGCCAATAGCCATAATCATCGAGGAAACGATAAACGCCGTGGGCGGCTGCCGCTGCGCCAGCATGGCCTGCGTTGCTTTAAAGCCAAAGTTTTCCGTCATCTCATCCGAGGCCATTAGCACTGGCGTTGCCTCAACCCCCCGCGCCGCATGGGCCGCCAAAAAACCCTCTTTCCGGCGGCGGGCAAAATCCATGAATTCCAGCCCGTTTATGAGCGCGAGCCGCTTGTGGCCAAGGTCAAACAAAAAGTTGGCGGCCCGCTCAAACGAGCGGCGGTTGTTAACGTCTACCCACGAATAATCCGTGTCTTCATCACTGGCACGGCCATGCACGACAAACGGAATATTAAGGCTTTGTAAAAGCGGGATGCGGGGGTCATTTGGGCGGGGGCCGTGCACGATAACGCCATCAACCGAGGCCTTTGCGGCCAGCTCGCGGTAGGTCCGGTCCTCGTCTACATCCGGCACTACAGAAAGCAGCATATCATGCTGATTACGCGAATATATCTCGCCTGCCCCCGCGATAAAATCAGCGAAAATCGGGTTGACGATCTCGTGCTGCGTTGAAATGGGAATCACATGGCCGATAGCCATAGAGCGCCCCGTTGCGAGGCTTTTGGCGCGAATATTGGCACGGTAACCATGCGCAACCGCCGCCGCCTTTACCCGCTCTCGCGTGGCCTCGCTTACCTCAGGGTAATTATTAAGCGCGCGGCTAACCGTGGTTTGAGACAGGCCCAAAATTTTCGAGAGTTTTTTAAGGTTCATATCCAAAGCGCTTTCAATTTATCGGTGACTATAAACATATGGCCAGAAAACGTCAAAGTGGTATTTTTAATATAATTAAAGCTAAGCATTGACAGAGCGAGGTAAATAATCGAGTTTGCAAGCATTCAAAGCGCTTTGGAAATGATTCCGGACGCTTTCAAAAAGAATCATAAAAGGGTGCAGCCGCGCCCGTTCAGGAGGAAGTTATGAAACACCTATTATTAGCTGGTGCAGGCGCTATGGCGCTCACAGCGAGCTTGGCCACCGCCGAGCAGGTCACGGTATTTGGCCCATGGCTTGGCCCTGACCAAGAAAATGTCGAAACCGTGCTCGCCGCCTTTGCCGCAGCCTCTGGCCATGATGTGCGCTATGTTGGCTCCGACAGCTTTGAGCAACAAATCTTGGTAGACTCCGAAGCTGGCTCTGCCGCCAATGTATCCGTATTCCCGCAGCCCGGTTTGGCAGCTGATATGGCCTCCCGCGGGTTCCTTACACCCCTAGCAGATGGCACCGCAGACTGGGTGCGTGAAAATTACGCCGCCGGTCAAAGCTGGGTAGATTTGGGCACATATGCTGGGGCAGATGGCGCTGACAGCCTTTATGGCCTGTTCTACAAAGTCGATCTGAAATCACTGGTTTGGTATTCTCCTGAAAACTTCGAAGATGCAGGCTACGACGTGCCTGACTCCATGGAAGACCTGATTGCGCTCAGCGACCAGATTGTAGCTGACGGCGGCACCCCGTGGTGCATCGGCCTCGGCTCAGGTGGCGCAACTGGCTGGCCAGCAACCGACTGGGTTGAAGACCTATTGCTTCGCACCCAAACGCCAGACGTTTATGATGGCTGGGTCAGCAACGAAATTCCGTTTAATGACGCGCGCATTGTGGCGGCCATTGACGAATTCGGCGTGTTTGCAGGCAATGATGATTACGTTGCCGGTGGTGCCGGTGCTGTGGCGTCAACCGACTTCCGCGATAGCCCCAAAGGCCTGTTTAGCTCGCCACCGCAGTGCTACATGCACCGCCAAGCCAGCTTCATTCCGGCCTTCTTCCCAGAAGGCACTTCGGTGGGCGAAGACGCTGACTTCTTCTACTTCCCGGCATATGCTGGCAAAGATCTCGGCAAGCCTGTACTCGGCGCTGGCACCGTTTGGGCCATCACCAATGATAGCCCGGCTGCACATGAGCTAATCGCGTATCTTGAAACCCCTGAGGCCAACGAAATCTGGATGGCGCTTGGTGGCTTCCTGACACCCCACAAAGGCGTAGATACCTCGGTGTTTGGTGATCCAACTTTGGCCAAGATGAACGACATCTTGCTCAACGCCACCACCTTCCGGTTTGACGGCTCAGACCTGATGCCCGGCGGTATTGGCGCTGGTGCCTTCTGGACAGGCATGGTTGATTATGCCGGTGGCAAATCGGCTCAAGAGACCGCCGATGCTATTCAGGACGCATGGGACGCACTGAAGTAAATCATAATGGCTCGGCACCTCGCCGGGCCACTTTTTTGGAGGGGTTAACATGCATCCGGCACTTCAAGGCATCATCACGATTTTGGTCGGCGTTGGCGGCTGTGTCGGGTATTTTTACTTCTCCAACCAGTTTATTGACAAGGTTCTATTCCCCGCACGCGGCAAAAACGCGGGCCGGAATATTAATCGCGCGAATATCATCCGCCCGTGGCTGTTTTTGCTGCCAGCCCTGTTGGCGCTCGGCATTTATCTGGCCTATCCCGTTATTGAAACCCTGCGGCTTTCGCTGACGGAGCGCAGCACGTTGCCCGATGGCAGCACGGCTTACGCATGGGTGGGGCTGGATAATTACCGCCAAATGATGAACGAGCCAAAGTTCTGGGAAGCATTGAAAAATAACGCTATGTGGCTGGCCGTGGTGCCTGCTTTGGCCACGGGCTTTGGCCTGCTGGCAGCACAGCTAACCGACCGCCTTAAGTGGGGCAACATCGCAAAGTCCCTTATTTTCATGCCGATGGCGATCTCTTTTGTCGGCGCTGCGGTGATTTTCAAACTGGTCTATGATATGCGTCCGATCGAGCAAGAGCAGATCGGCATTCTTAACGCCCTTTACCTAAATTTCGGTGGCGAGGCCCCAATTGCGTGGCTCACCGTGCCCTTCTGGAACAATTTCTTCCTGATGGCCGTGCTGGTCTGGATCCAAACCGGCTTTGCCATGGTTATCCTTTCGGCAGCCCTACGCGGCATTCCCGAAGAAACCATCGAGGCGGCTATTGTAGACGGCGCCAACCCATTTCAGGTGTTTTTCAAGATCAAAGTGCCGCAGATTAAGGGCACCATTATGGTGGTTTGGACAACTATTACCATCGTCGTGCTCAAGGTTTTCGACATCGTGTTTGCCATGACCAATGGCCAGTGGGAAACGCAGGTTTTGGCGAATTACATGTATGACAAGTTGTTTAGGTCCAACGA
>WTAL01000135.1 GCA_013139635.1 Paracoccaceae bacterium
GGGCAATGGGCGTTATCTTTTGGGAAACATTAAAAGGCTATTTGCATGTGCGCGGGATTGTCGCATAATGCGCATCCCATTGCATGCAGAAAGCGCTGATATGACCGACAAACCAAATACGCCCGCCCTGAATTACCATGAGTTTCCGAAGCCCGGAAAGTTGGAGATAAGGGCGACTAAGCCTTTGGCGAACGGGCGGGATTTGGCGCTGGCATACTCTCCGGGCGTGGCTGAGGCTTGCATGGTGATAAAGGATGAGCCTTCGGCTGCGGCAAGGTTTACTGCGCGGGGCAACCTTGTGGGGGTAGTGACCAATGGCTCGGCGGCGCTGGGGCTGGGCAACATTGGTGCCTTGGCGAGCAAGCCGATTATGGAAGGTAAGGCGGTTTTGTTTAAGAAATTCGCCAATATTGATTGCTTTGATATTGAAGTGGACGAGAGCGACCCTGAGAAGTTGGCCGATATTATTACCGCACTTGAGCCGACGTTTGGCGCGATAAACCTTGAGGATATTAAAGCACCTGAGTGCTTTATTGTGGAAAAGCTATGCCGTGAGCGGATGAATATTCCGGTATTTCATGATGACCAGCACGGCACGGCGATCGTGGTGGGCGCGGCGGCGCTGAATGCGTTGCGGGTGGCGGGCAAGAAATTTGACGAGATCAAGGTGGTGAGCACCGGCGGCGGGGCGGCTGGGATTGCCTGCCTTAATATGCTGCTCAAGCTTGGGGTGAAGCGGGAGAATGTGTGGCTGTGTGATATTGACGGGCTGGTTTACGCGGGCCGCACGGCGGAGACTTCGCCGCAGAAGGATGCCTTTGCGCAGGATACGGACCTGCGGACTCTGGGCGATGTGATTGGCGGGGCGGATTTGTTTTTGGGCCTGTCCGGCCCCGGGGTGCTGACGCCCGAGATGGTGGCGCAAATGGCGTCTACGCCGATTGTATTTGCGTTGGCCAACCCCACGCCTGAAATAATGCCAGACGCGGTGCGGGCGGTGGCACCGGATGCGATTATGGCTACGGGGCGGTCTGATTTTCCTAATCAGGTGAATAATGTTTTGTGCTTCCCGTTTATCTTTCGCGGTGCGCTCGATGTAGGGGCCACGACGATTAATGACGCGATGGAGATCGCTTGTGTGGAAGGCATTGCCGAGCTGGCGCGGGCGAGCAGCTCCGCCGAAGCGGCGGCGGCCTATAAAGATGAAAGCCTGAATTTCGGGCCGGAATATCTGATCCCTAAGCCGTTTGACCCGCGTTTGCTGGCGATTGTATCGGGGGCCGTAGTAAAGGCGGCGATGGAGAGCGGCGTGGCGACACGGCCGATTGCCGACCTTGAGGCCTATAAGCAAAAGCTGGAGACATCTGTTTTCCGCTCGGCGCTGATAATGCGGCCTGTATTTGAGAGCGCGCGCAAAGCGGTGCGCAAGATTGTGTTTGCCGAGGGCGAAAGCGAGCGGGTGCTACGCGCGGCGCACGCGATGACCGAGGAAATGACCGATAAGCCAATTTTGATCGGGCGGCCAGAAGTGATTGAAGCGCGGCTGGAGAAGTTTGGTTTGCCGATCAGGGAGGGTGAGCATTTTGAGCTGGTGAACCCGCAGAATGACCCGCGCTTTCGGGATTACTGGGGCACGTACCACGAGATTAACCAGCGGCGGGGCGTAACGCCGGACCTTGCCAAGGCGATTTTACGCACGAACACGACCGCGATTGCGGCGGTAATGGTGGCGCGCGGCGATGCCGATAGCCTGATTTGCGGCACGTTCGGGCAGTATTTGTGGCATATGAACTATGTGACCCAAGTGCTTGGCACCGAGACCCTAAAACCGCGTGGGGCGCTTTCACTAATGATTATGGAAAACGGGCCGCTCTTTGTGGCCGATACCCATGTGAACGCCGAGCCAACGGCAGTGCAAATGGTAGATACAGTGATTGGCGCGGCGCGGCATGTGTGCCGCTTTGGCTTGCAGCCCAAAATCGCGCTGTGCTCACACTCGCAGTTTGGCAACTTAAATACGGCTTCGGCCCTGCGGATGCGGGAGGCGATTGCGATGCTGGACCAGATGGACCTTGATTTTACCTATGAGGGCGAGATGCATACGGATGCGGCCTTGAGTGAGGCTTTGCGGCGGAAAATATTCCCGAATACGGCCTATGAGGGCGCGGCCAATGTGCTGGTATTTGCCAACTCTGATGCCGCAAGCGCTGTGCGCAACATCCTGAAAATGTCAGCCGGTGGGCTGGAGGTTGGGCCGATTTTGATGGGCATGGGGAATAAGGCGCATATTGTGACGCCGTCCATTACGGCGCGGGGGTTGCTGAACATTGCGGCTTTGGCGGGAACGCCGGTGGGGACGTATAGCTAGGGGCGAAAATGCCTGACAACTGGATATGATCATTCCTGCGGATCCATGGCTTTCGGTGGCTTCTGAGCGGCTTGAGGCTGCACGGGTATGGCTTGCAGATCGAGGGTCTGACTATTCAGAAACAAAACTGCACATCTTTGATAAACCGCATTTTTTTGACGCGGGTGCGAGTTTTTTGGAGGCCAGGTGTCCGCCTTGCAGAAGTATGGTTTCGATGGAGGCATGGGGCTGTTGGATGGATGAGGATAGCGTGGGCAAGGGTTTTCGTTTGAAACCAAAGCGACTTGATTGTTGCGATGGGCCTGCCGTTACGCTCAATGAATTAAAATATGAGTTTCATCAAGCGTTTGGCTTATGCGCGGTGGAGGGTATGAACTTGGATATTGGAAGCTTTTCCTATACGGATATTAAAGAGCTGGAAAGCCTGATCGAAACCAGTATTTCGATCGTTTATCAACACATATAATACCGCAGCGACGGTGCTTAGGCGCGCCATATTTGACGCGCTTATAGAATGTTTGCGCTGGCGGGCCGAGAAGAATGGTGCGTGCAGAGCACGGCACCCTACGAATTACTGAACCTTTGTTCATTTCTGTTTGCCTTGCGTGTGCAGGCGATTTAAGATGAGGAAACGGCGCATATAGACGCGATACATTTCCGAGGGGTGCTTTGTTCACCACAGGTCTTTGGGCCAACCTTTCGGGAGTCATATCATGGGATATCAGGAAACGTATACAGCGGCGCAGGAAGACCCCGAGGGGTTTTGGTTGCAGGCCGCCGAAGCGATTGACTGGATGAAAAAGCCGAGCCGTGCGCTGGATGACAGCAACGCGCCGATGTATCAGTGGTATACCGACGGGGTGATGAACACCTGCTTTAATGCGCTGGACCGGCATGTCGAGGCGGGGCGGGGCGCGCAGTCCGCTATAATATATGACAGCCCGATTACGGGGGCGAAGGCGACCATTTCCTATAGCGAAATGCTGGAGCGGGTTTCTGTGCTTGCAGGGGCTTTGGCGCGCAAGGGTGTAGGCAAGGGCGACCGCGTGCTGATTTACATGCCGATGGTGCCGGAGGCACTGGAGGCGATGCTGGCTTGTGCGCGACTTGGGGCGGTGCACTCGGTGGTGTTTGGCGGCTTTGCGGCCAATGAGTTGGCGGTGCGGATTGATGACGCAACACCCAAAGCGGTGATTGCCGCGAGCTGTGGCATAGAGCCGGGCAGGGTGATTGCCTATAAGCCACTTTTGGACGAGGCGATCGAGATTGCGGCGCACAAGCCTGATTTTAGCGTGATATTGCAGCGGGAACAGCTGGTGGCCGCGCTTGGCGCAAATGACCATGAGTGGGACGCTTTCAAGGATGGGGTCGAGGCCGCGCCTTGCACGCCTGTGGGCGGGGCTGATCCGCTTTATATTCTTTATACGTCTGGCACCACGGGGCAGCCCAAGGGGGTGGTGCGGCCCAATGGCGGCCATGCGGTGGCGCTGCACTGGACGATGAAAAACATCTATAATGTTGAGGCCGGAGAGGTTTTTTGGGCCGCGTCAGATGTGGGCTGGGTCGTGGGGCATAGCTATATTTGCTACGGGCCGCTCTTGGCGGGGGCCACGGCGATTGTATTTGAGGGCAAACCTGTGGGCACGCCGGATGCGGGCACGTTTTGGCGGGTGATTGAGGAGCATGAGGTAACGAGCTTTTTCACCGCGCCTACGGCTTTTCGCGCCATTAAGCGGGTAGACCCCGAGGGCGAATTTGTGAAGAAATACGACCTGAGTAGCCTGAAGGCGCTGTATTTAGCTGGCGAGCGGGCGGATAGCGATACCATAATTTGGGCGCAAAACCAGCTGGGCGTGCCGGTGATTGACCACTGGTGGCAGACGGAAACCGGATACAGCATTGCGGCCATTCCGATGGGGCTGGAGGCGCTGCCGGTGAAGCTCGGCTCGCCGGGGGTGCCAATGCCGGGGTTTGAAATGGCCGCATTGGGTGATGATGGCCACCCCGTTAAGGCGGGCGAAATGGGGGCGATTGCGATTAAGCTACCGCTGCCGCCCGGCACGCTAAGCGGGCTTTGGCAGGCGGAGGGCCGCTATAAAAGCGCTTATCTGGAGGCCTTTCCGGGCTATTATGAAACCGGCGATGCGGGGATGATTGATGAGGATGGATACCTCTATATTATGGCGCGCACGGATGATGTGATCAATGTGGCGGGGCATCGGCTTTCTACCGGCGCGATGGAGGAGGTGCTGTCCTCCCACCCTGATGTAGCGGAATGCGCGGTAATTGGCGTGGCGGATGCGCTAAAGGGGCAACTGCCGCTGGGGTTTTTGTGCCTGACGGCGGGGGTTGATCGAGATCATGCAGGCGTGGTGGCTGAGTGTATAAAGCTGGTGCGGAAAAGGATTGGGCCTGTGGCGGCCTTTAAACTGGCCTGTGTAGTGGAGCGCTTGCCCAAAACCCGCTCAGGTAAGGTGCTACGGGGGACAATGGCAAACATTGCCGATGGGGTGGCATGGAAAATGCCCGCTACAATTGATGACCCTATTATTTTGGATGAAATAACAGTATATTTACGGGAAATGGGGTATGCTGGAAAGAACTAGATGGCTGAAAGCCTAGGTTCGCAGAATGGGAATTGATTACTTGTAAATAAAATGATAACAATTACAATATGTTAATGCTTTGTAAACAATTGTTGAAGCAGGCTGACAATCGAAAATTCGCAACTTGCGACTTACTCGTTTTGAAGTCGCAAGTTGCGAATGAGGTAGCGAAATATCGTTGCAAATTGCGATTCAAATAAGGGGATCAGGGGTAAAATAGAAGGCCGAAGTCTTGCAATAATATTGGCATAGGACCGAGGGACTTGAAAGGAATGAGTAAAATGACCCGATTAAACAAACTAACCATGCTGCTAAGCATGATTGCAGGAATAGCCGTATCAGGTGCCGCACAGGCGCAAGACGCGATGCTGACGGTGGTGAATTCTGTGAATGGCACTGAAGTGGTGCTGTCTGAGGAAGACGTGATCGCGCTGGCACAGGCGACCGTGAATACCGAAAACGAATTTGTGGACGCCATGACCGCCTTTGAGGGGCCTTTGGGCCGCGATGTTTTGGCGCTGGTGGGAGCCGAGGGTGGCACCGTGGTGCTGACCGCGGTCAATGATTATGCGGTAGAGGTGCCGTATGAGGACTTTATGAACTATGACGTGGTATTTGCCATGTCTGCGGATGGTGAGCGGTTTTCGCGCCGCGATAAAGGCCCGATTTGGGTGGTTTACCCGATGTCGGACCATAGCGAATTGCAAGACCCTGTGTATAACGCCAGGCTCATCTGGCAACTGGTGAAGGTGGAAGTAAAGTAAAGTGCGGTCCAAGCGACTCCTTTCCAGAATTATATTCGGTGGCGTCGTAATGGTCGCCATCGTTTTATCTGTTTCAGGCTTCCTGACCTTTAAGGATAACCTTGAGGCCATGCGCCGTGCCAGTCAGGAAAATATCTCTTGGTCAGCGACGCAGCTGGAAAGAGAGCTCACACGATTTCTGGATTCACTTGGCACTTCGCGGGCGGGCACCGCTAGCTCTACCGTGGATATTAACCAGAGGTTTGATGTGCTCTGGAGCCGTGTAGCGGTGTTTCAGCGCGGGGCCGTAGGGGCAAGATTGCGCGCTTATGATAGCGAACATGTGGTCGAGCGTTTGTTTGACGAATTGAAGCGAAACGAGGTTGCAGTCGTCAGTATCAAGAGTTTTGATTTCACTAGCATGGCCAATATCAGCGCTGCGTTTTATCCGCTGAGCGAGCAGTTAAATGACTTGAGCCGAAGAATTACGGTTGGTGAAGAGCAAAAAGCAGCAGAAATTCGGGCGCAAATGCGGAGCAGCGCGAATTTTGCCTTATATGCCAGTATTATAACGGTTGTTATGATCACGGGGGCGATGGTTTATTTTGTGCTTGAAGGCCGGAGATTCCGCAAGCTTGCTAATGAAAACGAAATTCTGGCAGAAAACTTTAAAATGGCCAGCGAAGTGAAATCGCGGTTTTTAACGATGATGAGCCATGAGCTAAGGACTCCCATGAACGGGGTGCTCGGGCTATTGGCCCTTGCGCGCGCCAATGAAGAAGACAGCGAGCAAAAAGACCGGCTAGACCAAGTAGACCGCTCGGCCAACCGGATGCTGGGCATGCTGACCGATATTCTGGATTTTGCAGCTTTGGAAAATGCACAATTTGCCCTGACGAAAAAACCGTTTTTTAGCAACGAGCTTTTGCTGGCCTTGCCAGAGCTTTTGGGGCCCGTGGCGACACAAGCCGAAGCACGGCTACACGTGGCGGCAGAGGGAGATCTACCCGTGATGCTATGCGGGGATGCCACCCGCCTGCGAAGAACCTTTGCCTTGATGATAACCTATTTTCTGGAAACCGCCGGCGCGCGCGATATCGGCTTGAAGCTTTCCTATAGTGACGGGGTATTACAGGCAAGAATTGAGGTGGATTATATCGGCGCTGGCTGGTCACCTGATCTTTTATTTGGCGAGCGAAACGATAGTAAAGACAGCTTTGCCGCCGAGGCGCTGGGACCAAGTGTGGCACGGGTTTTGGTGAAAAAGATGGAGGGGACAATTGAGCTAGGAACCACAGAGGACGGTAAGATTTTACTTAGGGTAGATGTGCCCGTTACGGCTATGACACCTAAGCAGCTGAAAGTGCAGCTAAGCATGCAGTCAACACCTATGGAAATGGTGTGTAAGTCTTCGGTAGCGGGCCTGCCTATTGATTTTATCGGCGTGGAGAACGCAAAACACGCTGAGGTGATCTTGCTCGAAACTGGTTTTGAGGATGAGGCCGGACATTTGGCAAAAATCCGAACCCATAGCCCATTGGCCCAAGTTTTTGGCATTGGTCGCCCTAAAAAACCCGAGCTGTTTGACTTTGTTGCCGAAATGCCATTGCAAGCTGAACAGTTGCGAAACAAGGTGTTAGAGACGCTCGGGTAATAATTGGGTAATGTTTTTGCCCTATTTAGAACATACTGCAACCGTAAGCTGTTATTGGCCAAATGGCCGAATCAACGAGGCACGAATTGACCCAAACCGAACCCCAGATAAATGAGCCAGACACGGATGATCCTGAACAGATCGAAAACATTTTGCTGTCACACGATATTCGCTCTGCCCTGAGCCAAATCGTGCATGCCGGACACGCGCTTGAAGATGCTGGCCTGAGCGATGCACATACAGGTTTTTTAAGGCAAATAAGCTCGGCCGCGCTTTATATTAATGATTTACTGGAAGTGGCGACTGCACAACCTGACACGGTGCCTGTGAGCGAACTTGAGCCTTTGTTAGGGCAATTAGAGGCGCTGTGGGCACCGGAAGCTGCCAAAAAAGGGCTGGCATTTTCGGTGGTTCGAAAGGGCAGCATGCCGGGGTCTTTGCGCCTGCCCAAAATAGACTTTTTGCGCATTCTGAATAATATTCTGAGCAACGCGTTGAAGTTTAGCAGCCTCGGCGCGCTGACCCTACGGCTTGCCCGCGTAAATAATGGCGCGCTGCTGATAGAGGTGGTTGATGATGGGCCGGGCTTTAGTGAAGGCGCACAGCAAAAGCTATTTTCACTGCGCGGACGCCCCGAGGGCGCAGATAAAGAAGGCTCCGGCCTTGGGCTTTATATTGCGCGGGTGCTGGTAACGAAGGCCGGCGGCGAAATTAAGGCGGAAAACCGGCCATCAGGCGGGGCGCGGGTGTCGGTCATATTCCCTGAAGACTTGTTGATAGCTGCTGAAAAACCTGCAAAACAACCCAAGCCAAAAACCGGATTCCCCGATCTGTCTCATTTGAATATTCTATTAGCCGAAGATAACCCGACCAACCAATTGGTGGCCACCCAAATGCTGAAGAAAATGGGCGCTACCGTGCAGGCAGCGGCTGATGGCGTGGAAGCCATGAGCGCCTTTGATTCAGGCGATTATAATCTCGGATTAATTGACATTGAAATGCCGCGAAAATCGGGGCTGGAAGTGATGCGCGAAATGCGGGCGCGGACGGATGAAAAGGCAAAAACTACACTGCTGGCGCTTACGGCTTATGTTTTGCCTGAACACAGGGAAAGCATAATGGCATCGGGGGCTGATGGCATTATTGCCAAGCCCCTCACCGATATCGCCGCGTTTGGCAATGCGATTTTGATTGTGACAGGCGTGCCAGAGGTCGAAAATAATGCTGTGCCAGCTGCCCATAATCAGGATGCGGACATCCAGATGGATATATATAATGGGCTGAAAGACATCATCGGTGACGATTCAATGTTGGAGCTGCTTGGTAAAGTCCAAAGTGATTTGACAGACGTGCGCGCGGGCGTGCAAAATGGGGTAGCTAACAAAGACTCCGGCCCGATCCGCGCTAACACTCATATTCTTATTTCGGTTGCAGGCGCTTTTGGCGCTGTTAATCTGCAACATCTGGCAGAGGCGCTTAACGCCACGGCAAAAACTGGTGATTGGGCACGTATTACGCCGGACTCTGCGCGCTGTGAGCAAGGCATTACAGATGTGCTACGCTTTGTATCTGCTGAACTCGGGGGGCCATAGGCTAACATGAATTTGCCGCTGCTGCTTGTTGAAGATACCTCGTCACTGGCGATGGTCTATCGGTCTGTTCTGGAAAAGAACGGGCATAGCGTGGTGGCATGTGATACAATATCACAAGCACGCGAAGAGATGAAGCAGCAACGTTTTAGCGTTATTTTGCTAGACTTGAGCCTGCCAGACGGCGACGGAATGGAGCTGATGGGCGACCTTCTTAAAGGCGGGGCTAAGGTGATAGTGATAACGGCTAATGGGTCGATCAACCGCGCAATTGAAGCTATGCGCGAGGGCGCGTTTGATTTTCTGGTTAAACCGTTTGACGAAAAAAAGCTGCTGGGGGCCGTGCAAAATGCCATGCATGTGCAAGCAACCGCCCAAAGCCGCCCTGCGTCGGAAACCGTGGCCACAAGGTCGGAGTTTCACGGATTTCTGGGACATTCAGAGGCGATGCAGCGGATTTATAAGATGATCGGCAATATCGGACGAAGCTCGGCAACGGTGTTTATTACCGGTGAAAGCGGAACCGGAAAAGAGGTGGCCGCAACGGCGATTCACGCGGTTTCAACCCGCGCCAAAAAGCCATTTGTACCGCTGAACTGTGGTGCCATTCCGGCTGACTTGTTGGAATCCGAAGTATTTGGCCATTTGAAAGGGTCGTTCACGGGCGCAATTGCAAACAAAATAGGCGCGGCAGAAGCCGCCTCGGGTGGCACGCTGTTTTTGGATGAAATTTGCGAGATGGATTTGAGCCTGCAAACCAAGCTATTGCGATTTTTGGAAACGTCCAAAATTCAGCCTGTGGGGGCGGTGACGGCAAAATCGGTGGATGTCAGAATTTTATGCGCAACAAACAGAGACCCGTTGGCGGAAGTGAAAGCAGGGCGGTTTCGGGAAGATCTATACTATCGGCTACACGTGGTGCCCATGCATATGCCCCCCCTTCGGGAGCGCGCCGAAGATATAAACCTAATCGCGGAAGCGGGTTTAAAACGGTTTTCCGAGGAAGAAGACCGGGATTTTGAGCGGATATCGCCTGAAGTTCTGCGGATATTCTCGCAGTTTTCATGGCCGGGAAATGTGCGGCAACTGCTAAATGTAATGCGAAATGTGGTGGTTTTGCACAATGGTATCCATGTGCTGCCAGAGATGCTGCCCGAGGAGATTATCGGGTCAGGCCCCGATCTGGCAGCGCCTAAAAATTTGGAGACCGTGGCGAACGCGCGCGAGGATTGTGATGTCAGCCAATTTGTTGGCCAGACTTTGGCACAATTTGAGCGTGCCTTTGTGGAGGCGACGATTTCTGAGTGCAATGGCTCGGTGCCGGAAGCTGCGCGGATGCTGGGCGTTTCGCCCTCTACGCTTTATCGTAAACGCGAAGGCTGGCGCAAAGCGGCGCGTTGAGGGTTGTCTGTTTTACAGCGCCCCGCCTGCGCCGCACCGTTGGCGATAGTGGTGGCGCTTAGTCCTCATAATCTCAGCGCGCAATTCTAGGGTTGATTGCAGGATTTCAAAAACCGCTGGTTTGAGAGCCGTGGTTAAAACGCTGACGGTGAGAGGCGGCGCGCATGTGATGCTACAGCACACACAAACGCCTGTCGCGCCGCCATGGCGCCTGCACGCGCATTTTTGCCTCTGGCAAAAAGCCGCCCAAAGGGCGTATGGGGCGTTGAGGCTATGCAATATGAAGCTGTAAGCACGGGGTTGCAAGTGGCTGGAAATTGACTGTATGATCAATTTTTGAAGCAAATAGGTGTCCCAATGTCTTTGTTTGAAGCTGCGCTCAAAGTGCGCGAAAATGCCCATGCCCCATATTCTGAATTTAAGGTTGGCGCTGCCTTGCGGACAGCTTCAGGTGAGGTTTTTGCAGGGTGTAATGTGGAGAATGTGGCCTATCCGGAAGGCACATGTGCTGAGGCGGGCGCGATTGCTGCAATGGTGGCCGCTGGGCAGGGAGATATCGTAGAGATTTTGGTGATGGCAAAGAGTGATGTGCCGATTACGCCTTGCGGAGGCTGCCGGCAAAAGATTTCGGAATTTGGCACCCCCGAAACGGTGATTATTTTGGCAAGCCCAACAGGCACAATTGGCGAAGTAACATTGGGAGAACTGTTGCCGGGGTCATTTACACCCGCACACCTGAAAGGGGCCAAATGATGCTGCCACAAGAGATTATTGCGGCTAAGCGGGATGGCAAAACGCTGAGTAATTCTGAAATTCACGGGTTTATTCAAGGGCTCACAAGCGGTGCCGTGAGCGGCGAGCAAGCGGCGGCCTTTGCTATGGCGGTCTATTTTCAGAAAATGGAGCTTGCCGAGCGGGTGATGCTGACAGAGGCCATGCGCGACAGCGGCGATGTGCTGAAATGGGACCTGCCAGGGCCAGTTTTGGACAAGCATTCCACGGGCGGCGTGGGGGATAATGTGTCGCTTATGCTCGCGCCCGCTTTGGCCGTTTGCGGCGCTTATGTGCCGATGATATCGGGGCGCGGGCTGGGCCATACGGGCGGCACGCTGGATAAATTCGATGCCATTCCGGGCTATGAAACCCAGCCGGATATCGAGACGCTTAAGCGGGTTACGCGTGAGGTGGGCTGTGCAATTATTGGCCAAACGGGCGATGTGGCACCGGCTGACAAGCGGCTTTATGGCATTCGGGATGTGACGGCGACGGTGGAATCGGTTGATTTGATTACCGCGTCGATCCTTTCGAAAAAGCTGGCTGCGGGGCTGGAGGGCTTGGTGCTGGACGTGAAATGCGGCTCGGGGGCGTTTATGGATAGCTTGCCACGGGCGCGGGAGCTGGCGGAAAGCCTTGTGCG
>WTAL01000214.1 GCA_013139635.1 Paracoccaceae bacterium
TGCACCACATGCATATCGGCGCAAAAATCAGCCACGGGCACGCCTGCCTTTGCCGCTGCCAGTTCTGCTGGAGTCCCGTGTTCGTCAGTCGCACAAATAAACATAACCTCGTGGCCTTTGGCGCGCATATAGCGCGCATAAGCATCTGAAGGCAGCTGAGAGCCAACGAGGTTTCCCAAATGCTTAATGCCGTTAATATAGGGCAGGGCGGAGGTGATAAGAATACGAGCCATAAGAGCGCCTTTTGTTGTGCTTTCCCTCGTTTACCTCAGGCCAAACGGAACCTCTAGTATAAACTGTGCATCGGCAACAACAGCGTTAACGTTTGCACCCCTATAAGGCGATTACTCCAAGTAATTTCGCCCATAACCCTTTAATTATCCCCCTTTACTCCCTATATGTTCTATAACGGAGGACAAATGACAGAAATATTTTTTAACGCCCAATCTTACCCTTTTACCCTAGCGCTCGTTATTGTGGCGGGCTTGTTTCTGTTAGAAATCATCACGCTCGTGCTTGGCGGCTCGTTCCTTTCAATGGAGGCTGACGCGCCAGATATTGACATGGACCTCGATGCCGATTTTGATATTGAGCTGGATATTGACGTGGATACCGACCTCGCCATTGCGCCTTCGGGTCTCTTGGGCTGGATCGGCATTAAAGACGTACCATTTATGATGTGGCTGGTTTCGTTTCTTACGATGTTTGGGCTTTCTGGGCTGGTGCTGCAAAGCGCGTTCACGAGCTTGATTGGCGCACCGCTACCTGCGGTTTTGGCTGCGCTTATTGCGCTGCCCGCCGGGCTTTTTGGCGCAAAGTTCATTGCACGCATCATTGCAGCTATCATGCCCAAGCATGAGAGCGAGGCCATGCGCACCCGCTATTTGGGCGGCCATCACGGCACCATTACCCAAGGCGTTGCCAAGCGTGGCAAGCCGGCTGAAGCCAAAATTCAAGACCGTTTTGGCAATTTCCATTACCTGCGGGTCGAACCGCTAGATGATGCAGACGTGATCCCGCAAGGGGCCGCTGTGCACGTAATTCGCAGAAAAGACGGCATGTTTTTTGTTGTCGATATCACTTAGGGCCTAACCCGCCTCATCTTCACACTTTAACAAGGAGAATAATATGGAAATTCAATCCATACTAATAATTGCTGGCGTCATCATTGCGCTTTTTGTATTCCTCGGCCTGATTATGGCCCGCCTATACCAACGCGCCACGCGTGAGGTTTCACTGGTGAAAACCGGCTCTGGTGGCAAAAAGGTCATCATGGATGGCGGCACGATCTCTATCCCGTTTCTACATGAAATTTCCATGGTCAACATGAAAACCCTCCGCCTTGAGGTAACGCGTGATGGCGACGCCTCACTGATCACCAAAGACCGGATGCGGGTGGATGTGGGCGTGGAGTTTTACGTTTCCGTAAACGCGACGGAAGACGGCATTTCCCGCGCGGCCCAAACCTTGGGTGACCGGACGTTTAACGTAGACCAGCTGCGTGAGATGATCGAAGGCAAGCTGATTGATGGCCTGCGCTCGGTGGCCGCGCGCATGACGATGGATGAATTGCATGAAAACCGCTCGGAATTTGTGCAGGAAGTGCAAAATGCCATTTCAGAAGACCTGCTGAAAAACGGTCTTGAGCTGGAGGCGGTTTCGCTCACAGCACTTGACCAAACCCCGTTTGACTCGCTGGATGAAAACAACGCCTTTAACGCCGTTGGTATGCGCAAGCTGGCCGAGGTGATTGCAAAATCACGCAAAGAACGCGCGGCGATTACGGCTGAGGCCGACGTTTCTGTGCGCCGCTCTGAAATGGAGGCTGAAAAGCTGAAATACGAGATCGAGCGTGACCAGCGCGAGGCGGAGATCGCCAAGAATAAGAAGATCGAGATTTTGCAGGCTGACCAACTTGCGGCGATTGCGCAAAACCAAGAAGAGGCGGACCGTGCTGCCCAAGAAGCCAAAATTGAAAAGGAGCGCTCTGTGCGGGCAGCTGAGATTGAGCGAGAACGCTTGATCCGTGATGCGGAAATCTCCAAAGAGCGCGAGATCGAGGTGGCCGACCAAGAGCGCAAAATCATCGTGGCGAAGAAATCCGAAGAGGAAAGCCACGCGCGCGCTGAGGCCGACAAAGCCCGTGCTGAAGCCCAGAAGGCCGAGGAAGAGGTGGAAACCGTGCGCACCGTGGCCATTGCCGAGCGAACCAAGCAGATCGCGATTATTGAAGCCCAGCGGGAAGCTGAGCGCGCGGCTACGGAAGTGCTGGCCAAAGCACAAGCCGAGAAAGAAGCCGCGGCCGATCGTGCGAGTGCGGTGCTGGAAGAGGCGCAGGCCGATGCGAGTGCTATTACCATTCGTGCTGAAGCTAAGAAGATTGACATGCTGGCCGAAGCCGAAGGTGCGCGCGCGATTGCCGACTCAGAAAACGCGCTGAGTGCCGAAATTGTGGCGATGAAAGTGGCGCTGGCACGGCTGGAAGCGATGCCGAGGATTGTGGCTGAAATGGTGAAACCTGCCGAGAAGATCGACTCGATCAAGATCCATCAGATCAGCGGCATGAATGCTGGCGGCACAGGTGGAAACGGGGCAGGGGGCGCGCCAGTGAACCAAGCGCTTGATTCCATAATGGGCATGGCCTTGCAAATGCCCGCCATGAAAAAGCTGGGTGAGGAGCTGGGCATAAGCATGGAAAGCGGCTTGGCAAGTGTGACCAACGAGGCCTTTGACGCTGCGCCTGTAGATGAAGCTGAGGTGAGCGAAGACCCCGCGCCAGCAGCTTAATTGCGCTAGCCAGCCCTTTGCGGGGCTGGCTATTTTTCGTTAAACGGGTCAACCGCATAAGAAACGGCACTCAAATAAAGCCCCTGAGGCGGGCAAACCGGCCCACAAGCGGGCCGGCTTTTGGCCTCTAACGCGGCCTTCACCTGCGAAGGCGCCCAGCTTCCGCCGCCAACACGCTCTAGCGTTCCGACAAAGCTGCGCACCTGATTATGCAAAAAACTCCGCGCCCGAATGTGAAACCGTGTTTCCACCCCGCCGCGATATTCCAATTGCTCAATCCGCAACTCATCCAGTGATTTTATCGGGCTAAGCGCTTGGCAAACGGTAGAGCGAAACGTCGTAAAATCATGCAGACCAATTAGGTGCGAAGCCCCCTCCTGCATGGCGGCAAGGCTTAAGCGATGCTTCACTTGCCACATTGTGCCCTTATCAAAGGTCATCGGTGCGCGGCGACTCAGCAAGCGGAAGGTATACCGCCGCTCAATCGCCGAAAACCGCGCATGGAAATCAGGCTCGGCCAAGGCGCAGCTTACTATCGCAACCCCTTGATTGCGCATATGAAAATTAAGCGCTTCTAGCAGGCGCTCGGGCGCGATATTTTTCGCTAAATCTACATGCCCGACTTGCCCCGTTGCGTGCACACCTGCATCAGTACGCCCCGCGCCTTGAATGCCTTCACATTTCGGCTCAAGTATTTGTAATGCTTTGTTAATTACACCCTGAACCGTTGTCAAAACCGGCTGCTTTTGCCAGCCGCAAAACGGTGCGCCGTCATATTCGATTTTTAGCGCATAGCGCGGCATGGCATTCCCCTCTGTAAATCTCGCCCCTCAGCGACTATATGATAAAGACACAGAAATCCAGTAAGGGGAACCGCGTGGGCCTAGCCGATATTACAGACAGCATTGCCCGTGTGATTGATGATACGCAATCAGGCGCAAAGGAGCTGCTGGAGCCGGTGCTGCGGATCGGCGTGACCGGCCTTTCGCGCGCTGGCAAAACGGTGTTTATTACCTCGCTGATCGCCAATCTTCTTGATCGCTCGCGTATGCCGGGCCTAAAAGCCAACCCGCTGATTTCGGCAGCCTTTTTGCAACCCCAGCCCGATGATACCATTCCGCGCTTTGCCTATGAGCAGCACCTGCAAGCGCTCAACAGCCCCACGTCTTATTGGCCGGAGTCTACCAGCTCTATCAGCCAATTGCGGCTTTCTCTTCGCACCCAGCCCACGGGGCTTTTACGTGGGCTAAAAGGGCCAAAAACCCTGCATATTGATATTGTGGATTACCCCGGTGAGTGGTTGCTTGATCTTCCGTTGCTCAAACAATCCTATGCTGAATGGTCTGCACAATCGCTCAGCCAAGCCCGCGCGCCCGCGCGCGCCGAGCTGGCCGAGGGCTGGCTTGCCCGGCTCGAGGCCAGTGACGCTAGCGGCGCGCTGGAGGAGCCGCAAGCACAGGCGTTGGCAGAAGCCTTTACGGCCTATTTGCAAGCGGCCCGCACGGCTGGTTTCTCCAATTGTGCTCCGGGGCGGTTCCTGCTTCCGGGGGATCTCAAAGGCTCCCCCGCGCTTACGTTTGCGCCGTTACCGCGGCCTGATAAAGTGCGCTCCAAAACCCTATATGGTGCTTTTGAGCGCCGCTTTGAGGCCTACAAGAAGCAAATTGTAAAGCCGTTTTTCCGTGATCATTTTGCCAAGATTGACCGCCAGATCGTGCTGGTGGATGCCTTGGGTGCCATTCACAATGGCCCTGAGGCTGTGGAAGACCTTCGGCTTGCCCTTGGTGATATTCTCACCAGTTTTCGCCCGGGGAAAAACCACATTCTTTCAATGATAACAGGCCGCAAGGTTGAGAAAATTCTATTTGCCGCCACCAAAGCCGACCACATTCACCACGCCCAGCACCCGCAGCTAACCGGCTTTCTGGAAGCCATGTTAAGCGATGCAAAAGATGCCGCGAGCTGGAAAGGGGCCACCACGCAAGCGCTGAGCCTCGCCGCCTTGCGGGCGACGGTGGAGCAATCCACCAAGCATGAGGGCGAGATGCTCGACCTTGTGCGCGGCACGCTTATGGAAAATGGTAAAAGCGTGGCTCTGCACCCCGGAGATCTTCCGGCAGACCCAGCGCGCTTGCTGACACCAGCAAAGGAGGGCGCGGCTGACTGGCCGGACGATATTCACTATAACCTCCCCGCTTTTGCCCCTCCCAAAGCTGCCAATGAAGCGCCAAAAGGCCTTGCTCATATTCGTATGGATAAAGCCGCTGAGTTTCTGATGGGTGACAAGCTATGATCGAAAGAGCAACTCTTGCAGATGCGGCTGCCTGCTCAGCTATTCTGCATGAATGGATTTATGAGCACACATGGTTCCCAAACCACGCACCTGAAAGCGCGTCAGAGCAATCTATGCGCAGCCGTATTGAAGAGGGCGCTGTTTATGTGTCCAGAAACCAGACCGAAACCGACGGGTTTATCGCGTTTTCAAAAGGGTATCTTGATTGTTTATACTTAACGCCAGAGGCTAGAAACCATGGTTTGGGCGCGAGATTGTTGGAAAAGGCCAAGGCCGAAAGCCCTCAGGGCCTATCTCTTTGGGTATTGGAAAAAAACAAGGCTGCTGTGCGGTTTTATATGCGCGAAGGGTTTAGCGAAACCGCCCGCGGCGATGGCTCAGATAATGAAGAAGGCATGCCAGATATCCAAATGGAATGGCCGCCAAAGGAGGTGGAAAATGGCAAACCCGCGTAAGCCTGTGATGCTGGACGCTGAGGCGCTGAGCCCCGCCCCCAGCCCGCAAGACGCCCCACCTGTGCCAGAGCTCGATGCGCCGCAAAATGCCGCCATGCAGCGCGCGACTTTTGCAGCGGGTAAGCCCAAAAGCTGGCTATCAAAGCTCTTTTGGGGCGCTATTTTTGCCCTGCTTGGCATGGCTATTTCGCTTGCGGCATGGGATTTTGTTGCGGGGCTTTTAACCCGCAATATCTGGCTTGGCCGCGCCGCCCTTGGGCTTGTGGCCGTTGTCGTGCTTGTCCTTATTGTTGTTATCCTTCGGGAGCTTATCGGGTTTTCACGGCTACGCACGCTGGATAGTTTGCGCGCAGAATCCACGGCCTCTCGCAGTGCTAACCGTGCGGGGGCGCTTAAAACGATTGCAAAACTTGATCATCTTTACACTGGTCGCCCCGAGCTTCGCTGGGCACGCGGTGAGTTGCAAGCTCAGCAACCGGACATTCTAGACGCTGACGCGCTGATGGATGTGGCCGAGCAGCAGCTTATGGCCCCGCTCGATGCACTGGCGCGGCTTGAAATTGAAGCGGCTTCACGGCAGGTGGCGGCGGCCACAGCGCTTATTCCTCTGGCGCTGATTGATGTGCTGGTTGCCCTTACCAGTAATGTTTCGATGATCCGGAAGATTGCCGTGGTTTACGGTGGTCGGGCGGGGGTTCTTGGCTCTTGGCGGCTGCTTAAGGGCGTGGCGGCACACCTAATTGCCACCGGCGCCGTGGCAATAGGCGATGATATGATCGGCTCCATGGCTGGTGGCGGTGCGCTTTCAAAGGTGTCTCGTAAGTTTGGGGAGGGCGTGATTAATGGCACCCTTACGGCGCGCGTTGGCGTGGCCGCTATGGAGATTTGCCGCCCGATGCCTTTTGAGGCGCTCAAACGCCCCAGGGCCAGCTCAATTGTGAAATCAGCGCTGGTGGGAATGTTTAAATAGATTTCCACCCTTGAAGAGCCAAGATATTCGCTTGTTTGAATAACTACTAACCTAGGAGGGACTTATATACTTAACTAGCCATTAGGGCAGCGAAGCTAACCCTCCTCACTGTCATAAACACCGAATAGTAAAGCTTGCTTCCCGTAGTGGTGAGCCACTTTCTTTCTAAG
>WTAL01000153.1 GCA_013139635.1 Paracoccaceae bacterium
ATTTCCTGTTTGAAGCGCTTAAGGTTTATATGATGCTGGGCCTGCAAGGTCCGATGAATGACACTTTGGTGACCGAGTGGATGCGCGGCGATTGGCTGCAAACCTACCCCGGAGAGGGCAATGCCCAGCTGCGCGAAGGCTTGATGAACCACCTCACAACGATGATCAACCAGCCGATGCGCGAGATCGCCTTGCATGGCCCAATGGTGACACAAATCCAGACATTACTGGCGGAAACACCGGTTTCCCAGCGGATCTATAGCTCGATTATTAACAGCCCGCAGGCCAAAGCGCTGCCAGCATGGCGGATACTGGAAGAGGGCGGGCCGCTGACATCTCGGGTAATAATCCGGCCTTCAGGCGCGCCTTTGAGTGAGGGCGTGGAAGGGATATTTACCAAAAACGGGTTTTATTCTGTTTTCCTGACAGCTGCACTGGACGTGGCCGAGCAGTTGAAATCTGAAAACTGGGTGCTGGGGGAGCGCGGCGAAGACTTGAGCGACCCCAACGCGCTCACGCGCATCGCACGGGACGTGTTGGACCTCTATTATACCGATTATATTGAGGCCTATGAAAGCGTGCTTGGCGATATCGACGTAAAGCCAATGGGGGCTGTGAGCGAGGTTGTAGACACGCTCAATGTGCTTTCTGGGCCAAATTCGCCGGTGGCGAAGCTGCTGAAATCGGTTGAAAACCAAACGCGACTGACCGAGCGTGAAGGTGGGGTAAGCATTGATGGCGCGGTGGAAGACGTGGCTGGTTTTGCTGGCAATGAGCTTTTTGACGCCACATCTGTGCGCACGCAAGCGCTGCTTCAGGTGCTCGCCAGCAGCGCCACTTCTGAGGGGCAAGAGGCCCCGCCGCCTGAGGGCACCGTGGTAGAGCAACGATTTGAATGGCTCAACCAGTTTGCGGTGGGTATTGAGGGCGCGCCCAGCCCGCTAGATGAAGTTATGGAAAAGCTCACCAGCCTTTATCAAGAGCTGAACCGGCTCTCGATTAGTGGCGGAAATGCTAACCTTGATGGCGGCGCGGGCACCGAATTGCAGTTGCTTTTGGGCCGGATGCCAGACCCGATGAAGCGCTGGGTGGAGCAGGTCACTTCGGGCAGCGCTGGGGCCACTATTGGCGGCGCGCGGGCTAGCTTGAATGCCTCATGGCAGGCGCAAGTGCTGCCAACCTGTAACCGCGCCGTTAACAACCGCTATCCGTTTTTCAAAAACCAGCAGGCGGATATCCCTATTCAGGAGTTTGCCCGCCTGTTTGCGCCCCAAGGCCTGATTGACAAATTTTTTCAGGACAATCTGATGGAATTTGTTGATACCACCAGCACCCCTTGGCGCTGGCGGCGGGTGCAAAACCAGGAGCTGGGGATATCGGACTCGGTGCTGCTGCAATTCCAGCGGGCTGCCGAAATTCGCGATGCGTTTTTCCTGAGCCCCGGCCTGCCGGTGGTGAGCTTCGATATTAAAGTGTTGAATTTGGACCCGAATGCGCGGCGGGTGCAGCTGGCGATCGAGGGGCAAATCCTTGATTATCGGCAAAATCAGGCGGCGCAGGATGTGCCGATGCAATGGCCAGCCGATGGTGGCCCAACGCAAGTGGTGCTGGAGCCAAAGCGGCGCAACGCTGAAAACTCGATGGCTTTTGATGGCCCTTGGGCGCTGTTCAGAATGCTGAACGCGGCTGAAGTGCGGCGCACGCAGGTGGCGGATCGCTCGCGGGTTATTTTCAATGTTGGCGGGCGAATTGTGAGCTTCCAGCTGCGGGCAGGGGCGGCTTATAATCCGTTCCAGCTGAGCGCGTTGACGAATTTCCGCTGCCCGAGCTCGCTTTAATGGGGGCAGCGTTTGGATATTTTGGCAAATTTCCAGCGCTGGGTGATTTTGTGCGCGGAGGCGTTAGCCGCCGCTTTGTTGAGGCGTGGGATACCTTCTTGCAGGAGGGTTTTCTGGCCAGCCGCGAGGCCCTTGGCGAGGGCTGGGGCGAAGCTTACCAAACCGCCCCGATTTGGCGCTTTGCCCTTGGCGAGGCAATTATTAAAGGCGGGCCGTATTTCGGCGTAATGATGCCCAGCCAAGATGCTGTGGGGCGATTATTTCCGCTTACGCTGATAGCGCAGGGCGTGCCTGCACCGCTGAGCGATGGCGGGTTTTTTATCCCCGTTGAAGATGCCGCGCTGAATATGCTCGACAGCCTGCGCGGCAAGCCCGAGCTTGAGGCCATGCTGGCGGCATTGCCCGAAGCGGGTTCCAGCATTCCGGTGGAACCAAACCAAAGCCGCTGGCTTTCTGCCCCCGGTGAGGAATATGGCGCACCTTTGGGGTTAGCTATTGAGGGCCTGCCAGCGGGCCGCGCGTTTAATACTTTATTAAATCAAGACACAAGTGATTGGACCGGAGAGATTATAACAGGGGAATTGGCATGAGTTTTTTTCATCACTGCGCCAAAACAGATGTTGGGTTGGTGCGCAAAGTTAACGAAGATTCGATGATATCCGTGCCAGAGCTTGGCATGTTTATGGTGGCGGACGGCATGGGCGGCCATGCGGGCGGGGATTTTGCCTCGCAATGCATTGTGGGCCGCATTGGCCAAATTGACCAAAACCTGCCCAGCTCCGAAGTGATGAAAGCCATGCGCAGTGCCATTCTGGAAGCGCATTACGAAATTCTGGCTGAGGCTGACAGGCGCGGCGGCGGCACCATTGGCTCTACCGCTGTGGGCCTTATTCTTTCCGAGCCGCATTTTGCCTGCCTATGGGTGGGCGATAGCCGCCTTTACCATATGCGCAACGGTAAAATGATCCAGCTTTCAAGGGATCATTCATTGGTGAACGACCTGCTCGAAAGCGGGCAAATCACGGAAGAAGAAGCCGAAAACCACCCGCATGGCAATGTGATTACCCGCGCTGTGGGTGTGGGGGATACGGTCGAAATTGATAAGCTGCGCGGCACTTATGAACCGGGCGACCGTTTTTTGCTGTGTTCTGACGGGCTGAATGGATTTGTATCGGATGAAGTGATTGCGCAATATATGGGCACCGCGCCTATTACGAGCTTATGCAATGAGCTGATTGAGCTTGCCAAGAAAGGCGGCGGGCGGGATAATATCACCGCGATTGTGATTGAAATTCCCGACTATTTTTAGCATTCCTTTACCTGCATTTGAAATGAAAGCCCTATGAGCCAGCCGCCATCTTCCACGGTCAAATCCCTGCGCCTCGCCCTTTCCGGGCTAGAGGTGCTTTTGGGTGAGGTGCAAAACGGCATGCAAGTGCAGGTCGAGGCCGCGCTTGACATTATCGAGGCGGGCACGGGGCGCCTGATTGTCGTGGGCATTGGCAAAAGCGGCCATATCGGGGCCAAGCTGGCGGCCAGCTTTGCCAGCACTGGCACGCCGGCGTTTTTTGTGCATCCAACCGAGGCCAGCCACGGAGACCTAGGGATGATTGCGCCCGAAGACGTGGTGATGCTGATTTCAAAATCAGGAGAAACCAAGGAACTGCAAGATATTATTGCCTATTGCAAGCGCTTTGGCATGAAAATGATCGCCCTGACCAGCGGTGCCGAGAGCCTAGTGGGCCGCGCTGCCGATGTGGCGCTGGTGTTGCCCAACGTGCGTGAAGCCTGCCCAAATGACCTTGCCCCCACCACCTCAACGCTGATCACTATGGCGCTTGGCGATGCACTTGCCGTGGCCTTGGTGGAGCGGCGCGGGTTTTCCAAGCGGAACTTCCATGATTTCCATCCGGGCGGCAAGCTTGGGGCGCAACTGGTGCCGGTGAGCGAGACTATGCAGGCGGAAAACCTGCCTTTGGCGCTTGAAAGTGCCAGCATTAACGAAGCGCTCGCCGTGCTCACCCGCGGCTCGCTCGGGGTTGTGGGAATTGCTAACGAAACCGGTGCGCTCACCGGTATTATCACCGATGGTGACGTGCGCCGCTATCTTGAAAGCGCAGCCGAGCGCACCATGAAGGCGGCCCTTTGGGAAACAACCGCCGGCGAGATTATGAGCCAAAGCCCGATCACCATTCCGCCAGATACGATGGCTGTAGAGGCCCTTGCCCGCCTACAATCGCATAAAATCTCGGCACTTTTTGTTGAGGCCGCAGGCCGCCCTGTGGGCATCGTGACGTTCCTCTCGCTTTTGCAAGCCGGAGTGGCCTGATGGCCACCATCGTCATTCCGGCCCGCTTTCAAAGCCAGCGTTTTCACGGCAAGCCTATGGCCATGCTGCGCGGGGCTACGGGCGTTGAAAAATCCCTGATCCAGCGCAGTTGGGAGGCGGGCTGTGCCGTGCCAGAAGCTGCGCGCGTGATCGTTGCTACAGATGATGACCGTATCGCCAACCACGCCCGCGCCTTTGGGGCCGAGGTTATGATGACCTCCGCCAACGCTGCCAACGGCACCGAGCGCTGCGCGGAGGTGGCCACGCGCCTACCAGAGGCCGAGCTAATTGTGAACCTACAAGGCGACGCCCCCCTTACGCCGCCCGAATTTGTGAGCGCCGTGATCGCCGCTACGGAGGGCGAAGACATGGCCACGCCAGTGCTGCGGGCGGACAGCCAAACCCTGCGCCGCCTGCAAGCTGACCGCGCGCAAGGCATGGTGGGCGGCACGACAGCGGTGTTTGGGAGCAAAGGCCAAGCGCTCTACTTTTCCAAGGAAGTGCTACCCTTTTCTGATAATCTGGGGCCTGACGACGCGGTGTTTCACCATGTTGGCCTGTATGCCTATCGCCCTGAGGCCCTGCGCCGCTATGCGCGTTGGCCGATGGGCCCGCTTGAGCGGATTGAGGGCCTGGAGCAGTTGCGGTTCTTGGAAAACGGCGTGGCGGTGCGCTGTGTTGAAGTGGAGGCCAAGGGCCGTGTATTTTGGGAAGTAAATAACCCGCAAGACATCAAAAGGGTTGAAAAAGCGCTGGCAGAAATGGGGATTGAATGATGAGAAGCGTAGAGATGCAAGGCCCGTCTGGTGTGGTTAACTTTTCTAATGACCTGCCATTTTCCCTCATAATAGGCCCCTGTCAGATAGAAAGCAGAGACCACACATTGCTGGTTGCTTCCGCGCTTAGAAAAATGTGCGATGAGGCGGGCATTGCGATGGTATTTAAGGCGTCTTTTGATAAAGCCAACCGTACATCCGGCACAGGTGTGCGCGGGGTGGGGCTGGCGCAAGGCCTTGAAATTCTTTCAGAAGTCCGCCGAGAGCTTGGCGTGCCTGTGCTCACAGATGTGCACGAGCCAAGCCAGTGTGGCCCCGTGGCGAACGTGGTGGATATGCTGCAAATTCCGGCGTTCCTGTGCCGCCAAACCGATCTTTTGCAAGCCGCAGCCGCCACGGGTAAGCCTGTGAATATTAAAAAGGGCCAGTTTTTAGCGCCGTGGGATATGGCCCATGTGGCCGCCAAGCTTGGCGATGCCCCGATGATGCTGACCGAGCGCGGCAGCAGTTTTGGCTATAATACCCTCGTGAATGATTTCCGCGCGCTGCCGATTATGGCCGCCACCGGCCATCCAGTTATTTTTGATGCCACGCACTCAGTGCAGCAGCCCGGCGGGCAGGGCGGGGCCTCGGGTGGCCAGCGTGAATTTGTGGACCCATTGTCGCGGGCAGCACTCGCCGTAGGGGTTGCGGGCCTGTTTATTGAGGCGCATGATGACCCTGATAATGCCCCGTCTGACGGCCCTAATATGCTCCCGCTTTCCGCCCTCCCCGCGCTTTTGCCGCGCTGGAAAGCGCTGGATGCCCTGACCAAAGGATAACCCATGCGTGATTTTCAGCAAGACGGCCGCTCGGTAACGATCAGCCAAAACGGCATGTGTGCCACTTCGCACCCTCTGGCCGCTAAAGTGGCGGTGAACATTCTAGAAGCTGGCGGCAACGCTGTAGATGCCGGCATCGCTGCCGCCATGGTGCTGAACATATGTGAGCCACAAATGACAGGCCTAGGCGGTGATTGCTTTGCCCTTCTGCAAAGGGCCCCGGGGGGAAACCCCATCGGCCTAAATGCTTCTGGCCGTGCGCCCGCCGGCCTTTCGTCTGAGCGGTTACGCGCCGCTGGCCATGCCGCCATTCCCGATGGCGGCGCCGATGCTGTTACCATCCCCGGCGCGGTGGATGGCTTTGTTACGCTAAGCCAAGACCATGGTAAAATGCCGCTTTCCGAAGTGCTCGCCCCCGCCATTCGCTATGCTGAGGAGGGCATCCCAGTTGCCCCGCGTGTGGCCTTTGATTGGGCCATTGCCGCAGGCCGCTTGCAGGGCAACGCCCGCAACCGCTATTTGCTTAACGGTAAAGCCCCTAATGCAGGGCAGGTTTTTGCCGCGCCAGAGCAAGCTAACGTGCTTCGTAAAATCGCAGCTGAGGGCCGCGCGGGCTTTTATGAGGGCGAAGTGGCGGCAGATATGGTGAACACCCTGCAAGCCGTTGGCGGGTGCCACACACTAGAAGATTTTGCCGCCACCAAATGCGATTATGTCGAGCCTATCAGCACCATTTACAAAGGCCACACCCTCA
This sequence comes from Paracoccaceae bacterium, assembly GCA_013139635.1. Classification (GTDB taxonomy): domain Bacteria; phylum Pseudomonadota; class Alphaproteobacteria; order Rhodobacterales; family Rhodobacteraceae; genus UBA3077. The sequence continues at coordinate 6,519 of WTAL01000153.1, forward strand.
CCGAGCTGCCGCCAAACGGTCATGGTGCTACGGCGCTTCTGATGGCCAATATTCTTGGGCATTTTGATCTGGCCAGCCTCGGCCCGCTCAGCGCCGAGCGCGCCCATTTGGAAGCCGAAGCCGCAAAATTGGCCTATGACGCCCGCGACCGCTTCATCGCTGATCCCTCTGCCACGCAGCGGCTAGACCATTTCCTCAGCCCCGATACCGCCGCCAGCCTTGCCGCTTTGATTGACCCCGGAAAAGCCCTGCACCTGCCCAGCCAGCGGCTGGAATCTGTGCATAAAGAAACCATTTATCTAACCGTGGTTGATAAAAACCGTATGGCGCTCTCGCTGATTTATTCGGTGTTTCATAGCTTTGGCAGCGGTATAGCGTCTGATAAATTTGGCATCTTGCTGCAAAATCGCGGCGCGGGTTTTACCCTGCAAGCAGGCCACCCTAATGAGGCCGAAGGCGGCAAGCGCCCGATGCATACCATCATTCCGGG
>WTAL01000012.1 GCA_013139635.1 Paracoccaceae bacterium
CCACTGGTCAGCGCAACCCGCACCGCCTCTTGCCTAAATTCAGCCGTATGATTCTTTCCCATAGTCGTCCTCCTTTTGCGCATAATACGCGGTTAAAGGAGCGGCACAATTCCGCGACAGGTCCAAAAATGCTCACGGCCGATCACGACCTTGGATTCACGAATGAAGCATCGTCAGAAGGCTTTCTCGGTGAGTTTGGATGGCGTACGGAGATGGGCGAGGAATGGACAACCGAGTGGGCTCAGAAATGGATCGATGAGCCTACGTCAAGTTGGGCAACTGCGCCAGTGGAAGGAATTTGTCCGACCTTTAGTCTTCTACAAGAAACTGGCGGATACAACTTTAGCCTATTGCAAAACTTAAGCGTAATCTTGCCCTGCCCTTGGCTGATGCGAGACCTAGATATGTCGCTCGAAGATGGGCGCGATCTGATCTACTCGGATCCGAATGGCGGTGAGATTTTCAAGGATCCTTCGATTTCAAGGAAAGGACCAAGTGCCGGCCTCATTAACCGGGACGCTTTTGTACGTCTTTTGTTGCAGAAGGAGCTCGCTCCGATATGGGTCATTGGCGGAGGGAAAGAGCTGCACTCCGACAGAAATGATGTATTCGGTCAAAGATGGTTCACCAGCATTTGGACCCTCGAAGATGGGACGTTTCAGCGGCGCACTCACGCAACCGATGAGACTATCCGTCGAGACTAGGTGGGCTCTGAAGGAACACTGATTGGTCGACATCCAATCCGCGTGAGCAAGGCAAACCTGCGACCAGATGGTCTGCATCCGCAGCGAAGTTCCGGTTCCCGTCCTTTTTGTCGACAACACGGCGCTACGCTCTCCCGTTGCATTTCTCTGGCAGGTGGCATGGCGTTGAATTCTTCACAAGAGTTTACCCGACAAACCCCACGATATGATCCTTTCCATTTGTTTGATACCAATCAATCATTTCCTTGATGCCGCTACTTCGCCCATTCCAAAGGAGAATGATAACGTCGGCCCGCATATAAAAAAGCCGATCTCTATCTGTAGGACCTGAAAACCCAGGTGGCAGTTGTTCTCTACTAGCATCAACGAATGGCAATCCATGGCTAACCACATATTTTAACATTTTTTCTGAGATGTCGTATGCATCATAGCCAACAACAACTACTTTTTCACCTCGCTCTAACAGAAATTTGCAAACAAGCTCATCAGTTTCACCATATGATCCGCAGTACCATGTAATATCTCGGTCGAGGTAGGGTTCGAGCAAAGTATCTAGTCGCCGGAGGCATTTAGCAGCTTTCGCATGCATCGACCCCGTTACCGCAATCGACATTACGCTGGCCTTGGGAAGGGGTGTTGTCGCGGTTTCTCTTGAAAGCACGAAAGCTCCCACTGTCGCCCGAACAACTGTGGCGAGTTGGTTTTCTAGGGTTTCGGATAAACGCTCTCTGGAATAGTTTATTGTTCGCATATCAACCAAATCAAAAGGTCGCTCGGCAAGATTTTGAGAAAGGAAGATTACGGGTTTCCCAAGTGCCATTGCATAGCCGATTTCCCACATGACATTTGGATTGCTGCCGGTCAGGTCGGCAATGCAAATTTTTGAATCATCGAGTGACTGTATGAGTTCTTGGGAAATTCTGCCTGGAGCCAAGTTATCGCCAAGGCGGAAAACTTCAATTTCCAGATCATCAATGGAATTCACAGCACGGCGAATAGTTGCGTAGACATCACTGAAATCCTCTGAAAAAGGCATTATAGTAAAGCACTTCATCGCCATTAAATTATTACTCCCAGCTCGACCTTACCAATTTGGAACAATGCTATACGAGATTTCCAGAACGATCCAGAAAATACAAACATAGATTTATAAAAGGGGTATTTGGTAGCTATTAGATATTCAGTCACCCACTCAAAAAGTATCGCCTTAGTTGCGCCCGAAATTGAAGCAAACTTGTATGAAAATATTTAGTCGTTCTGTTAGTCAAACCATCATTTGGACTCCCAACGGCATTTTCCTGCCGCTAAATCAGTTCGGATTGCATTGATTATAGGTTGAATCCAAATAGCTTCGTTAACCGCATATGTACCAGTCTCTCCGTTTAGGCGCTTTATTTCTGAGCCTCCAGCGTGATGAAGGCCAATCATTTCGAGTCCCGCGTTCAAAGCAATACCTCCGGAGCTTCCGGGGACTGATGGTGTCGTATAATGAATTAACCCGGGAACTAGGCTGTCTTTTCCTTTAGTTTTAGTATCATGGTCAATCAGATCTGTGTTCTGAAATGAAAACGAAAGGGCGTCCTTTTCTGGATGGCTAATCAGATAGACTTCTTCAGGCTTCTCTACATTTACTGCTGGTACGTATGACACAACGGGAATTGTTGGCGCGCTTATTGGCAACGGTCCGTCCAGCTCAAACAAGCAAACGTCATGAACTTGATATGGCGAAGACCAAATAACTTTCGCGATTGGATGTTTCCGATCAGGATCCGAAGATTGTGTGAACCTGACAGCCGCTTCATCTGATCGCAATGGCTGTATCTTTTCCGAGTAGGTGTCGCGAAAATCACTTACAACATGGTCATTGGTAAGTAGTACAAGACGTCCTGTAAGTTCGTCTGAAAATATACCTCCATCTAAAACTGAACAGGTTCCCTTGGGTTCATTAGAATTAATATTTACGATGGAAGCGACGCATTCGCCGCGCAGAAGGAACTTCTCTATCCACTCGCGAGTCCGCATTCGATGATGGCTATGGAGAGCCTGGAGCAGACCTTCATCAACAGACTGCTGCCGATCTATGTCTTCTGCATCGAGAATAAGTTCGCTATTCGGTTGACCCATCATATTTCGTTCAAGCCAAGTGACCAAGAGGGCGGCATCAGAACCGCGGTCTTGCAGACACCATAACTCCTTGAACTGCCGTAGCGTGCCATTGAGCTGAAATGGATCAGCATTTCCGGTGTCTAATGCGGTAACAATCGCTTCGGAAGCGGAACTCCAGTCCTCTTTCCACACATGAGCTTCAGCTAGACTGGCCCAATCCCAATAGTTGCGATCCCCCATTTCTTTGTGGGAAATCGTCTCAATGACAGAGTCAGCGATGTTATCCGGTGAAACAATGCTTGGTATACTAAAGCCATTCGCCGCCGCATTTGAGCTTAGTGCCAATAAGTTCACACCATGCCAGATGCTCTTACTTGGCGAGCGCAGCCAAGGCTCATTATATGCAAGGAACGATCTAAGAAGATGCCGAGAGGCCTCATCTGCATTATTTTCGATATGAGTTAAGAATAGATCTTTGTGTACGCGCCCAACTAATCCACTTGCCTCAGCAAAGTCGTCAAAGCTGCCCCGGGCCTCACTGTCTCGTATCATTGCGTTGAGTAGAGGTAACGCTTTATGTGGTGCACCGGTGTCTATGAGTGCTTGAGCATAGTGCTTGTCCGTATCAAAAGTATTCCTGCCCTCGGAGCTAAGCATCTCACCATAAGAAATCATGTATTCATGTTGCTGGTGGTTTCGGAGTAGCCGGTTTACTTTTTGAACATCTAGCTCAGAAAAGGCTGTGCCGTTTTCAGCAACGCAAGTTAGCACACTGGAGACGGCCTCGTCGGTTGCACGTTCTTCACCCTGCTTAAGAGCCTCCGATAGCTTTGCAATAAGGGGATTTCCTTCGGTCATAGTTTCCTCAACTCGTTTCGTAACACTTCACGAAGCTCGGCTTGAGCCGCATATTTCAACATTCCGTGTGTCCAAACTCCACCGTTGTTCTGACGAATGTCTGTTACACGTTGCTTGCCACTATCGAGATAGTCGTTTCGTAGGACAGGATCCGCGCGACTCACAATATCCAGTGGATCATAAATGTTGTACCAATCCTCAATTATTTTCTCATGCGCATAGCCGTCTTCAAGCGTGTAACCAGGGTCCAGCTTGTCCTGCATTTCGGACATTCCTAGTGGGCTTCCAATGGTGATCAGGCTTTGAACTTGGGGGCATTCATCGACGTTTTTTAAGCAGTCGTAAGCTATTACTGTTCCCAAACTATGGGCAACGACTATGACCGGACCCACCTTCTTGGCCTCAATCACTTTTGAAACAAACCGTTCTCGCAGCTCTTTTCGGACATGATAGCTCACACCGGCGCGAGGTGAATGTTCAACGTTGAAGAGGTAGTGGTGCGCGTCCCGAACAAATGCACGCATCAATGGCTTTTTCAGAGGCCAAGGCAACGGGATAGCTTCGGCGGCTGCAGCTGAAATAATATCGTTTTCAATGTCATCAAACGGCGTCGGAAGATGCAATGCAAAATCTTGGAAGTCTATGTCTAGTTTTTTTGATACGTTCTCCGCCCAGTCCATAGACACATTCTCTAGAGACGGGCTCTCACCACGCACTGCATTGGACATTTCAAGAGAAATTGTAGAACTTTCCGCTCCTGATTTAGATTTCGCGAAGTCCCTGTACAGTACGTCTGACCAATAAACGAGTTCCACATTCGCTCCATAGGCGCCAATTTCGATGCCTGGGTTGCTGGGTTTTTCAACCGCAAAGGCGTTTTCCCAGAGCGATTGCAAAACGCTAGGCGCTGGCATGTTAGAGATACCGTGTACGAAAATTACTGTTGCCAAAATCTGCCCCCCATATAATTGGATTTCCATATATGTCACAAAATGTCTTTTAAGTCCTTCCACTTTTCTACAGTAATATTGGGGTTGTTTTTCACTGAGTCAGGTATGCTCTTCGGCGGGCTATCGCCCTTGTGCACTGCGATAACCCGTTTGCCGAGTTCGATAGACTTGTTGACTTCCCAATTCACCCACCTGCTATTTTGGGTCTGCTCTGAAACATAAACGACGGTAGTCGAGGATCGCCTGATACGCTCCGTTATCTGTCGCTTGATGTAGTCGGCGTTTTTGCTGTCAAAAGCGTCTTTTACGGACCAATCGTTGAATTCAATGTCGGAATTTTCGTTCTTTGCCTGCCCCCGAAGCAAGTTGACTTCGTTAGCATCCTCGTAAGCAAAGCTAATGAAAAGATTTTTCCGTCCACTATCGTTCAGCCGATCCTTAGCTTCTTGTAGCAATTTGTCCACATTGCCGATATTACGATATCCGCCAGTTCCACCACCGCCCATATTATTCGCCTCCTATGTTAAATTCTTTGCAAGCAATGCACACACCGCAAGGTATTTCAGAGCCAACGTGACATGAGTAAGTTTGGCCGATGCCTTTTGCTTTTGACATCGCAATCACTTCTTGTTTTGAAAATGCCATTAAGGGAGCCTTAACAGAAATCGTCTGCCCAACCGCCAAGCTTAGGAATTTTTCAGCTTTCTCAAGGTAATCTTTTGTTTGGTCGGGAAATAGATGGAACCGTTCGTCTAAGAGGCCAATCATGATGGTCTGTGCTTCAATCGTAGCCGCGTATGAAGCGGCACTGAGCAAAAATAAACTATTGCGACCAGGAGTGAACGCTTGGTCAACTACGTGAAGATCAGAATTGGTTAAGCCGGAAGGAACCAACTCACCGAAGCCTTTAATATCTGCTACGACTGGTTTTCGAATGCCGTTCTTATCCATAGCCGCGATGCAGTGGCTCAATTCTGTTTGAGCCGCCAATTGTCCGTAATCAACAAACAGCGGGAATACCTCGTAACCTTCTTCGGACGCAAGGCGCGCCAAAAGCGTAGAATCTAGTCCACCAGATGCCAAAACTACTGCGCGCATTCTGATACCTTCCTGCCAGCAGCTTTCATTGTAATCCAAATGGCCAAATCCAATGCATCGGCTCGAACCTCCTTTTGCGAAGAATATAACAAATACGCGGCTTCAATGTCCTCGTACTTTTTCCAAGAAGTAGGCATGCTGCAGACCTCGGTAATCCCAACGAGCTGCAAATATTTTAAGATGTGCCTATCTAAAACTGCAATCTCTTGGCCATAGCCTGTGCAACTGAATAGAAAGCTGGTTTGCTTGGGGCCAAGACCAGGAACGAGTTCAGCCATCAATTTCCTGTTTTTAAAGACACATTTTGGCTTGCCGAGCCAAGCAATAGTGGTATCTAGAATCGACGCTTGATCAGCTAATATTGCGTTTAACCGCTTTCTAGTTTGGTTTGGAAACCTATGGCGAGATGAAACCAGATCAATTTGTTGAGTGGTCGGATCCTCGACCAAGGCCTTTGCCATCGAAGATGCCAGATCATAACGCACCCCACTGCCGATTGCTGCAGCTATAACCATTTCACGCAAACGACTGGGGCTGTCAACTGGAGGATTCGGCGCTACGCCTGAAAACCGGCGACCAAAATCTAAAGCTATTTCTTCGATTTGCGTTGCAAGCTGCACTATTTATGCCCTCCTTAATCGTTCGATGGCTAATTTGTACTCTACCCATAAATCCTTGTCAGAGAAAAGTCGCTCATAGAGATCGTTTTTGTGAGCCGTTTGAATCTCTTTGCTAGCCTGCATAAAGAAGGCCATATTGTGGAAAGCAACCTTAATAAACCAGGGCGTCGATCCGTTTTGGTTTTTAATTAAAGTGGCTACCTCTGCCGAAGTTATTAGGCCAGTTTGCGAAGCAAATAAATCCCACTGCTGAAAATGGTACAAGCGCCAGCTCTTCCCATCTATGGCCGTTCTACACCACTCCAATCCGTCAAAAAAGTCAGCACCTGCCAACGACAGAAAAGCCATGGTAATTGGGTTGCCGGTCCCTAGTACATGCAGCAGTGTTTCCGATCCTTGATCAACAAGGGCTTTGCGGATTTTAGCCACTGTGCAAATTCGTTCCATGAGACCATCGCCAAGTTCACGCTCAGCAACTGCAATCATTGGTGGGGCAATCGCACGCACAACCCCGCAGCAAATTTCAGGCAAGCGATCATAGCAATATTGGCCGCCCAAAAGTCTCGGTGCGTGAACAATTGGCGCGACGGCACAATCGATTAATGATTGATCCCGCGCATACTCTTCTGAAATTTCATCGATGCGCTGTTGTACGGATACTTTCACAAGAGACGTTTCCTTTGGAAAGCTATCATGCGTGAAAGCCAAATCCACATCGACCAGTTTATGGGCCTCCAGTAGGTGTTTTGTACCCTTCTTCCAACTAGAGTCCTTATACTGCATTGCCTCATAGTTTCCTGAATCTAGGAAAACCAATGAACCAGTTTCACGCAAGCTCTCAATTGCAGCAATATTTGTGATTTTTGGCTTGATTGCTGACCGTAACGACAACGGCTTCGGTCGCAGCAAGTCATAGGCTGACACTAATACTGCGGGCGGTCTCACATGACTCAATAAGCTCAAAGTGGCATCTGGTTCGATCTGAGTTTCAAAAGATGAAACCGACAGAATCATTTCTGGAGCAAATAATTTCTTTTTGTTGAGAATTAGTGCGCGTTCTTTCGGGCCAGCCTCTCCAAAAATGGTGTTTAGCTTTTGCCTCAGTTCACCATGTACAGTGCCATTGAGCCCAACCTCAAGCCGATGTCGTGGACCGTCGCGTAAACCAAATGGTGCTTTACTAGTGCCGTCCAATAAAAGGCCGAGAAGAGGCTTAATTGCGTTGGTAACTTCCTTTGCTTCGTCACGCACCACTAAGTTTGATTTGGAACTCTCGGACCAAATTACCACAGCTCCTGCGCAAGTGTCAGAAGTCACCAATTCTTCAACTTCAGAATGCCAATCAACCTTACTGTCGTCGTTGGCAAGCCATGATGAGAACCCAGTTGCCTTGATTTCATCTGCAACCTTCCGCGCAACGGCTAAATCAGCAGAGTCATAAAAAACTACGATTTTTTTCACTAATCTCCCCTAAGTTAAGGCGATTGTATACTTGACAAACCACAGGCTTAATCAACTTTGAAGGCGGAAAGCCTTAAGCGTTTCAGTCCTTCTTAGGCTCGGCTTTCTTGCCGCCATCTTTAGCCAGTTTCTTTACCGTGGCGTCAAAGTGCTTTTCATCCTCGTCGCAGCCTAGTTCACGTGCGGCTTCCTTGAACTTATCGTGTTGGGTTTTGTCAGTCATTTTCCAGCATATCCCCTTGCGCATATTTATCGGACAACTCCAATTCCCAAGAGTGCTTTACGGTTATTCCAACTTCTTTTGCGAATGAGGTCTGAGTTTTGTCGTCGGTATAGAGAATTTCAGCATTATGAGCTTTAGCTATCGCGACAATTTGCCGGTCAAATTTAATTTTCTGATAAGGCTCTTCCATACCAGACCGTTTGTCACCTGCTAATATGGCGGACCTAGTAACTTCGGCTAATTCCAACGCAGCCATATTGTTGAAGGAAGCTGGCCTGAAGCAGTGATATTCACTGATTTTCTGAGCGAGTTTTGCAGGCTCATCTACACATGTGTATGTCTCAGACAAAGCGGGGGTAGGAAGCAGGATCGTATCCCCGGCAGAACTATGGAGGTCAATCAGGGAATTCACCTTTTGCTTAAAATGCGTCACATCCTTGCCCGTCACTGGGTCTTTGCTCGGCATTGCATCAGGATAAAACAGGAGTGTTAGGATGGTGTTGTCAAATGCGACGATCATTGGATAGCCCCATTTTCTTCTTCTAGACGTTCCAAGAAGCCGAGGGGGTTATCCTCCCATTTTATTGCTAGATTTCTAATATCATCAACCGCAGCCCTAAAGGATGTTTTTTTGACTAACTCAAAGCCCTCAACCTCGAAGTTGGATACCTGCCAAGGGCCATCGCCAACTTTAGACCAATCGCCTCGCCCAGTAAGGCGAACAAAATCTAATGTGTATTTACGTAGGTCGCGAGCCATGCTCTCACAAACAATGCCAGCAACAGAACCATATTCTTTAGTGTCAATCCGGATGGAAACCTTACTGCTATCCTTTCCAGAAAGATGATATAGCTTTCCAACAAAATCGCATGCGTCACGAATCCTAATACGCTTAGCGGCTTCGACGCCACTGGCCTTGAACTGAATAACCTTCTCCCCAAGGTCGCTGATGAAGTCAGCGGAAGTATTGTCTTCAGACACCAAAACATTAATGCCATCTCTGGCAGCCAAAACAGGCTTACTAGCAGTTCCTTGGCGAACACCATCCACCCTGCTAAAAAATTTGTCTTCGGCTCTACCGTCTATTTTTAGTAGGTTCTTGTGGCTGCCCTTGTTGATGGAAACCAAGTGAACGCCTTCAATATCTCCGAACATCTTGTTAAGCAAAGCGTAATACTCAACCAGCCGAGACAAGGGCATTGTCTCGGGGGTGAAATCTTTGATAACAAACTGATATGTCTTGCTGTCGCTCATCTTCTGCTCCTTTGGAGCAGATTCTAAGCTCCCAATGAGTCCCTGTAAAGAACTCTCTTACCAACAATGCCGTGAAGTGTCTTTTCCGCACGGCGCTCGTCATTAACCCCGTTAGCAATACGGTTGTTATACCGGAACTCAAACTCTGCCGCATAACGATGAAGATGTTGTTTGCCGCAATGCTGATAAACGCCCTTCATGCCACGCTTGAAGATGCTGAAATAGCCTTCAATCGTGTTGGTGTGAACATTGCCGCGCACGTAGTTGCCCTTGCTATGCGTGGTGAAATCATGTTCAGCGAATTCTTCACCAACCTTGGTGTATTGCTTGGCTTCATCGGTATAAACGATTGCTTCCTTGGCGATATTCTCGCGCAAGATTGGCAGCAAGGTAGACGCTTTCACGTCCTTAACCACAAAGGACTTGGATTGACCCGTTGTGCGGTCAACCAGCGCCAACATAGCGTTCTTATGGGCATAGCCACGTGCGCCTTCTGCCTTCTTGTGCTTGTGGCCGATGAAGGTCTCGTCAACCTCTACAACGCCACCACCAGAACCAAAGTTAACGGAGCTATCGCTACGCATAGCCTCACGAATACGGTGAGACATGAACCATGCGGATTTATAGGTAATTTCAAGCACACGGTGAAGCTGGTGGCTGCTGATGCCCTTCTTACTGCTGGTCATAAGGTAAATGGCCTGTAGCCACTTGTGCAGCGGGATATGGCTCTCTGCGAAGATCGTGTTGTGACGCACGGTGAATTGCTTGCGGCAAGCGGAACACTTCTTTAGTCCATGGCGCTCAACGCCCTCGGGGTTTTTCTTGCTAGGCTTGGAACGAACCCCCTTAAGGTCATATGCGCTGTCTACCACGCCACAGAACGGGCAAACCGGACCATCTGCCCAAAGCATAGCCTCAACGTGCGCAAAGGCTGCGGCTTCATCGTGCATGTAGGATTTGGATAGAACAGACATTGGCGTTTCCTTTAACTCTATGTATTATAGATAGGAAATAACCTTGGGTTTGTCAAGTATACAATCGCCTAAGTTAACGAGAGTGCCAATACTAAATTATGCCCTGATTGTTGATTATAGCGAGCATGCGGAGATGTGTCTACCACCTTACGGTGAGTGGAATTAGCTTTTCAATTTCCAAATCATGTGGTGGCACACCACTTTCCATCTCGGGCTCAAAAACCGGAGTATACCGCTCATCTCGTAGCCATATGAAAATCAGATTGGCATTCGGCGTATACCGCCGCGCCGCCTGCGCTACCGAAACACCCGTTACCGCCGTCTGCAAACAAATCGAACACTTCTCTTGATCCGACCAATACCGTCTCCCGCTCATAGAGTGCCCTTTAGTGTCCACGATTGATAGCGGACAACTTAGGCAACTTCATCACGTCGGGTGATCACATCGACATAAAACGAGGCCTTTCGATATATTGCCGCTAATTCGCTGCCAATTCCATGTGATCCATATAGATTTTTCCGGTCGAACTCATGTCTTTATTCCGAAATACGATTGATATTTCTGCCATTGTATTGCCCGTTTCTGATAGGTTGGTTAATTGAATTGTCTTTAGCGAACCCGCTCATATCCGCGCTCAAGCTCCCGCTGAATGCCTTTGCCATATTCCTTCAACTCCAACCGCTGCTCAATCGACTGGCTTTCTTGATCAGCGCTTTGGTTGAGGTGTTCTGCTTTTCCAAGGCTTCGCTCACTTGCAGCAAATGCGTCTCTAACCTGTTCTGGCGGTTGGTCAGCGCACTCACTGTGGCCGAAAAATGATCGGATAGTTTCGATTGCTGCTGCGCCAAATCCGCGAATGTTGCGGCCAAGCTCTCGAATTCTTTCAACAGCGCCTTTTCGATCTGGGTTAGATTGTTCATCGCTTACTCCTTCAGTTTCACGCAGGGATTGCCGCCGCAGGTCCAGCCCGTCTGCGCCGTTGGGGGTAGGATCAGAAACGTCCCGTTCTCGGCGCTCTGGACTGTCACGCTGCCCATCTGCCACATCATCCAAAGGGTCGGGCCGGACCAGAATATCGCGGTTATTGTCGCCGCTATCGCCACACTGCTCAGGATCATCCGCCTCGGGCTTTTGCGTATCTCCGCCAATTCCTCGTTCATCAGCTTCCGGCGCGTTGTCACTTCGCTCTGGATCACCGAGAGCTGGGACAGGATATCGCTCTTCAACCCATCGAGCGCGATGCTGGATGATTGTCTCAAGCCGCTCACGAGCGTTTGCAGCTCGTCTTGGGTCGCCGCCTAGATTTCCTCCCTCTGCCGCCTGACCGTCTCTTGCAGTTGTTCGGTCAAGTTCTTTGTCGCGGGTCCAGTCTTTCTCATAAATCCGTCCTTTCAAGCGCCAGCGTTCACCCGTTTCTGGGTTTAGCGCTGTGATGTAGTTTTTGCCCAATCGTGGGGTTTGTATCCGGCCTCGTTAAGGGCGCTGACAATGCCTTCACGGTCGCTGATTTGGCCTGTGACGATGGCGCTTTCGAGATAGGCGGTGATTGTCTCGCGGGCCTCGCCTCGGTCAGCGCGTTCTGGCGTCCACTGAAGCGTTCTTGAACGCTGCGGGTCGTCTGGCCGCGCCCACTCATATTCGTAATTGTAGGCGTCTCTCAGCGGCGCGTAGGATCGCTCCCATCCCGGGGGCGCAATGTTGAAGGATTTGCCGCTGGAGAGTTCCGTGCGTGGAGTTAGAAAATGCAATTCAACCCGCCCGCCGGAGGTGTGGCTGTGGCGTACCCATGTGATGTCGTATTGATCTGGCTTTAGGCCCGCAAAGGCCAAGCGCTCAAAATCATCCATCAGGGCATCCTGTTGCGCTTCGGTCGGGCGGTCCTCAGGCGCAAAGCTAATCACGCCCGTTGAGTAAGTCCACTTCCGGTCGGTGCTGTCGATAAGTTCTCGGGTTTGGTCTATGTTGCCGCGCACGACTTCGGGCGGTGCGTCTTCACGGCCGGCGCGGTCGGGGTCCACGAGGTAATTCGCAATGCCGCCGCCACTGCCAGCACCGCCGAAGAATTTAATCAGCATCGCGCACCTCGTAAGCTTTCCGCAGTTTTGCAAGCTCACGCTCAATGCTGACAAGCTGGGCCGTGATGGCAAACGTGTTTGCGTGGCGTTGGTCGCGGTTCGCCCATCGAGCCAGCTGGTTGAGGTTATTGCCAAGCCGCGCCAACTGCCGAAGCAAGGCGGGGTCAATGCGGCGCAGCTGGGCGCGGCGCCGCACGGAGATGCCGTCCAGCGCATGGCGGGCCAGCTCCGAGAAGTTGACGCCCTTGGTTTCGGCCTTGGCATACCACGCGGCGCGCTGCTCTGGGGTGGTGCGAAGCTTTACCCACATGAGCGGCTCCCGCTCATGTGGGGAGGCACTGCCTTTGAATCGGCTGCAAGCCGATTGAGGGGTTCGAAGGGGAGGCGCAGCCACCCATCGCCAGCCTTTTGGCAGCCAAAGCATCGCGTGGCCACAAAAGTATGCTGGCCACTGACACTAACCAGACTCGACTTCCCCATGCTCGTGTCAATTCTCATTCCCCAATCCCCGCAGAAATCAACATCGTTTGGGTGACGTCGCCCTTGGCAATCAGCGCTTCAATCTGGGCTTTGCTGATGTGCGCGCACATCGAGCTACGGTTTGAAATCCAGCTTTTGCAACGCTCCAGCGAATCCTGCAAAACAATCGTATTGGATTTTTCTGCCTCGTTCCGTGCCGCCACATGCTCCACCCAAGAAGAGCTGCGAAACCAATTGTCCGAGAATTTGACTTTGCCGCGCGTGTAACCCGCCGTAGTTTGAGCGTAAGCCTGAACTGCTGCCAGAATATCCTCCGGCGTTACGTCTCGCGCTATCGCCTCCTCAAATATTTGCTGGCAGGTTTCCTCGTTGCGCCTCCGGTCTTCAGGAAATGCGCACCAGACAGTTTCAAATTCCTTTGTGGATAAATCCTCCGCCGCACCTTCGCGCTTGCGCGTAGGTGGTTCAAGGATGGTTAAGGGATGGTTTGGGGTTCGTGGTGAACCCCCTTGGGGGCGCACAGTGGACCCTCTTGGGGGTTCATGCTGAACCGGGTTCACTGTGACCCCCGTTGTTTCTGGCAGCTCCTTAGTCAGCGGCAGCTGAGCCACCTGATCAAGATTGATGCGATATTCAACCGTATATCCGCGACTATTCGACCGCTTGCCGGTTTCCAAAATGATGCCCTCGTTCAGGAACTGGGTGATGGTCCGCTTAACGGTGCTTTTACTTAGTTCTGTGCTCTGAGCGATTGTTCCCTTAGAGCACCAAATGCCTGACCCATCATCGCTGGCCTTGTCGGCAAGAAAGCTGATGATCTGTTTGCGTGTGGCAGACCCGAATTTGCGCTGGGTACAAGTTGACGTGACGTGAAAGCTCATGGCTTCACCTCATCCAATGTAGAATTTCGAAGGAACAAAACCTTCGCGAAATGCGCGAAAACAGACGTAGTGCGTACATACTGCGTACAGGGGACCAATAGGTGGAATCGTCCAAATGCGTAAGTATCTGTATTGAAGGGGAGAAACTGGTGCACCCGTCGCGATTCGAACGCGAGACCTCTGCCTTCGGAGGGCAGCGCTCTATCCAGCTGAGCTACGGGTGCTTAGGCGGGTGTATAGTGTAGTGTTTGGGGGGTTGCAATCTAGAAAGACTGAATTCTGCAATAGGGGATTTATGGAGATGTGTGCGGTTTGACCGGAGGGCAAAAGTTGTGGTGTGTGTGGAATTACAGGCATAATTCCGCTACTTTGGGTAGCAAACCTGGCCGGGGTGAATGGATTGATTGAGGGCAATTTGGATAATTCAACATAGGCCATTTTGAATGGGCAGATGAATTTCATCAACCTTTTGCTTTAGCCTTGGCACAATTTCTGATACCCAAACAAAAACAGCCACAGGGACGGGGCGGATGACCGAAAAAATTGATTATAACCAGCTGATCCAGCGCGCCTTTCGCGAGATGCTTAAGGGGCTGCTGGCGAAGGTATCCGAGGAGGGGCTGCCGGGTGAGCACCACTTTGTATTTGTGTTTGACACAAAGGTGCCAGGGGTGCAAATGCCCGGCTGGATGGTGGCGAAATACCCTGAAGAAATGACGATTGTAATGCAGCACTGGTTTGATAATCTTGCCATTATGAATGATCGTTTTGGCATTACGCTGAGCTTTAACGGGGTTGGGGAATCATTGGTGATTCCGTTTAATGCGATCAAGACATTTGCGGACCCACACGCCAAATTTCAGCTCGCTTTTGAGCCGATTCATGAAGCGCCAGAGCCGGACCCGGAACCTGAGGCGGTGCCAAAGCCCGAAAGTGGCGGCGTTGTGAGCCTTGACGCGTTTCGGAAGGGCTCCTGATATATGAGCTTTCCGCTTTTTATGTGGCAGCTGGTACGCCACCCCAAAACCATTTCTGCCATTGCGCCGTCTAGCAAGCGGCTGGCTTTGCAAATGGTTTCTGAGATCACACCTGAAACGGGGCGGGTGGTTGAAATTGGGGCAGGCACCGGGGTGATCACGCGGCAAATTTTGGCCGCGGGGGTAAAGCCCGAAGATCTTTCAATTGTAGAGATGAACCCGAAGTTTTGTAGGGCGCTTAAGGTGCGGTTTCCGGATTGCAATGTGCTGGAGATGGATGCGCAAGCGCTTGGTTCTTTGCCTCTGGAGAATGTGGGGATGGTGATTTCGGGATTGCCACTGCTTTCTATTCCTGAGCCCGTGCAGCAAAATATCATTGACGGCGCGTTTGCGTTGATGGTGAAAGGGGGCAAATATGTGCAGTTTACGTATGGTCCAAAGCCGCCGATTGCACCTGAGGTGCGAGCGGCGAATGGGCTGGAATGGCGGATGTTGAAGAAGGTTTGGTTGAATTTGCCGCCGGCCATGCCCTATGTGTTTTCCCAAAAGTCCTGAAGCGGCGCGGCTGGCGTGAGGTTGCTTGGTGGGGTTATGTGCGCGCCGCGCTGAGGCGATGGCGTGTGTGGCAGGGGGCGCTGCCCCCTCGCTTCGCTTCACCCCCGGGATATTTTGACAATTTGGAAAGGTTTTGGTCTTTGATTTAGGCCATTGTGTCGTAACCGCCACGGCGCTAAAACCGGAGATGTAACTGGCCCAACCAGAGGAACCACCTGATGACCACCCGCATTGAAACCGATAGCTTTGGCCCCTTGGACGTTCCGTCTGACAAGTATTGGGGGGCGCAAACGCAGCGCTCGTTGATGAACTTTCCGATTGGCTGGGAAAAGCAGCCTGTGGCGATTGTGCGCGCGCTTGGGGTGATTAAGAAGGCCTGTGCGCAGGCGAATATGGCTTCCGGTAGCCTTGCGCCCGAGATTGGCAATGCTATTGTTGAGGCGGCAAGTGAGGTGGTTGACGGCAAGCTTGATGCGCATTTCCCGCTGGTGGTGTGGCAAACTGGCTCTGGCACCCAAAGCAACATGAACGCTAATGAGGTGATTGCTAATCGGGCGATTGAGCTGCTGGGCGGCACTATTGGCTCCAAAGACCCTGTGCACCCGAATGACCATTGCAACATGGGGCAAAGCAGTAACGACACCTTCCCCACGGCCATGCACATCGCCACCGCGATGATGGTGCGGGATGTGTTGATGCCCGGCCTAACGGCGCTGGCTGAAGGGCTTGAGGCCAAGGCGGAGGCCTTTAAGGATATTATCAAGATTGGCCGCACGCACACGCAAGACGCAACACCGCTGACGCTGGGGCAGGAGTTTTCGGGCTATGCCCACCAAATTCGCCAAGGCATTAAGCGGGTAGAGGCCGCGATGCCTGATATTTACGAGCTGGCCCAAGGTGGCACCGCTGTGGGCACGGGGCTAAACACCCGCATCGGCTGGGGGGAGGCTGTGGCGGCTAATATGGCTGAAATAACCGGCCTGCCTTTTGTGACGGCCCCAAATAAGTTTGAGGCGCTCGCGGCGCATGACGCGATGGTTTTCCTTTCCGGCGCGCTTAAAACCGTGGCCGCAAGTGCATACAAAATCGCCAATGATATCCGCTTTCTGGGCTCTGGCCCGCGCTCGGGCCTTGGGGAGCTGATTTTGCCGGAGAATGAACCGGGTAGCTCGATTATGCCCGGCAAGGTGAACCCCACGCAGGCCGAGGCGCTGACGCAGGTGGCGATTCATGTTATGGGCAACGATGCTGCCATTGGCTTTGCCGGTTCGCAAGGGCATTTTGAGCTGAATGTGTATAACCCGATGATGTCTTATAACCTGCTGCAATCTATCCAGCTTTTGGGTGATGCTACCGATAGCTTCACCAAGCGGATGCTGAATGGTATCGAGGCCAATAAGCCGCGCATTGAAAAGCTGATGCAGGAAAGCCTGATGCTGGTAACCGCGCTGGCGCCAACTATCGGCTATGATAACGCCACCAAGGTTGCCAAAACCGCGCATAAAAATGGCACGACCCTGCGGGAAGAAGCCATTGCGCTTGGGCTGGTAGACGGCGAAACTTTTGACCGCGTGGTCCGCCCCGAAGATATGATCGGCCCGAAATGAGTGGCAAGCTCGTAAACCTGCGCCAAAAACGCAAAGAGGTCGAGCGCGATTCAAAGCGCAAGGCGGCGGATCAAAGCGCCGCTCTGCATGGTCGCACCAAGGCCGAAAAAACCCTGCAACAGGCGCAAACGGTGAAAGCCGCGCGGGTGCTTGATGGCCACAAGCGCAATGTCTGACGCGCGGCCACAGAAACGCTCGCTCACCCTGCACGGCCACCGCACCTCGGTCTCGCTGGAGGAGCC
>WTAL01000057.1 GCA_013139635.1 Paracoccaceae bacterium
GGCCAAGAGTTCGAGGCGGTCTTCACGGGAAAGAAAATTAGGACGGATCATATCAGAAACAGAATCTATGCCCGCCAAAACGTCAACAGGATCTTCGCGTACTCAAGGACGCACAGTATAAGTGAAACTTTGTTATTGTCGTTTACATTGTCAAACGATCTACCGGTATGGGCACCGTGGATATAAATAGCATGTGCCTTTTCGTCATAGAAAAACGCCGAAGGGCGTAGGAATGGCTGGTTGTCTTGCGCGCTGGCAATTACGCAAAATTGTTCATAACGAAGCATGTCTTTAATCCATGTCTCGTCCGTGACGGCCCTATCTTTGCGACGTAAAGATGAAATATAATTCTGTTCCAATTTGGCGCTCCTTCATGGGGGCTCGTTGCAGTATCGGTTCACTCAATCCTGCGCGTGCTGGGTTTACGGTCTTGCATGACTTGGGACAGGGATGACTTGGCTCGCCCGTTTTCATCGAAATTCGAAGGCGCCAGCCATGTTTCCATATGTTCCCGCACTTCTGGCCACTCATCATCGAGGATAGAATACCAAGCCGTGTCACGGTTCATGCCTTTGAAGATGAGGTTGTTATAAAAAATACCCTCAAAGCGAAACCCGAGGCGGCGTGCCGCTGTCCGTGACTTTGCGTTTAACGCATTGCACCGCCACTGCATCCGCCGATAGCCCAGATCATCCATGGCATGCTGGATCATCAGGAACAGGACCTCAGTGGCCCCCCGCGTGCGCTGAAGTTCTGGCCCAAACCAGATATGACCGATCTCGATCACGCCATTCTGGGCGTGGATATCCAGAAAGCTGGCTTGCCCAACGGCCTTGCCCATTTTGTTCGAGCATATTGTAAAAAAACACAGGGTCGAAACTGGCCGATTGCCCACGTAAAAAATTCCGATAGGCGCTGACATCCGGCCAAGGGCCATAGGTCATGTAATCCCATATTTTTAGACCCTCGTCTGTGCCATGGGACGTCTCGTACAAATCGGCGCTATGGCGCGCGGCCACCATAGGCTCCAATGTGACATCTCTGCCGACCAATGGCATGCGCGGCGGAACCAATGCAGGGGGCAAAACCTTAACCTGTTCGCCCGACAACGGACGCGGGAATATGTCTTCATAATCTGAAGGTTTGTCATTTTTTCCACCACGGTACGATTCTCCATTTAATGCCTTTGATAACAAATCACCCTGTCGCCATGAAAACAGCAGAACATTTTTTGTCGCCAAACAGACAATCTCAGATGGCATCGGTGGAAACTGCGGCCCGTCCTGTCGTCGGCTACGGCGAAGATTATCCTGCTGGGATGAATGCTGAAACACATTCTCACCCACGAGCACACCTGATCTACGCTGTGTCCGGCGTAATGCACATTGAAACCCAAATTGCCAGCTACACCATTCTGCCCAGCACTGCCCTTCTTATGCCCGCGAATACCGAGCACGCTATCTATATGGATGGCCCTGTAGCCATGCGCGCACTCTTTTTGCGAAGTTCGGCAGCGCGGCGATTTTTCGGTGATTGTAAGGTCATCTCAGTTACTCCCCTGCTGCGCGAACTCATCCTTGCAGCCTGTAGTGAACCGCTTAACTGGGATATTCAGGGCCGTGGTCACCATGTAACCGCGCTTGCCTTGGACGAAATTGAAAAGTCGAATATCTTGCCCCTTGATCTACCATTGCCAACGGATGCCCGACTGCGTCGGGTTATTGATGCCCTGCGCAAGCAACCACAAAACACCAGTTCATTGGTGGAGTGGGTCCAGATAAGCAATGTGTCGGATCGCACACTTGCACGACTCTTTCGCAAAGAAACCGGCCTGAGTTTCCGACAATGGCGCCAACAAGCGCGCCTAACAGCCGCGATGGGCGCACTTTCTGCAGGCGAGAGCCCAGCCAAAGCAGCGATCATCGCCGATTTTGAAAGTCAACCAGCCTTTGGCCTAGCTTTCCGCAAGTTTTTCGGGTTCACCCTTGGGCAGGTGCAAGGTCTACCGGGGCTAAATCGACCATAGCGCAAATCCGCCGTGCAGCGAGTGTATAATTCCGTTCACTTTCAGCATATCAAACTGCCCGAATATACGTACCAATATAGTGGCCCGTAGGTGGTAAACTGCAGCCAAAGTCCGTTCTTCGGCCGTTCGGTACGTAAATTATGATTCTGGAAGTGAATGGCTGCTTTCTAATATCGTGAGGTTTACTTCGCTCCTGCAGCGAAGGTCCGCTATCCGCCCTTCGTGTAGATCGACGCGAACGGCCTATTCTGTTGAAAACTCCGGTTTCGGCCAAAACCGGAAAATATCTCCCTACACAGAGCCGGAGAAGAGTTTTGGCGAGGGGTTCGGCTAAAATGGACTTAATGCGCTGTTGCGGCTCCTTGGCGCCGTTCGCAGCAATCCTCAATGAGTTTCAGTAAAGGTGTGCTTTTGGCGGAATTTCTCGAAACCCAAATATTGGAGCTTTTCAACAGAATAGGCTTATTCTGTTGAAAAACCTCACTTGATTTAGGTTGGCTTGGCTGATTCAATCTCCTTATTGATATAGGGGATTGCTAACGATGATGGGTCCAAAACAAGAAGCGCAAGGCGCATTGTTTTATGA